>NZ_JAUBTX010000015.1:0-116767 GCF_036705185.1 Microcoleus sp. B4-D4 | reverse complement strand
TTCAACTTGAACGGTTTCAACTTCAACCAATCGATTATCGACTCTCAAGGTCGTGGTATCAATACCTGGGCTGATGTTATCAACCGCGCTAACTTGGGTATGGAAGTAATGCACGAGCGCAACGCTCACAACTTCCCGCTTGACTTGGCTGCTGCTGAAACTACTCCTGTAGCAATGGTTGCTCCTTCTATCAACGGCTAAGTTTTAGTCTGAGATTACAAAAAGCGCTCCTAGAAATAGGGGCGCTTTTTGTTTGGGGAAAAAAGATTTTTACTGCGGGGATTTGATATCGTTTCCGGTAATCGGAATGATAGTTCGGACACGGCAGTGCCGTGTCCCTACCCCAATTAATTGTAGGGACACGGCACTGCCGTGTCCTGACTCTGGGTAATATTAATTCCGATGCTACCGGAGTTGATTTGAAGTATTTTTAATGGGGTTGAATCGCGGCTAGAATTTGTCCGGCTGTCACAGTTTGCCCCTTTTCACAAAACAATTCCGCCACAGTTCCCGCAACATCAGCAGTAATAGCAATTTCCATTTTCATCGCTTCCAAAATTAACAGGCGATCGCCCTCAGCAACCGCATCTCCAACATTAACCAGCACCTGCCAAACACTGGCAGAAACGTGAGCGACAACTGCCTCACAACCGATCGGCAAAGTAACCTCCGCCGCTGTTTCAGAAGCCATATCCACCTGCGCTTCTGTTGCAGATTCAGCGTCAAATTCCCCGGATGCGGCCCAGCGATCGCGCTCTGCATTAAATGCCGCCTGCTGCTGCGCTTTAAACTCAGCCGCACTGCTAGCAATAGAATGCAAAAACTCATTGTATTCTCTCAAATTAAAAGTGATTTCCTCAACCTTTAATTTAAACTTTCCTTCGATAAATGCTTCCCTACAGCGCTGCAATTCCTCATGAGAAACCGGATAAAATCGGATTTGGTCAAAAAAGCGCAAAAGCCAAGGTTTACCAGACTGGAAATCCGCCGTTTGTTTGAACCGATTCCACATTTGCACCGTGCGGCCGACAAATTGATAACCTCCGGGCCCTTCCATCCCGTAAACGCACAAATACGCGCCGCCAATGCCAACTGCATTTTCAGGAGTCCAAGTGCGGGCGGGATTGTATTTAGTAGTAACCAAACGGTGGCGCGGATCGAGGGGAGTTGCGACTGGCGCGCCTAAATAAACGTCTCCCAAACCCATCACTAAATAGCTAGCATTAAATACAATTTCTCTGACTTGTTCGATGCTGTCAAGCCCGTTTATGCGGCGAATAAACTCAATATTGCTGGGACACCAAGGTGCATCCGATCGCACAGACTGCATATATTTTTCAATGGCCAACAGCGTCGATTCATCTTCCCAAGATAAAGGCAAGTGCACAATTCGCGCCGGCACTTCCAAATCCTCGATCGCCGGAAGTTCCGCCTCCGCCGCAATCAGCGCCTGCATTAGCTGCTGTTGCGAAATCTGGCGGCCCTCAAAGTGAATTTGAAGCGATCGCATTCCCGGCACTAATTCGATAACACCCGGCAACGGATTTGCTTTCAAATGTTCCATCAATGCGTGCGCCCGAAAACGCAAATTTAAATCCAGCACCAACGGGCCGTATTCAACTAGAATATATTTATCCCCAGCTTGACGGTAAGTAACAGCAACCTGTCCCGGAGATTCGGGAATTTCGTGCAAAATTGGAGACGCGGGAACTGCGGGCAATTCCTCCGCATTTTCCCCAAAAACAGCCAAACAAAAAGTAGCAATTTGCAGATTTTGTGCTAATTCCCGCTGCAAAGCTTCAGCAAAACTCAAACAGTGAAAGCGAATGCTGTCCCCCGGTTTCAGTTGCCCAATTTTCCACAATTCCGACTGCACAATAGTAGCAGGACACACAAAACCTCCCAAACTCGGGCCGTCCAGACCGAGAATTACAGGCATATCGCCCGTAAAATCGATCGTGCCGATCGCGTAAGCATTATCGTGAATGTTAGACGGGTGCAAACCCGCTTCTCCGCCGTCTTGACGCGCCCAGGTGGGCTTCGGGCCGATCAGCCGAATGCCCGTCCGCGTCGAGTTGTAATGCACCTGCCATTCTGTGGAGAAAAACATTTCGATGTCTGACTCAGTAAAGAAATCCGGCGCGCCGTGAGGCCCGTACAAAACGCCGATTTCCCAATTATTGCTGTAGGTGGGAATTAGTTCCGGTGGCAAAGATAATTCCGCTTCCAGAGTGGCAGTTTGAAGCAGTTTCAACACATCTCCCGGACGCAGCGTGCGGCCCGCGTGTCCGCCAAATTTGCCCAGTACAAAAGTTGATTTGCTGCCCAAATAATCGGGGACATTAAAGCCGTGCTTTACCGCTAAATAAGTGCGGTAGCCGCCGCCTTGAATGGCTTTTAACTTGAGAATGCTGCCAGCTTTTACGGGAATTGCTGTCCAAAACGGCACCGATTCGCCGTTTAGCGTTCCCTTCATAATTGCACCAGTCAAACTAATAACTGTATCGGCATTAAAGCGCAGAGTTGGGCCTGTCGCTGTGAATTCCAATCCTGCTGTCGATTCGGGATTTCCTACTAAACGATTTGCCGATCGAAATGCCAGATGATCCATCGGCCCAGAAGGCGGCACGCCAACATCCCAATAGCCAATCCGCCCCGGATAATCTTGAATGCTGCTGTAGGTTCCCCCATCCAATACATCGATCGTTAAAGGTGCGTATTCAAAATAGTTTAAAAAGCGCGTGTTCAGTTCGCCTCGGTTGAATCTGGAATCGTCCAAAATCTGGCGGAGGTAATCTAAATTAGTTTCAATTCCCGCTATTTCACTGGCATCTAAAGCAGCTTTTAGTTTTACGATCGCCTGGGTTCGATTATCCCCGCAAACGATTACTTTGGCTAGCAGCGGATCGTAAAAAGGAGTTACCTCCGTGCCGGTTTCTATCCAACTGTCGCAGCGGACGTTTTCTGGAAACGCAACTTGATTGAGCAACCCGGAACTCGGCTGAAAATTCTTGCCGGCATCTTCCGCATAAATTCGCACCTCAATTGAGTGTCCCTGCGGCCGATAGCGGTACTCTTCTAGGGGGAACAAATCTCCCGAAGCCTGTTTTACCATCCACTCAACGAGGTCGATGTTGTTGACAGCTTCAGTCACGCCGTGTTCGACTTGCAAGCGCGTGTTGACTTCCAAAAAATAAAACTGTTTCGCATCGACATCAAAGACAAATTCAACAGTACCGGCTGACTGGTAATTTACCGCTTTTCCCAGCCGCACGGCTGCACGGTACAACTGATTTCGCTGTTCGTCGCTAATAGCAGGGGCGGGGGTTTCTTCAATTACTTTTTGATTGCGCCGCTGCACCGAACAATCTCGCTCGCCCAAGGCTATGACATTTCCTTTGCCATCTCCAAAGATTTGGACTTCAATGTGTCTGGCTGTTTGAATGTATTTCTCTAAAAAAACGCCGCTTTGTTTAAAATTGCTTTGACTCAAACGCTGTACTTTTTCAAATGCTTCTGCCAAATCTCGATCGCCAAAACAAGCCTGCAAACCGATGCCGCCGCCGCCTGCGGTACTTTTGAGCATCACCGGATAGCCGATCGCCCCAGCCGCTTTTTCCGCATCCTCTAAACTTGCTAAAAGTTCGCTTCCGGGGGTTAGCGGCACTTGATTTGCAGCGGCTATTTCCCGCGCGGTGTGCTTCAATCCGAAGCAGCGCAACTGACTCGGAGTCGGGCCGATAAATGCAATATTTTCGCTTGCACAAGCTTCGGCAAATTCAGCATTTTCGCTCAAAAAGCCGTAACCCGGATGAATAGCTTGAGCTTTTGTTTGGCGCGCAACTTCGAGAATGCGATCGAACCGCAAATAACTCTCGGCTGCGGCGGCTGCACCGATACAAACGGCTTCGCTGGCGGCGAAAACGTGCTTGGCGCGGGCGTCGGCTTCAGAATATACTGCTACTGAAGCAATTCCGAGGCGATCGAGCGTGCGGATAATTCGGCAAGCTATTTCACCGCGATTTGCAATCAAAACTTTGTTAAACATTTAGGGAATTGGGAATTGGGAATTGCTAATTGATAATTGGATAATTGCTAATGGGCAATCGATTCTTCAGTCCTCTAAAGAGGACTTTAGCTATTAGCCAGGGGTTTAAACCCCTGGCGGTTTCAGATGGGTATGCAGCTACAACCTATACGGCATCCCAAACAATCAACTGAATCGGCGTAGGATTGTAAGCATTGCAAGGATTGTTCATTTGCGGGCAGTTAGAAATAGCAACCAGCGCGTTCATTTCAGCTTGCAAATCAACTGTACTTCCCGGATCGGAGATGCCGTCAACAATTTCTAGCGTGCCATCTTCGCTAACCGGAACATTCATAAAGAAGTTGATGTTGCTGACTAAATCTCGTTTACCCAAACCGTGGGGAAGAATTGCGGCGAGGAAATTTTCAACACAGGCGTGCTGGTATTTTTTATCTAGCCCAAACCGCACGGAATTGCTCTCGCAGCTACAGGCGCCGCCGGAGGTATCGTGCCGCCCGCAGGAGTCAGCAATTATGGTCATCATGGCTCGCCCTTCGTTGGATATGAGTTGGCTGTTTGTAGTGACAAAGATGTTGCCTTGATTGACGATCGTATCGGGGGCGCTGTAGCGTTCGGAAGGGTCATCGGCATTGTAAACTAAAAAATCTACTGCTTGATTGCCGCCTAAATCTACAATCCGAAGAATCTGTCCTTTTTTGATGACGCGAGACCAGGGATGTCTGGCTGGTAAAACTTCGTTATAAATTGCTGTTTTTGGATCGAGGATTTGTTGAGTGGTTGCAGTCATGGTTCACTTTTTGTGATGGAATTGCATAATTTTTCACCGCAGATTGGTGCGGACAAGATTGAGTTGTGGAATCAGGTCTATTGCACGAACAAAGCATCGGTGTTGATGAAGCCGCGCACTGCTTCCGGGTTGGCGGTGCGGCACAAGTCGTCTGGTGCGGGTGCGGGGGTTTTCACAATCTGAATTTGGATGGGTTTTGGATCGTAAATTGAAGCAGGATGCAGGATGTGGGGGCAGTTAGAGATAATTGTCAATACGTTCATTTCGGCTCGCAAATCGATAAAACTACCCGGTTTCTCGCAGCCTTCGCGATACTCCATCGTGCCGTCTGGTTTGACGGCAATGCGAGTAAATAAGTTGAGGTTCGGCATGATATCTTTTTTGCCCAATCCCCACCGAGTTAGGGCTTTAAGGAAGTTGTCGCGGGAGTTTTTCCAGTCTCCTTCGCCGTATTTTTTGGCATTGCTAATGGCGTTGCTGCATCCTCCTAGCAAATCGTGACAGCCGGAGGTGTCTTGGGTGATGGAAAATAGGATGCGTCCCATGTCTGTGTAGAGCACCATCCCTTGTTTGAGAAAGGCGTTGAATTGAATTTTGGCCGTGTCTGCTGCGTTGAAACGTTCGATCGCATTATCGGCGTTGTAGCACAGCATGGAAACGCCGCGAGAGCCTTCTAAATCGGTGATTCGCAGGGTGTTTCCCCGCTTGATGACTCCCGACCAGTACGCGCCGCCCGGTACGGTTTCTTCGACTAATACGAGGCTTGAATCAATTTCTGAGTTTGTGTCGATGGATGATAGTTGCACCATAAGTTCCTCCTGATGTATTTAGGTAGGTTAGCAAAACAAAACAATAGTATTTTGTAGTGGCAAAACTCCCCTCTCCCAAAGTAATATTTATCTCCACTGATATCTTGCACCATTCTCAAGAACAGGCAAGATGCCTGTTCCACAAAGAGTGAGTTTTCTTGTGGGGTGGGCATCCTGCCCGCCCGTAAAAGTGCAACTGCAAACCTATTTCTATTTAAGCAGCCATTGCAACTGCTTCCTGTCCGTGTTTCCGCATCAAATCCATGAGTTCGTCGCGATAATCGTGGAATTTGGCGTGCCGTTTAACGCTGGGAGTGCGATCGGGCAAATTAATCGACATTTCCTTTCTCACTGTACCGGGACGAGCGCCCAAAGCATAAATCCGATTAGAAAGAAACACCGCTTCTTCGACATCGTGGGTAATCATAAAGATTGTAATCTGAGTGCGGCGCCACAAATCCAGCATGAATTCGTGCATCGATTCTTTAGTGTGGATATCCAAGGCGCCGAAAGGTTCATCCATTAATAACACTTTAGGTTCAGAAGCGAGGGCGCGGGCGATCGCCACCCGCTGTTTCATCCCGCCCGACAATTCCTTCGGTAGCGACGAAGCAAACTGCGTCAATCCTACCACACTCAAATAATAGCTAGCTTGTTCGCGCCGCTTTTTCTTGGAAACGCCTTGAAGTTTGAGGCCAAACTCGGCATTTTCCTGCACGTTCATCCAAGGATAAAGAGTGTAATGCTGAAATACCATACCTCGATCCGGCCCAGGCGAAACAACTTCTTTGCCTTCAATTTTCACATCCCCTGTTGTCGGCTTGTCCAATCCCGCAATCTGCCTCAACAGAGTAGATTTGCCCGAACCGGATGCGCCTACCGCGCAGATAAATTCGCCTTGCTTAATGCTCATATTGATGTCCTTGAGGACAACTAATTTACCCTTTTTGGTTTCAAAGTTTTTGTGCAGATTGTTGATTTGTAGAAACATGAGTTTATCCTCTGTATTGTAAGTAAAAAAATGACACCAGTCTGCCTTTTAACATCTGCTTACTGTTTCTGACTTGACCATTTACAAGAAACCCGCAGCAGATATTGAAAAAGCAAGTCAAAAGTCAGTCCGATCGCCCCAATGACAATCAGCCCCACAAAAATTTCATCTGTTCTGAGAAATCGACCGGCGACGCTGATCCGGCGGCCTAAGCCTTCGGTGGCGGCAATCAATTCCGAGACGATTACCAATTGCCAAGCCGCAGCTAGGTTGATGCGGCTAGCATCAAGAATTCCCGGCAAAACGTGGGGAAAAATAACTTGAGTGAGGATTTCCCAGCGATTCCCACCCAACATATAAGTAGATTCGATCAAGTCTTTTGGAACAAACTTGACTGTATCCATCACCATCAGCGAATTGAAGAAAAAGACGCCGATAAATATCAGCATTATTTTGGGTTCTTCGCCGATTCCCAAGTAGAGAATTAGCAGGGGAATGAATGCTGGTGCGGGCATATATCGCATCAAGCCGAACATGGGTTCTAGCAAGGCGCGAATGCTGGGAAAACTGCCCATCAGCACGCCAATTGGTATGGAAAAAACCAAGGCGAACAGAAAGCCAACTCCTACCCGCCACAAACTCGCTACCGTGTCTTTCAAAAGTTCGCGAGTGTTCCAAAGCCGACCAAATGCCTCTAAAACTTTGCCGGGGGAAGGCAAAAATTTGGGGTCTACGTTGGCGAAGGTTGTTACTAGCCACCACACCAGCAGCGGCAGTGCGATCGATGTTACCGTTAACCCAATATTGAGGGGTTGTGGTATCTCTTCTGCAATCCGCCAGAAAACGGTGGGATTGAGGCTTTTTTGCTTGAGGTGGGATTGGATCGATCGCGGATCGGGATTTGGTGGCATGATTTAATTACAGAACGGTTTGTCGAGTAATTGGAGTAGATTTTGGGGATTATAAAAAGTATTTTTTTTAAGGTTTTTTGTGTCTGCACCATCGTAAATTATACCTTTTAGCTTTTACCTTCGGCATAAGCTTTTATAAAACGATCGTCAAATAATGTGCTGATGTCTGGTTGGGTTTTTGCTAAATTTACATCGACGAGGAATTTAGTCATTTCTGCCGCGGCAAACTGCAATGATGTCATGTCATTTCCCGGTTGAAAGGCTTTCAAGTTTTCCTCGATCGTAAATATCTTAGTGCCGTTTTCATATTCTTTGTATTCCTCAACGCTGACTCCGGCGCGGTTGGCTAAAATTTGGTAAGATTTCTCTTTATTTGATTTCATGTATTCCAATGTTGCAAACCAGGAATTGACCAGGGCTTGCACTCGATCGGGGTGTTCGCCGATAAACTTTCGGGTGAACACCAAATGGTCGGAAATCGCCCCAGGAAAATCTTTTGAACTAAACAGTTCCTTGCTGTTCGAGCGTTTTAATGCCTGCGTGGTAAACGGCGCAAATACTGCCACCGCATCGACTTGCCCTCCTACAAAAGCTGCCGCAGCTTTGCCGGTTTCCAGCGGTACAAATTGAATATCTTGCACTGATAAACCTGCTTTTCTAAGCCCTAACAGCAATAAAAAGTGATCGACTGTACCTTCCTCTGCTGCAACTTTTTTACCTTTCAAATCGGCAACGGAATTGATGCCTTCGGCGACAATAATTTTGTCATTTCCTGTCGAGTTGTCGTTGACTAAAACAATTACTTGGTCGGCGCCGCCTGATATGGAGTTTACTGTATCGCCGAGGGTTTGACTGTTAGCATCTATCTGTCCTGCTGTGAGGGTGCTGATCGATTCTAAGTAGCCGTCAAACCATTTTAAGTCTACGGCAACATTGTTGGCTTCAAATATTTTTTGTTCTTTGGAAATTTGCCACGGAAACCAGCCGGGCCACGCGCTGAATCCAAGTCGAACTGCATCAGCACTTACTGAAGAAGCTGCTTCTGTTTCTGTCGTGGTTTTGATGTAAATTGCCGGGTTGACGCAGCCAACAGCGAAAAACAAGGTAATGAAAAATAGGGCGCAGCAGGATAAGGGCGATCGCGTTATTTTGGGGGAGCAATATCGGATATTCATAGCAGATTCTCGTTGCTGGTTAAAAGTGAATATGTCGATCGAGCTTTTGCACCTTTCTTGGCTTCCTTAGCTCCCGCAAACCCTTCATATACAAGGATAAAGCCCGAGAGTTAACGAATCGAGCCTTGCTGGTCGATCGCGTTTCTCCCGGGCTTTTATCCCGCCGTGTAACTGGCTAGTGTTTCCCTCAAATTAATATAATATTGGGATGACCAGTCTGCTTCTCTCGGACCAGCACTCGAACTGTCTAAACAGAGTTAGAAACTGATTCAAATCGGAACCCTAGAAGCGGTTAAATTTTTCGATTTTTGTCTGTATAAATCCTGTTTGCAACCCAAAGAGTTATGCGAGACTGTCGGTAACAGCAGTGCGCTTAGCTTTTAAAAAGGTAAGCATACCGTAGCGTGCAGTCTTACTAGATTGCTACGTTTCAAACGGTAACAGCAAGCTTGATGATAAACTGTGTAGAATGTTACAAAAAATGGTTTTTATCGGATTTGTAAAATTAAAGTTTTTGGAGGATAAAACCCGGCGGTTGGAAATCGCGAAGTTTACGGGCACACAGACTTGCACCAGCAAGGCCAGGATTGAAGATTTTTTGAGAAATACTTCGATCGCCCTAGACTGGATGCGAATACGATCGACAATATCGACAATGCGGTAAACTAACATTCTATTTGCAATAACGATCGCCAAACACAGCCTGTGATCTCAAATCCCTTAGCATGGGAACTATTCATCTCTCTCCGATCTCCCTCTGCGTTCTCTGCGTTCTCTGCGGTTAAATCATTCCCATATAACCGGAATTGATATGAAGTCAACTCTTCAATCGAAAATCTAAAATCTAAAATCTAAAATCGACTGACGGTGCATTATGGAAAAATTTAACTACAGCAACAGTCTCGACATTCATTCGCTGCTCGATCGCTACCGCACCGGCTCGATCGCGCCTGCAGATGTCGTCGCGAGCGTGTACGATCGGATCGAACGCTATGCAGATCCGGCGGTATGGATTTATTTAGCACCGCAGGCGGAAACCCTCGAACGCGCCAAAGCATTGCAAAACCTAGACCCGCAGCAGTTACCGCTGTACGGGATACCTTTTGCGATCAAAGATAATCTCGATTGGGCGGGCGTTCCCACTACGGCGGGATGTCCGCAGTTTGCTCGCACTCCAGCACGATCGTCCGCAGTTGTAGAGCGTTTGTGTGCCGCAGGTGCGATCGCGATCGGCAAAACAAACATGGATCAATTTGCCACGGGATTGGTGGGAACCCGCACGCCCTATGGAGTTTGCCGCAATCCGTTCGATCGGCGCTACATCCCGGGCGGATCGAGTTCCGGTTCCGCCGCAGCAGTCTCCGCCGGATTGGTGAGTTTTGCTCTGGGTACCGATACCGCAGGCTCGGGGCGGGTTCCCGCTGCTTTTACCAACATTGTCGGGCTGAAGCCGAGTTGCGGGCTGGTAAGCACTCGCGGGCTGGTGCCGGCAGTGCGATCGCTCGATTGCGTTTCTGTGTTCGCTCTCACCTGCGCGGATGCGGCCTCGGTGCTGCAAGTAGCCAGCGGTTTTGACGCTGAGGATGCGTTTTCCCGCCGCCCTGAAACGAAAGTTTTGCCTGATTTATCCCGCTTGCGGGTGGGGGTTCCCGGAGACGCGGAACTGGAATTTTTCGGGAATGCAGAAGCCGAACAGCGCTACAGAGAGGCTCTGGCGCGCTTGCAATCTTTGGGCTGCACGATCGCACCTATTGACTTCAAACCCTTTGCGGATGCTGCCGAACTGCTCTACGGCGGGCCTTGGGTAGCAGAAAGGTTGGCGGCGATCGGCGATTTCCTCGACGCGCACCCAGAGGATCTCGATCCGATCGTGTACGAGATTATCAGCGGCGGCAAACGCTACGATGCAGTATCAGCCTACCGCGCGTCGTACCGGTTGGCCGAACTCCGCCAGCAGGCAGAAATTCAGTGGCAGTCAATGGATGTTTTGGCGGTGCCGACGACAGGTACGATTTATACTGTGGCTGAAGTTGCAGCAGAGCCGATCGCGCTAAACACCAATATCGGGCGCTACACGAACTTTGCGAATTTGCTCGATTTGTGTGCGATCGCAGTTCCCAGCGGGTTTCAAAGCAGCGGATTGCCCGCAGGATTGACACTGATGGCTCCTGCGTGGCACGATTTATCCCTCTGTCGCTTGGGCTCTGCTTTCGGCGTCAGCTTGGGGGGAACTTTGGGCGCAACCGGTCTACCGCTGCCCACCGTCCCGGAACCCGCCAGCCCCGCCAAATTCCCCTCAGAAGAACGAGTCAAAATAGCTGTGGTTGGCGCTCATTTGAGCGGTGAGCCGCTGAATTATCAATTAATCGAGCTCGGAGGTATTTTGGTGCGCGCCTGCCGTACTAGCCCGATTTACAAGCTGTACGCTTTGACGGGGACTGCGATCGGCAAGCCGGGATTGGTGCGTCAACCAGCGGGCGGTAGGGCGATCGAGGTGGAAGTTTGGGAGTTGTCGATCGCGGCTTTTGGCGAATTTGTCGCTAAAATTCCTCCGCCCTTGGGAATTGGTACGCTGGTGTTGGAGGATGGCTCTACGGTGCAGGGCTTTTTGTGCGAGTCTTATGCTGTGGCGGGTGCGATCGATATTTCCGATCTCGGCGGCTGGCGAGCTTATCAGAAATCCTCTGAAAACCCTGGGAATTTAGTGTAGGGATGATATCAATTCCGGTTGCACTCAAACATGATTGTTGACTGTTGACTGTTGACTGTTGACGGGCGGGTCGAAAAACTGAATGGTTGAGTGTTAACTGTTGACTCGATTTTATGATTCCGATGCAACCGGAAACGATATGAAAGGGTCTATGAGGCTTTAGTCTCCGATTTAGATATTTACCAAATCAGCGTAAAATTGATCGATGTCGGTGGCACAAAATGTATGCCGCACAACAAGATGTATGGCATTTAACTGGGTTATAAAAAAACATTGTCTAGCAACTTTTCAGATTCTCAAAAAACCTGTTTAATGTCGGTATTTACGAAATTTGGCAACTGTATTTTAACGACAAAAGTGCGGTAAAATCTCCAGAATTGTACGCAATATCCTAATTTATTCGTTTCAATCCCTAGTAGGGAGTGTGGTTTATTGCGGCCTGTCCGGTGCTGTAGTAATCTATCCGCCTTAGTCGGTTTCAATCCCTAGAAGGGAGTGTGGTTTATTGCGGCTTAACTTTTTCAGTCGTGAATTTGTCGAAATCAAACTTTTCGTTTCAATCCCTAGAAGGGAGTGTGGTTTATTGCGGCTATTTGTGGATTGTGTTAGCTTGCGATTTAGCTGGTAGTTTCAATCCCTAGAAGGGAGTGTGGTTTATTGCGGCTTGAATGTCGATCGGCTGCGACGAGATTACAGCTAGTTTCAATCCCTAGAAGGGAGTGTGGTTTATTGCGGCTCATCATCATCGTCATGAGAACGAAAAACAGAAGTTTCAATCCCTAGAAGGGAGTGTGGTTTATTGCGGCCTCCGTAATTATTCCGCCCAGACCCCAAGGAGTAAGTTTCAATCCCTAGAAGGGAGTGTGGTTTATTGCGGCGTAGAGCGATTTTCCAATTTTCGTCAGGCATTTATGTTTCAATCCCTAGAAGGGAGTGTGGTTTATTGCGGCGTTAGTTGCCATAGTATGTTACTTCCTTCCTTCTTGGTATAAGTTTCAATCCCTAGAAGGGAGTGTGGTTTATTGCGGCGTTATCATCAAAGGCCGCCGTCCTCGGTTCTGGAAAAGTTTCAATCCCTAGAAGGGAGTGTGGTTTATTGCGGCTCAACAACAATTGCCTGCTTTCTCAGTATTTGGAGCCAGTTTCAATCCCTAGAAGGGAGTGTGGTTTATTGCGGCTCGCGGCAAATCAGTGGTTCGAGATGAGTATTTCCGTTATTGTTTCAATCCCTAGAAGGGAGTGTGGTTTATTGCGGCTCCGAGTTACGGGGCTGCAACCCTGTGACTGTTTCGCGTTTCAATCCCTAGAAGGGAGTGTGGTTTATTGCGGCTTCATTATTTAATAATTTGTACAGGTAAATAAAAGGGTTTCAATCCCTAGAAGGGAGTGTGGTTTATTGCGGCTTACTTCGATGTTTATTCATTGGATTTCGGCCGCCTAGATGTTTCAATCCCTAGAAGGGAGTGTGGTTTATTGCGGCAAGCGATCGAGCGCATTTTTAATCCCGTACCTGACAGTTTCAATCCCTAGAAGGGAGTGTGGTTTATTGCGGCTTTAGCTCCTACCGCAAAGCCAGTTAGATCGACTTTGTTTCAATCCCTAGAAGGGAGTGTGGTTTATTGCGGCGCGCAATTGTCCCCTGTACCTCTGGATGGAATCGCTTCGAGTTTCAATCCCTAGAAGGGAGTGTGGTTTATTGCGGCCTTTTTCAAATTTACCTTGTATTTCAGATAAATTTGGGTTTCAATCCCTAGAAGGGAGTGTGGTTTATTGCGGCGAGAATGAATACAAGAAGTAGAAGAATCAACATGAAGTTTCAATCCCTAGAAGGGAGTGTGGTTTATTGCGGCTTTAACTGGGCAAATATCAGCTACTAGAATCAAGTTTCAATCCCTAGAAGGGAGTGTGGTTTATTGCGGCAGGAACGGCAACAGAAAGAGTATCAATATTCTCGTTTCAATCCCTAGAAGGGAGTGTGGTTTATTGCGGCCCTAGGTGCTGGCGCTCTCGCTACATCTATGGTCATCGGCACGGGTTTCAATCCCTAGAAGGGAGTGTGGTTTATTGCGGCGTGGGGTTAGCCACAAACTCAGTGCAGCACAGGAAAGTACAGTTTCAATCCCTAGAAGGGAGTGTGGTTTATTGCGGCTCAAAACAGAATTGCAGGAATTGCGATCGCAACTCAGGTTTCAATCCCTAGAAGGGAGTGTGGTTTATTGCGGCTGATTTGCACAGTTGGTATCAAGCCTTTTGCAAATGTTTCAATCCCTAGAAGGGAGTGTGGTTTATTGCGGCTTAATTAACCCAACCGGACGGGTAAAGATTCCCAAGTTTCAATCCCTAGAAGGGAGTGTGGTTTATTGCGGCTTGAGTATCGCTTCGGCTGATTGTTGGCGTTGCTTCTGCGAGTTTCAATCCCTAGAAGGGAGTGTGGTTTATTGCGGCCAAAGCTGAAAAGTTTGCCCGGTCACAGTAAAAGTAGGTTTCAATCCCTAGAAGGGAGTGTGGTTTATTGCGGCAGAAAAGCTCGTACCGATGCTGATGGTAATATTCGTTTCAATCCCTAGAAGGGAGTGTGGTTTATTGCGGCTAATGAATTTATAGGTAGCTAGAATTGCGTTCTAGCGTTTCAATCCCTAGAAGGGAGTGTGGTTTATTGCGGCGTCTGTTGTCGGGTATCGCACCCGTTATCCATGTTTCAATCCCTAGAAGGGAGTGTGGTTTATTGCGGCACGAGCAAACCTTTGGGAGCGGTTCTCACTAATGAAGTCAGTTTCAATCCCTAGAAGGGAGTGTGGTTTATTGCGGCTGTAATCGTCTGGATGACGCTCTACTGTCGTGGAGTTTCAATCCCTAGAAGGGAGTGTGGTTTATTGCGGCGCGGGATTGTTCGCGACACGCCGGGAATGACAATCGAAGTTTCAATCCCTAGAAGGGAGTGTGGTTTATTGCGGCATGGCTTTCCCGGTACTCATCGAATAATTTTGCCGTGTGCGTTTCAATCCCTAGAAGGGAGTGTGGTTTATTGCGGCACTGTAAAAATTGAGAAAGCGATCGACGCTCACGAAAAAGTTTCAATCCCTAGAAGGGAGTGTGGTTTATTGCGGCTTGCCAAGATTTTGTAAACCTTGGCAACAGGATGGACTAGAGTTTCAATCCCTAGAAGGGAGTGTGGTTTATTGCGGCTCCCCGATACTCCTTATCAATTTAGAATTGCATATCTAATTGTTTCAATCCCTAGAAGGGAGTGTGGTTTATTGCGGCGCTTTTTCCAGAATTCCCAAAATCTTACGGGATATGTTTCAATCCCTAGAAGGGAGTGTGGTTTATTGCGGCTGATCGCACTCACCACTCCCAGTACCCCATTTTTGGTTTCAATCCCTAGAAGGGAGTGTGGTTTATTGCGGCAGGAGGGAGGAAGGCAGGAGCAGGCAATGGAGGCTCGTTTCAATCCCTAGAAGGGAGTGTGGTTTATTGCGGCTGAATTATCATCATGGCAAATTTTTCTGAGTTTCAATCCCTAGAAGGGAGTGTGGTTTATTGCGGCACCCAGATTTTGATAGATTCCCAAAAGATTAGTTGTTTCAATCCCTAGAAGGGAGTGTGGTTTATTGCGGCCCAAATAAAATTTATACAAATACTCGTGAGCTTCATCGTTTCAATCCCTAGAAGGGAGTGTGGTTTATTGCGGCCGGTGGTTACTCAAGCCACTGATACTATTCCTCTTTTGTTTCAATCCCTAGAAGGGAGTGTGGTTTATTGCGGCTGTCCAGAAATCGGATGCACCGGCCCCTATAACAGGTTTCAATCCCTAGAAGGGAGTGTGGTTTATTGCGGCCATCCAAAAGCTGCTGTTCGCGATCGCAATCCATAGTTAAGTTTCAATCCCTAGAAGGGAGTGTGGTTTATTGCGGCAATATTTTTGTCGTAAATTCTAACAAAGATTTCAGTTTCAATCCCTAGAAGGGAGTGTGGTTTATTGCGGCTCGATCGGTTCAACAACCAACTCCAACACCATGTTTCAATCCCTAGAAGGGAGTGTGGTTTATTGCGGCGGGATCTTGCCTTTCGGGTAAGCGAATAATATTTAGTTTCAATCCCTAGAAGGGAGTGTGGTTTATTGCGGCTCAAACAGTACACTGTCGCCGTGTCCTTTGATAGAGCATTCGTGTTTCAATCCCTAGAAGGGAGTGTGGTTTATTGCGGCCCGTCTAACGGGTCTGATAGTGTGCCGTCTAATTTGTTTCAATCCCTAGAAGGGAGTGTGGTTTATTGCGGCTAAGCGGGGGGATTAGTAGTCCAGTGCATGGTGGTGTTTCAATCCCTAGAAGGGAGTGTGGTTTATTGCGGCTTCCCAATCTTCTATGTGGAGTTTCTGCTCACCGGGAGTATGGTTTCAATCCCTAGAAGGGAGTGTGGTTTATTGCGGCGTTTTTACGGGTTAAGATTCTTAATCCAACTTTCTGTTTCAATCCCTAGAAGGGAGTGTGGTTTATTGCGGCGCCCTAATAAGGCTGGGGAAGCTGACACCCGCGTTTCAATCCCTAGAAGGGAGTGTGGTTTATTGCGGCTTGGGTTCACTTCAGTCTCCCAAATATGCCTGCTTAGTTTCAATCCCTAGAAGGGAGTGTGGTTTATTGCGGCATCATTTGCGGGTGGCGACTCGCTAGCTGGATATGTTTCAATCCCTAGAAGGGAGTGTGGTTTATTGCGGCAGAAGTAAGCAGTAATGTCTACATTATTTTAGGTTTCAATCCCTAGAAGGGAGTGTGGTTTATTGCGGCCCAACACTCAAGACATTATTGCAGGGCCCATATTATGTTTCAATCCCTAGAAGGGAGTGTGGTTTATTGCGGCTCAAAAGCTGGGCTTCTTCCTCCTCAATGCTCAGTTTCAATCCCTAGAAGGGAGTGTGGTTTATTGCGGCCTTTGTGAACGGTCGCGTCGGCTTCTTCGATTTGTTTCAATCCCTAGAAGGGAGTGTGGTTTATTGCGGCCAATACAGCGGCCACCGATTACCCCCGTATTTAGGTCGGTTTCAATCCCTAGAAGGGAGTGTGGTTTATTGCGGCCAGCAGCAACAGGTACTTCACTGCCACTATATCGGTTTCAATCCCTAGAAGGGAGTGTGGTTTATTGCGGCCGAACCAGCCGAAAGAGTGGATACCAGAGATGCGTTTCAATCCCTAGAAGGGAGTGTGGTTTATTGCGGCTCGGGCTGTTTCATGGTCTAACGGTTGTCTAGTTGTTGTCTGTTTCAATCCCTAGAAGGGAGTGTGGTTTATTGCGGCAATTGCAAACTGTGGCTAGAAGCCGATTTAGAAGTTTCAATCCCTAGAAGGGAGTGTGGTTTATTGCGGCTTTCTGAGGAAAGGTGTCTGTCTTTGGTTAAAGGAGGTTTCAATCCCTAGAAGGGAGTGTGGTTTATTGCGGCTGTTAGTTTACCCATTAAACAATTGTGCTCTCAGTTTCAATCCCTAGAAGGGAGTGTGGTTTATTGCGGCACTGATGCGGACATTCCAGAAACGATTGCCCGCGTTTCAATCCCTAGAAGGGAGTGTGGTTTATTGCGGCTAGAAAGCCCCATCTCTGAGGCTTGCTGCTTGAGTGTTTCAATCCCTAGAAGGGAGTGTGGTTTATTGCGGCTCGGCTTTATTATTGCCTTTGATTCGGATATTAATCCCAAGTTTCAATCCCTAGAAGGGAGTGTGGTTTATTGCGGCTCTAATGCTTTTAAAGCTGCGAGCAGCCCATCTAGAAGGTTTCAATCCCTAGAAGGGAGTGTGGTTTATTGCGGCTAATAAAATACAGCTCCAGGGGTTAAAATTTTTGTTTCAATCCCTAGAAGGGAGTGTGGTTTATTGCGGCTCGAACAATGGCAGTCTGCCTTGGGTGTTGATTACGGTTTCAATCCCTAGAAGGGAGTGTGGTTTATTGCGGCGCGAGAAACAGACTGATAAAAAAGTACAGGAGTTGTTTCAATCCCTAGAAGGGAGTGTGGTTTATTGCGGCTGTATATTTTAATCGAGCTAGAGTACGCTTACCAGTTTCAATCCCTAGAAGGGAGTGTGGTTTATTGCGGCCTGAAGATTACTGGTTTTTCGCCGAGCTCGCACTTGTTTCAATCCCTAGAAGGGAGTGTGGTTTATTGCGGCTCAAATTGCAAGATTGAGAAGGAGTAAATTCTTGCGGGTTTCAATCCCTAGAAGGGAGTGTGGTTTATTGCGGCAGGCGATCGACCCAAATTAACTCGATCAACCAGTTAGTTTCAATCCCTAGAAGGGAGTGTGGTTTATTGCGGCTTGTCTCGTCGATAATCGTCGTCAGTGATGTCGGCATGTTTCAATCCCTAGAAGGGAGTGTGGTTTATTGCGGCGTGATAGCGACACCGGAAGAGGGTATACCGATGTTTCAATCCCTAGAAGGGAGTGTGGTTTATTGCGGCGTTGTTGATAAAAATAATGAATCTAGAGTTATATGTTTCAATCCCTAGAAGGGAGTGTGGTTTATTGCGGCGGCTTAGATCATAGCTCAACAATAACTTAAGTGTAGTTTCAATCCCTAGAAGGGAGTGTGGTTTATTGCGGCCAAATGATTGGGAAAGGTATAGTAGCTCAGGAGGAATAGTTTCAATCCCTAGAAGGGAGTGTGGTTTATTGCGGCCTGAAAGTTCAACCTTGTCAGCCTTTAAAATTAGTTTCAATCCCTAGAAGGGAGTGTGGTTTATTGCGGCATAATTCTTTCGGGTATTGGAAGGGGGAGAGGCAAGGTTTCAATCCCTAGAAGGGAGTGTGGTTTATTGCGGCCTTGCAGCTTGCTGAAAAACTGAGCAGTTATCACCTGGTTTCAATCCCTAGTAGGGAGTGTGGTTTATTGCGGCCGCCGGTGTGTGAAACCATTGCTCTATTTGGTTTTCAAGGTTCAGTTTCGCCAACCTCCTCAGACAATACCATTTCAGCTTTCGCTCTGTCAATACCATAGATAGCACCTTAACTTAAAATCCTTATCCAGCAACAGTTCTAGCGATTTCGCCAACCTCATTTTCGGAGAAGGAGCATCAAACCCTTACTCTATATAGATTAGAGCCTAAAAATTTGACCCCCCAAATTTTACACCTACAGGTTGGCGAATTTTTACGCAAAGAAAATAGTTCGATCGATCGGAACTACCCCACCAAGGCGCTCAATTTTACCCTGACAGCAAGCGCACAACGGAAAAAATAGGATACTGTCCTCTGGGGGCTTGATGAATTTAGCCAAGCCCGATCGCAGCGCTGAACGTGCAGGTAGCCTAAATAAGAGTCAAAACCAACTATAGCATTTCTCCGTTAGGTAAGGTAGACTCCCGCAATCGGCAATCGGGAAAAAGGTAAGCGGTAATGAGTCAGAAATCATAGCTGGTAGCTAACCAGAACTCAAATTACCAATCCGGCCATTACCTATTAGCTATTACCGCTCTTAGAGCGTGCCTCATGTTACTAAAAACCGCTATATATAGCAGTTCGATCGCGTAGTGAGGTATGCCATAAGCCCGGTTTGGCATAAGCCCTGTTTGGCCAGCGGCACCGGATATGAGAACTCGAAATGCTATATATCGATCGCACTTTGGACATCGCGACGCAGCAGACTATAACCAAAATTAATCAAAGAACTCACAGGATGGCGAATCGATGTCTCCGTTGAAAAACAAATCCTTCGGCCCGAATAAGCTGTTTGAAAACTCCGAAACAAGCCGCACTTCCAGCAGATTCCTATCCTCGCAGAGAGTTGATATTCTCAGCTTTGTTTAGTTGGGCATCCTGCCGGCAATTTGACTTATTGCTGGTTCCAGCTTGAGTTTAGAATGATTGCGCTGTGTTTGAGACAAAGTAGTCCGACAATTTTTCAACTTACCTCAGATAAAGTCCAAAACTCCGGCTTTTAAGCTAAGTTAGAATGGCAAATTTCTACCATTGTGCCAAATCATGCCATCAGCAGTACCTAACATTATCATCATCACAACTCCAACCCCCTCCAGCGGTGGTACCAGCCCCGGAGGGTCAGTGAAGGCCAAGAATGGCACCAGCGGCCCCGACTCCCTCAGCGGTACTGGGGGCGCAGACTTGATATTCGGTTTAGGCGGGGCTGACAGCATTTTTGGCTTGGGGGGAAACGATTCCCTCTACGGCGGCGACGGCGACGACTCAATTACAGGCGACGCGGGCAATGATTTGCTGTTTGGCGGTTCAGCCCGCGACAGCGTTTTCGGCAACGCGGGCGACGATACTGTCTACGGCGGCAAAGGTGCTGACTCGGCAAGCGGCGACGAGGGCAATGATTTGCTATTTGGCAACCAAGACAGCGATACTTTGTTGGGCGGCGCGGGCGATGATACCCTGTTTGGGGGTACTGGTGACGACTCGCTGTTTGGCGGTATTGGCGATGATTGTTTGTCGGGCGATCGCGGCAGAGATACTTTAACTGGTGGCGCTGGAAATGATACTTTTGCGATCGGGCGTTTTGCAGATGGCGATGTGATTACCGATTTTACTGTTGGTACTGATAAAATTCGCTTGAGTGCCGGCCTCACCTTTGGCGAACTCAATATTTTCGCTGGATCTGGAACTTCGACGAGTACAATTATTCAAATTACAAGCAGCAAGGAAATTCTGGCTACTGTATTGGGAGTTACTTCTATCCCTAGGGCGGACTTTATTTTTTAATTGGGAATCGATAATCGGGAATTGGTAATTGGGAATTGAGCTTGCGGGTACTTTTGAATCTGAAGTTTTTAATGTTGAATTTTTCAACTCAGGTAAGGCTTGGGCGTTGTCAGTAACCAAGACATCTCAAAACTTTTCAACTTCCTTCTACCTTCTTCCATCTATTCCTGAAACTTGTCAAAAAATTCGTTGCCGAACTTCCTTCTCACCGATGACTGATGAATGGTGAATAGTGAATGATGAATTAGAGGGCAGGTTTCGCCTTTTTTTCTAGTTATTTGTATCATATATCATTAGCTAATATCACCCCTAAAAAATGCTAATATATATTGATTCCTGACTAATAAATAAGGACAGTTCTTGCTTTTTTGGGTCATCTTTATCATGTATTATTAGCTAAAACTGACCGCATAAAATGCTAATAATTGATAACGATCATTCGACTTCGCTCAGGCTAAAATAACTAACAACTGACAACTGCCAACTAACAACTGCCAACTACCAACTAACAACTGCCAACTAACAACTGACAACTGCCAACTGCCAACTAACAACTAACAACTGCCAACTAACAACTGCCAACTGACAAATGACTATAGACGGTTTTCTCAATCTTAACAAACCTGCGGGCATGACATCTCACGACTGCGTGGGGCGAGTGCGCCGAATATTGCAACTCAAGCGAGTCGGACACGGAGGAACCCTCGATCCTGCAGTGACTGGCGTTTTGCCGATCGCCCTGGGTAAAGCAACCAGACTGCTGCAATTTCTCCAACACCATAAAGCTTACCGAGGTACGATTCGCTTTGGTTTAACTACCGCTACGGACGATTTAGAAGGAGAAATTATCCATTCTCAACCTGTGCCGGATTTGAGTTTAGAAAAAGTCCAAGCTGCACTGCCGAATTTTCTGGGAAAAATTGAGCAGTTTCCGCCGAATTTTAGTGCGGTTCAGGTGGGAGGAAAACGTCTTTATGAGTTAGCTAGAAAAGGTGAAACTCTGGAAGTTACTGCTAGAAATGTTGAGGTTTTTCGGCTGGAAATCTTGGATTGGCGGCCGGGGGATTTTCCTGAGTTGGATTTGTCGATCGCCTGCGGGCCCGGTACTTACATTCGGGCGATCGCGCGGGACTTGGGTGCACTGTTGAATGCAGGCGGTACTTTGGCTTGTTTGACTCGTACCGAAAGCAGCGGTTTCTCGATCGACCAAAGTCTCACTTTTGCACAATTGGAACAGCAAATACAGGAGAATACATTCAGCCCGATTTTGCCCTCGGTGGTTTTGGGACACCTAGGCGCGATCGTCCTTTCTCCTGAATATACCAAACGCTGGTTTCAAGGACAGCGCCTCCCCATTCCCGAAACAATAACACCGCAGGAAACACAGAACAATTCCCCCGCAAACTTAATACCCCAACCTCCCTATCCCTTGCAAGTTTACGATACAAATGGTAAATTCTTAGGTATCGGTCAAGTAGCTTCCTCAGAAACAAGTACCATATTGTCTCCTCAAATTGTGCTTTAGTTATCCAAGAGGTAAAATGAAAATAGGTATAATTGGCGCGGGAAATGTTGGCGGAACTCTGGGACAAATTTTAAGTCAAAAAGGTCACTCAATTGTATTTGGTGTCAGAGATCCGCAGAGCGCAAAAGTACAGTCTGCTGTAGCTTCTACAAGAGGAAATGCACGAGCCGCTAGCCTTGTAGAATCTGCCAGTCACGGTCAATTTTTGATCTTAGCAACGCCTTGGAATAGCACGCAAGAGGCGATCGCCGCTGCGGGAGATGTGACTGGCAAAATTATTATTAACGCTACAAATCCGATCGAGCTGACACCCGCTGGACTTGCTGCAGGACTGACAATCGGACACACAACTTCGGCGGCAGAAGAAATTGCCAAATGGGCGATCGGATCGCAAGTTGTGAAAGCTTTTAACAACATTGGCGCAAGCTGTTTGAAAAATTTGCACTTCTGTTCGCAAACAGCAACCGCTTTTATTTGCGGAGACAATATAGATGCCAAGAAAATTGTCACTAATCTCGCGCAAAACATCGGATTTGAAGTTGTAGATGTCGGGGAACTCAAGCAAGCTCGATTGCTGGAACCGCTGGGGATGTTGTGGATTAACCTAGCTTTCAGCGGTATGGGACAAGATTTTGCGATTAACTTAATCCAGCGCTGAGGTGAAAATTGTGAAAGCATTGCCGATCGGATTAATTCGATCCTACAAAATGGTGATTTCTCCTTACTTGCCTAACGCCTGTAGGTTTCAGCCCACTTGTTCGCAATACGCGATCGAAGCCATAGAAAAATTTGGGACACTCCGCGGCAGTTCAATGGCCGTTAAGCGGATTTTGCGCTGTCATCCTTTTCATCCTGGGGGTTACGATCCAGTACCTCCCAAGGATAACGAGGAAAATTAATTTTTAGTTATCAGCATAATTTTAGCTATTAATTAGTGCGATCGAGAGGCTTTGCACCCTCATGGCTAACACTCCCGAGGGGAATTATACCATTTGAAATACTTCGACTTCCTTGGGCTAAGCTCCTCGGACAAGTCGCCCTCCAAGTTTGAAATTGAACAATTGAAAATGGCTGATGAATTAAGGGTTTCCAACCAGGGCAAAGGAGTTGCATTATTCTAGGGGATTGATACCCCGACCCGATCCTGGGTATGGTGTATTGATAACAACAAAATTGGAGCGGTGCCGACAAGAGTACGCTCGATCGGTTGCGTACTCTTCTAGGCACATATTCGTTTTGGTTATGGTCATCGATCTGACATGATATGATGCGGTTAAATTCGCAGCACCAAGTTTTTTTAAATGAATAAAATTCAGTAATATTACTGTTATTGTTCACAACTCAGCAGCTATATAATGGTACAAACAGAGTACAGGGGATGCGAGTTGATATGTCTGCTACCGCAATCGGATACAAAATGTTGTCCCATACTATGGCCGTGCTCGGCCAAAAACAAGCAACTGGGAAACTCCTGTTAGAACAAGGGGAACAACAGTGGCAACTTTACTTTTTTCAGGGTTGTTTGGTTTATGCCACAGGAGGATCGCACAGGGCGAGGCGCTGGTACAGGGCGATCGGGCAACACTGTCGCAACTTTCAAGTAGATCTTAGAGACCTCGATGCTGGGGAACTTTGGGAATATCAACTGCTTCAACGAGGGATAGCAGACAGCGAAATGAGTCTGGAACAAGCTAAGGCGATCGTCCGCAGCAGCATTTCCGAAGTGTTCTTTGCTCTGATCGGTCAATCGGGTTTGCGCCGGGAGTGGCGTCCCTCTTCAAAATATTTTTCTAAAGTTATCTCTACTTTGATGCTGTCCGTAACGGAAGTAGAGCAAATTTTGTGTTCTACAGAACAAATTTGGCAGCAGTGGAAAGCAATGGGTCTGTGGCTGGTAGATCCAGAACAAGCACCGCTTTTAAAAGCGTCCGCCGAATTGCAGAAAAATCGATTTAGTTCTAATTCTTTGATGGCTTTGGCTAACGTCTTTAACGGCGAAAATACTCTTTGGGATATTGCATTTAAGAAAAAACAGTGCGTCACAGTGGCAACTCGCGCTTTAGTTAATTACATCAAGCAAGGTTTAGTAAATTTCCGCACAGTACCAGATTTGCCATCGCCGATCGAACAGTGGCGCCTTGCCGCAGCGATCGCCCGCCCCGGTCGCCCTTTGATTGCTTGTATCGATGACAGTCCCACAGTCTGCGAATTTTTAGAGCAAATTTTATTGCCGGCAGGGTATCGAGTCCTAAAAATTCAAGACCCGATGCAGGGAGTGGGCATTATTGCCAAACACAAGCCTGATTTAATTTTTATGGACTTAGTGATGCCGAATACAAGCGGCTTTGCTTTGTGCAATTTTTTGCGAAAAACACCGGCTTTTCGCGAAACTCCGATCGTGTTTTTGACAGGTCAAGCCAGTATAATTGACCGCACGCGAGCAAAATTAACAGGTGCTTCCGATTTTTTGAGCAAGCCGGCGAGTCCAGAACAGGTTTTGCAAATAGCTGATAAGTATTTGAAGGCAAAAGGCGATCGCAGCCCTTTAGCCACGCGCCACCACGATTTACTCAATTCGCACCAACTTACCTTAGCAAATTCTTGAACCAAAATTCTGCTTAAAAAGTATCGATGCCGATCGCGCGGATCAGCCTCGGGCGCACTCTACAAGCATTTAGGCCGCAAGCAAGCTCTCAACCGTGACAGTCATCAGTCATGAGACTTGAGTTGCACTCAATCGCAAACAAAATTGAATGTATCTGCGTCCATCAGTGTTTGTAACCTTGAAATCTGCGGTTAACATCATCAGAGATTGACGGATTGAGGGATTGAGGAATCAATACCTTATTTTTCGCTGGAATTGCTATAATCCATCAAACTTAATATTTTAACTATGAGCGATCGAACCCCGCAGGTAAGCGTGGTAATTCCGGCTTACAACTGTGCAGCTTACATCTGCCAAGCCGTAGATAGCGTGCTGCACCAAACCTATACAGACTGGGAAATTATTGTAGTAGACGACGGTTCCCGAGACGACACCAGATTAATTTTGGAGCAATATGGCGATCGAATTCGTTACATTCACCAACAAAACCAAGGAGTTTCCATCGCCCGAAATCGCGGTATTGAGCTAGCCCGAGGAGAATTCATCGCCTTTCTCGATGCAGATGACTACTTTTTACCCCACAAATTAGCAGCACAAATCGCTGTATTTGCAGCGCAACCAAATCTAGGAATAGTCCACAGCGGCTGGCGTCAAGTCAACAGTACAGGCGAACCCATAAAAGATGTAAAACCCTGGCAAAACGTCCCTAAATTAGACTTAGAAATGTGGCTGCGGTGGAAACCAGTATTACCTAGCGCGATGGTATTTCGCCGCCATTGGTTAGAGCGCGCCGGCGGATTTGACCCTCGATTTCCCCCAGCAGAAGATACAGATTTAGTGCTGCGTTTAGCCTTAATGGGATGCGAAGCAGATTGGCTGCAGCAAATAACTGTTTGCTACCGCCAGCACGAACAAAGCGCCATGTACAAAGGTTTACCGCAGGCTAAATCCCTCGCCGCCGTCACGGACAATTTTTTTGCCCGCCCCGAATTGCCCGATAAAATACGTTTGTTGGAAAAGCAAATCAAGTACAGTACCTTAGTTTGGATTGCTTGGTATTTGTACCGTACCGGGCATTCTGTTGAAATGGTAGAGTTTTTGCAGCGTTCTTGGAATTATACGCCTTATTTGCCTGTGGAAACAGTAATTAATTGGGCGGACTGTTTTGCCGAATTTTCGCGGGATGTGGGGAATGAATTCGATGCAGATTTATTAGCTCAATCTGCTGAGTGGCAGCAGTTAATGCAGTGGACAATGCTGGCGATCTAATTTGGCTTTAAATTGTCTGTCAACAATCGGAATAGTCAATTCACTGTTAACAGTTAACAGTTAACAGTTAACAGTTAACATCATGTATGAGTGTTACCGGAATTGATATGACACACTAGGGCGGGTGAAACCAAGTTTTTCAGCGTTGTTAAAGACTAAGAACCCATATTTACTTCAACTCTCAACTGTTGAAGGTTTCTGTTCGTTAGCAGCCTGGATATCCTGCCACCAAACATAAACATAAGGCCAGATTGATTTCTCATCATCTAGCTTCACTGTCACCTCATAACGGTTAATATGCGTGAGTTCCCCAGTTCTGCCATTCAAATACAATTGTTTGGGATTGTCGGTGATAATTTCTACTTTTTGATTCAACAGCGGCTGCATCTGGGTAGAAGAACCATGAAACGGATTTTTGCCTTTGAGCACATAGCCACCAATCACAGATAAGTACATTGAAGCCATAAAAAATACCGTCAACAAACCCACCATTAGCAGAGTTTTTTGTGGCAAGAAATTGGTATAAACGCTCGCAACTCCTAGTATCATAGTTCCGAAAAACAAACAACTTGGCAGTACCAGCCCATCTCCCAGAAAGACGATACCAAAAAATATCAGTACGAGCTGACAAGCAAATAATGCAGCCACCCAACTCCACCCAGCTAGCAACGATGAAGACAGCAGCCAATTCATTGCTACAATCAGGACGATCGCCATTGCCACAATCCAAACCGGTGGCGTATCATACTGTGTGAAGGGAAGAAGCACAAAAAACACTAAAGCATAGGCACAACTCGCAACAATATAGGCAAATTGACCAATTATTTCGTTCCTGTTCAACATTGTTAAAATAGTTGCACTGTCGATTACTTAGGGTCTATAGACTTAACAAATTGTTGCACGGGCTGCGGTAGAGCGGGCACAAAAGTTTTTCTAAAACCCCTAACATCAAATACTCGCCACAAAATACCCACCGCCACCGTCAAGAAAAATAACGCTCCCAAAAAATTGAACGCACCAGACAAAAAACTGCTATTTCTTTTTTTCGGTGGCGTAATATTTTTCATCCGATATACAGCCGGCTCGTAATCTCTAGACTCCTCGCGAATGCGCGGCGGCTTTTTGGCCCGCGGAGTCGCACTGCGGTTTCCAGTGAAACCCGTGTGATTAGTTTTAGTAGAAGCGATCGGCGAATTCAACTCAGAAGTGCCGCGCATCCCCGTGAACTTGCTAGCAGAAGTCCCGGTTTTACCGACAGCAACATCCTGAATTCTGCTGTTAGAGCGCTGAGTCGATTGGCGATCGGCGAGGGTACGCATCAAGCTTTGCAATTGCTGAGTCACCGCCGGCGGGCGTTCCCCTTTCCTCGCCCAATTTAACAGCATCGCCCCGGTAATCCCGCAGAGATTCGCAGCCCCGACAGAAGCCAGCCGCTTCAGTAGAGGCTGGCTGTTTGACACAAAAATCAACAAAGCCTCCGGGTGTTCCTGAGCCAAACCGTAAACGCACTGAGCCGTCGCCACCACGAGCATCGCTTGCTTGCTTTGATTTTTGATCGAAGGTTCAAGACCTCGGTGCGTCTCTTGAGCGTCAGTTGCAATCCAGCCGCTTTCGGCAAAAAAGCGCATAAATTCCTTAGCGATTTGTTCGATAGCCGGTTCCACCGCTTCGCCGGTAAGACGATCTATTTCGTCGTACACTACTTCCGGGATATAGCAAGTTCCCACCTTGGCATATTCTTGCCACACTTGGGTTCTGCCAGCCATCAAAACATCTGCATCAAAAGTTACCAATATAGGAGGAAGTTGATTAGCCATGACTTTATCCTAGATGTTCAGATAAGTTATTTAAACTCGATCGAGTTTAAACAAATTTTGGGTTGTTCAAAAATCTACTTTCGGTAAAAGATAAATTGCTAGTGGCCGCGCCCTTAATTGGAAATTAGTAGTTAGGAATACCGTCGCCTTCAGTTCCCCAGTTCGATCGCCCAATTCCTAGATTTGACTAATTTACTGCAACGCCAGAGTCTGTTACCAAAGACCGGCGGCTGCTGTTAGTTCCCGATTCCCAAACGGCCGGCCAAAGCCGGAGTCAAGGGTAAAAGCGCAGCAATCATCAAAAACAAAGCTAGCAAACCCAAAGCCGCACGAGCGTCATCAGGCTCAGTCAGTTCGTTGAGGCTCGGCCGCTCCAGATTCCGCTGTAAAATCAGAATCACGATCGCCCAATATAGAGCCAAGGGATTAACTAAAGAAGCGATCGCCAGCACTACAAACGTCGCCAAAGTCGCGCGACTGGCAATTTTGCGGCCGTAGATTGCTTGTATAATTCTACCCCCATCCAACTGTCCTGCAGGCATCAAATTAAGCGCCACGATTACCAAGCCCAACCAACCGATAACTACCAGCGGGTGAACGTCAACAATCGGCTGCTGCAAAGCCGAACCCAACACCACTTTTGCCAAAGCCCCCACCAAAACCGAGCCCTTGAAATATTCTGCAGGAATTTGAAACAAACTGCCGGGGTGAGAAAGCAGCAAACCTGTAATCAGCATTAGGAGAGAAACTATTCCGCCAGCCGCCGATCCGGCAAAAGCGATATCAAACAAAACTTTACGGTTGGGAAGTAGCGACTCAAAACGTTCGATCGCCCCAAAAGAACCAATCTGCAAAGTTGGTATAAAAAACGGCCAACTCAAGCCAACATTGTATTTATTTGCTACCACTCGGCGAGCAATTTCTCCCGATCCTAAAACCGCCCAAATTCCCGCCGCCACTGGCAGAACTTCTAGATATCGATGCGGAGAACCAAAGAAATCGAAACCTAGCAGCAAACCGCCAGTTTCCAAGCTAGTAGCAATTGTTGCCAGCAGCAGCACGACTGCTAGGATTTTTTGAGATACGGTAGTTGGCTGCGGGTCATTTGTGCTTGGCAAGATAATAACTACCGGCTTTTCGTCCTGATTGTCTACTAAAAATAGGCGGTAGCGATCGTTTAATCTTGCTTGCAAACTTGCGGTCAAACGCGAGTGTACTTGTTCGGGGTCTCCCCGGAGATTGCCTTTCAAGATTACCCCATCTTGATAGGGAATTGTTTCTGTGGCAAAAAAAGTATCAATGCCAAAAATGCCTTGAATTGCCTTGAGGTCTTCAACAGGAACGGGAATTATTTCTACTTCATTGGTTCCTGGTGGCGAGGTGACGGTTTTAATCGTTTCTTTGGCTGATGTCGGCTGCGAGTCGGGGGGCGAGAAACCATCGGTTTGGGGCTTTTCTTGGGCAGTATCGCGCGACTTTAGCACTGCATCCAAGGCAGCCTGACGCAATTGCCGGCCCAGATAAATGTATAATCCTGTGGATGCCACCAGCAGCAACAATACTGCCACTAGATTGAGGTAAATCCCGGCGGCGAACAAACCAAAGAACAGCAGCCAAGGAGTCATCAGCGCCACTGACTGCAACCAAGCCAAAATTCCTAGTTTGCCTTGATCTCTGGCGCGATAAAATCCCCAACCCAGAATTCCCACAGAAAGCAATAAGAGTGCAATTGTTGCCGTATTGTCCGATGCAATTAGTGGCATTCCGGTTGCTTGGGCTAATAGGGGCTTTAATCGATCGATCGCGGTGTCGTAGGGCAATAGCATTAAATCTTGGGGAATATACAATATATTTGCTGGGATCATTATCCAAACCTGTCGGAAACTAGCCTGAACTAAGGATAACTCTTGAGGGCTACTCGGCCCACAACAGCCGTCGCTGTTTTAACTTTGCCAGCGACAGGCTATTGACACGATGGTCTTTTTATGATAATACACCGACGGCGACCAACAGATGCGGAGATGAGTAGTGTCGATCGGGAAGCGGGAAAATGGGTAGCAGTTGGGCCTGCGGGACTTTTTTACAGATTTGACTTAGTGCGGGATGACCGAATTCGGAACAAATGCAGGACAAATAAGGTTTGAACCAGTCTCGCCATTCAAATCAAAAACGGCTGAAAGTATTGCTGTGTATAGTGTTGTTTTAACGGGTACGGCAGGACTTGAACCTGCGGCTCGCTGCTTAGAAGGCAGCTACTCTATCCAACTGAGTTACGCACCCAACTCAAAAATCGTTAACAACATTATTGTATCGGTGCAGTGTGCGATCGAGCAAGTAAATATCTGATAATTTATCCAGAAATCGGTTTGAACTACGAAAATAGGGCATCGAGGGCGATCGCCCTCAATGTCAAAAACCGAGACGATAGGAGCGATCGTATTACCAAAAAACCAGATCTAGTCTCTGGATTTGAGTCACAAGTCGATCCTCAGTGACTAACTTGTCGCTCATGAGCGATGTTTGGTAACATTCGGCTCAACTTGATATTTGATCAAAATGTGGTAGAACTAGGAGTGAAAGACTCAGGTGCAAATCCCTGATGGTACGGAGCCAATATATAAGGTTCCTCTACGACATCAAAGCAAAATAGTCGATCGCCCGATCGGTACGATCGCGAAAATCAAGCGTTGCCAGTACAGCATTCCCTGGTGCGCGGGGAATTTTTTCCTTAGTGCATTAGTTGAAACGCCAGGGTTGAGAAACAATCTCAACTGAGAAATTTGTTAGCATTAGTTAGCAAAAAAAGGATCGCAACGCTTGAGGAGGGCAATCCTGCTAATGTAAGTGGACTCATTAAATCAAGAATCCCCAAACCTAAAGGCTAGGGGAACGTCACAAGCACAGCACCTCGGCCATGACAGGAGTCAAATCGCAGTGTCATGTTTATTCTGAAACGGCAGGACGTTGAAATAACCAATTATCAACATCCAAAACGGGATCAACAAATTCCCATTCTCAATTATCAGGGGCAGACTTTTCGCCTGATCAGCGCCTTCAACGGCAAACAAGCAGAAGACGCCAGAGCCTTGTGGCGGGACTTAACCGACAATCGAGGCAAAGCCTGCGTTCTGCTAGAAGAGCCGGATAGGTATAGCGTCTGGGGAAAAGTCCGTTTAGATCAGCTTGCGGGTGAAGAACAAGCAGGTACAGAATCTGCATCATCACCGCTGTTCGCGCAGGGTTGCCTGCTGCTGCTCCAAGCTGTTTACTTCGATGTAGAAGACCTCTTAGGCGCAAGGCAAGCCGCATCGTTTCAGAAAGATATCGCCAAGATATTTCAGCAGGGCAACTTCCCCCAGGCCGACTCGGCTGATGCGATCAAAAATTGGCTGACCGTTAGTCCCTTGCAAAATCATAAGGTGCCCCCTTGGCAAGAGCAACATCTCAAAACCTTATTGCAAGAACTCCACCGTTTGGGCAAATCATATTTTGGCGATACGGGCTTCGCTGAGGGAGTGAGCGATGTACTGCAAGATATGCCAGCACCGGAGCGCACTCAATTTTTAGATTGGCTGAAACAATCAGCCCTCAACAAGTTATGGATTGCAGCATAAACAATCTTTGACAATTGCTCAGACAATTGGCAGCAGATAATTAAGCTGAGATAATTGCACTGTAGGGGGTACGGGATATACAAGTGGGAATGCCAACTTGTACGAACAACCAAATTGTTGAGTCGGTTTTGGTGCCACCTACAGTCTGGCAATTTAACTAAATTTCGATCGCAGTCCCCACTCACAATAATCGATCTGATTGGGGTAGTGCGAAACAAAAAAAACAGAGACAGCAACATTTGAGGGTATGATTTCAGAGATGGATTTGGTACTGTAAAAGCCTTAATGGTGAAGACACAGACCTTACTTCTATCATTTATTATTATTTCCGGACAAAAGATCGACTAACAACTAATTCCTCGAATTAGTAAATAGATATTATTCTTGCTTAGTCTTTCTCTTAGTGTACGAGGACAAAAATCCCGACGGCACGCTGAGGACGCCAGTTTTTCCGGGAGCGTCAGACAAAGGTTATTTGGCGAAAGAATCCTCATCTACAATCACAAATTGAGATGGGGTGGGTTCAACCGCTAGTTAGGTTTCGTGAAATCCCTATGAGTAGCACTTCAGAAAAGTCATCTACATCTGCATCTTTACTGTCAGCTCAGACCCTAGTAATTGTGGGCATTATCTGGGCTGTAATGGCACTGCTGTTCTTTTTGCTGTTCAGCGTCCCCCTCTCACCAGAAGAGGGCTTACCTCTTTGGTACTCGATCGGCACCTATGTTTTTGAATGCGGAGCATACCTAGGAGCAGCTTTAGTTTGTTTTAGAAACTGGCAAAGCCCGCACATGGTCAGCGGGCGCAACGTTTGGCTGGGCATTGGTCTAGGGATGCTCTTCTATTTTATAGGCGGAGTGCTGTTCGGGATTTGGGAACTCTATTTCGAGTTAAACCCGGACGTTTCCCCAGCCGATGCCTTTTATTTGGGCAGTTACGTGCTACTGATTGGGGGCATGGTTGCCGCCGTGACATCAAAGCGGCTGAATTTAGAAATTTGGCAGTGGGGTTTGTTAGCAGGAATTGCAGCCTTCGGAATTGCCGTAGCTATCTGGGTTGCGGCACCAGACTCTTGGAGAGCGCAGCTAGGAATGGCTCCGCCACCGAGTCTAGAAATATTGACAGAAACCGATCCAGAAACCCAACCAACAGCCTCCGCCCCTGCTTTGGATTCGTCCAAGTCAAAGACAAAAGGAGCGGCTGCGGCCGCTGCTGTAGAGGCACCGGAAGAAGCAGTAGAACCAACTAAAGCTCCAGGATGGGTTGTAGCACTTGACAAAATACTGTCGCCTTACGCCTATGCAATCAATTTGTTTTACATCGTCGGGGACGTTTTCCTGCTGATTATCGCTACTGCACTGCTGCTGGCGTTTTGGGGAGGACGTTTTTCGCAATCTTGGCGAATGATTGCGGCTGCAACTTTTTCGCTTTACGTCGCAGATATGTACTTTAAATGGCGCGATACTCAGGCTGAGGGTAGTTATCAAAGCGGTAGTTTGCTGGAAGTCTTTTTTGTTTTCAGCGCCATCCTGTTCGGAATAGGAGCTATCTTGGAACATGACATCTCAACCCGTTCTCGCCAGAGCAGGCGGAGTCGCCGCGCTGCGTAGCGATTGGAGACTGGGATGCCCGAAACAAGAGATGGGGAGGCGAAAGCTTTTTTACGCTGGCCGGCCTCTCTCAACTTGAAATCACAAATGAAAAATCACAGTTCGCCGAGCGCACTTCCTGCGTTTTTTCACATTTTTTTGCTGGAAAACTTGGCATGACGCCTACAAAACTCTCCGATTCAGACAAACGGGAACTCCTGCGGCTGTACCGACAGTCAGACGATAATACTATCACTCTAGCAAAGCGCTACGGAGTAAGTAGTTCGACAGTCAGGCGCATCATTCAGGGCGCTTTGTCGGAGTCGGAATACGAATTTCTAGTCCAGCAAAAACAAAAGCGTTCCTCCGCCAGCAGCGCTGTTTCTGAACCGACAGATATAACTGCCGAGTCGGCGGCTGAGGGCGAAACCGATCCTGCAGGTGTCCCCCTGTCGGAGTCAGTCCCTGTCCCGAAATCAGCCTCAAATTCGAGGCCGACTCCGACAAAGCGTTCTTTATCAAGTGCCCAGTCGGATTTGGTTTCGGCTTTGCCAGATACTACTTTATCAACCGATGTCGATCGCAGCGACAGCGCTGCTGTGACTGGGGGACAGCAGCCTGTGCTGCTAGAAGCAGAAAAGGTGGCGGGTGAAGATTTTAGCGATTTCGAGGAAGATGAGGACGATTTAGATGAGGACGATTTAGATGATGACGACGGGGACGATTTAGACGACTTCGACGAAGATTTAGAGGATGAAGATTCTCTGTTTGAAGCCAGCCTGCTGGGTTCGATGTCGGGGGATTCGAGCGAGTTTCGGGCTACTGGGGTGATTCAAGTTTTGCCTTTAAGCCAAGCATCTGTACCCCAAATTTGCTATTTAGTAGTCGATCGGGCGTCGGAGTTAATCACTAGACCTTTGAAAGCTTTTGGCGAACTCGGTCAAATTCCGGCGATCGAAATTCGCGAAAAAACCCTGCCAGTATTTGACAATCACCGAGTAGCGCGCCGATTTGCCACTCGCAATCAAAGAGTTTTCAAGATTCCTGACGGCCGGATGCTGCAAAAAGCTGCGCCTTACCTGCTAGCTAAGGGAATTACTCGGCTGTTGATTGACGGTCAGGTGTATTCAATCTAAGCATTCAACAAATTAACTTAATATTCTGCCGTGTCGGAGTCCTGTGAATTTGCCTGAAAGTTGGAACGCGAACCTTGGGACTCAGAAAGGTTCCACAGCGGTTGCAGCAGCGCACCGCCGATCAGTCCTGCACTAATACTCGTCGCCAATACTAATCCTACGGGCATTTGTATGGATTTAAAAAAGATAAAGTTTAAGGATACTGGGGCGGCGTTCTGTACTGAGATTATGCCGATCGCGCTAGCCAAAATTGCTACTAAAAAACTAATGGCGAGCAGAGGAATTGTTTTCATAAAAGGCTTGACAAGCTAATAAATTAAGTGATATATTTATTTCATAATCGGAATCTGTGTCAAAATATTATTTTTGCAACCAGCCGATTATTAAATAATATACAACGAAATTCCCGGAAAAGTCAAGTAGATACTGAAAAAAATTAGGTTTTTTTAAATATTTAGAAAAATAAAAATAAACTTTAACAAGTGGGACTGTATTGCAATTATATAACTGGCCGAGCAGTATCGATGATTAATTTTAGTTGTTTTAAAAGGGTGCGTCAGTCGTAAAATCTTTGCTAAACACAGATCGGATGATTGCTGACGCACCCTACGGACTCAATAATACATAAGGTGCGCGTTGGGCGCACCCTACAATCTCAAGGCTGAGGGGAAAAAACCCCGCATAGGAATAGGTGGAAAATTAAGCAGGTTCTAATTTGGCAATGACCTTTTCCATGTATTCAGCAACTTTGGTTTCTTTTTCCACAGAATTGGTTTCCATGTAAACGCGCATCAAAGGTTCAGTTCCCGAAGGCCGAAGCAGTACCCAACCACCGTCTTCTAGATAAAGTTTAATGCCGTCTTTGCGGCCGATTTCCTTAACGCCAATACCCGCTATTTCCGTGGGGGGATTCTTGGTAAAAGAATCCAAAACGGCTGCTTTGTGGGCTTCGTCTAGGTGCAAGTCCAAGCGTTTGTTGTACAGGGGGCCGTCGGCTTCTTTGATGGCTTCTTCGACTAACTGAGAAAGCGGTTTGCCTTCGTAGGCGATCGCCTCAGCAACTAGCATATCAGCCAAAATCCCGTCTTTTTCGGGGATGTGACCCAAAACGCTCAAACCGCCAGACTCTTCACCTCCGATTAGTACCGCAGTTTCCCGCATTTTTTCGCCGATGTATTTAAAACCGACTGCGGTTTCGTAGATTGTTAAACCGTATTTGGCGGCCATATTGTCGAGCAAGTGGGTAGTTGCGACGGTACGGACGATCGCCCCAGTCAAGCCTTTATTCTTAACCAAGTGACGGCCCAACAGCAACAGCACAGTGTTTGGAGTCAACACATTTCCCAACTCATCAACAATACCAAAGCGATCGGCATCGCCATCGGTAGCCAAACCTAAATCAGCCGAATCCTTTTTAACAGCTTCCACCAACTCGACTAACTGTTCGCCCTTGGGTTCGGGCATTCCGCCGCCAAACAGCACGTCGCGGTAGGTGTGAAAACTTTCGACATCGCAGCCGCAGTGTTCCAAAACATCGTCGAGATAACCGCGAGAAGTCGAATAGAGAGCGTCGTACTTGACCTTCAACTTAGCAGAGCGAATCCGCTCCACATCGATCGAGGCATAAAGAAACTTCAGATATTCGGGTTTCGGGTCAAAACTGGAGATTTTATCGTTGTGGCTGCCGATTGCTGGCGCGTCAGAAGCACCAGCAATATTTGCCACAATGGTATCGGTAATTTCTGGGGTAGCCGGGCCGGCGTAGTCGGGGATGTATTTGATGCCGCAGTAAGGTGCGGGATTGTGCGATGCGGTGAACATCAAAGCGCCTGCGGAGTTTAGATGCTTGGCGCTGTAGGCGATGACTGGTGTTGGGCAATCTCGATCGACCACAAGCACAGTCCATCCCAAATCTGCCAATATTTCCGCCGACGTGCGGGCGAACTCGTCTGCCAAAAAGCGGGTATCGTAGGAGACTAGAACTGGACGGTCTTTTGTGTAAGCGGTTTCGAGGTAACTGGCGATCGCCCTAGTGACTTTTCGCACGTTGGCAAAAGTAAAGTCATGGGCAATCAGTCCCCGCCACCCATCGGTTCCGAACTTGATTTCTGTTGAATTGCTGGCGCTCATTTTATCCACTTCCTCTCGTCCTACTAATCCTACCCGAAGCCATAGCCTTAAAAATGCACTGGCTGTCCTGTTTGTAAGGATCGATCGCCCGTGAGGCATTGAAACCCACTCCTGTCGTTGTGGGGGGAAGGTACCTCTTCCGGCCGAGGACTGGAACCAGCCAGGGTTTGTAGAGTGTGGGAACGATCGGGCAAGTCGATCGTGATTCGGGTTTGTGAAGGGTGGTTGGGCGATCGAATGGACGTTCGATCGATTGCGGGTGATTCCCTACGGGATAGCTTCGCTTCACGGGAAAGCTAAAACACCGATCGCCAAAAAACCGCGCTGACAATGGTATTAATGAAACGCACATAAATTTTCTTCTAATGTTAAATTTAATTATTTATTTATACCATCAAATCGTTTAATGTGTTAGGGTTTCTTGACAACCACAAGAATCAAAATACACTTCTAATTTAGGTAGCGAAATAAATTCATCAAAATCACCGCTCGCTCGTGCTGTAGCCTAGCTTCTTTAAGAAATTAAAGAGCTCGACAAAAGCGCTTCCAAACCAATATAAAGTATTTCAAGGAGCCGTTTTTTTGAGGCAGACTTGACTTTTATTCTCAGCTTATAAGACAAATTAAATTTATTTATAGCCCTCTTTACAGGTCAAAAGAATAAATAAGGCTGGCGATCGCACGATGATTGTGTTCTAGCGCACATCCAATAGCGTTATTAACGTGTATCTTATAAAAGTAAAAGATGCAGGTATTAGAGCAAAAAGGCTGATAGCTTTAATAAGCACAATGGCAGATGACTGTCAGCTTACAAATGCAGAAAATTGTAGTTAACAACGTTAAAAATTAGGGGAATTGATAGATTGCGAGTTTATAAAAAAACGAGGTTTCTTATGACGGATATTTCACAAATATCTTCAAAGTCTTTACCAGCCGCAGGCGAAATTCAACAGGGCGAGAGTCTTGCGTCACAGGGTATTACCGGAGCGGACACTCACAAACTCCCTGAGACTAAAGGCGTCAGCGTTTCTTCCTTAGCAGTTAGCTGGGCAAAAAAATATTACAGTACAGTGGCGGCACGAGAAAACCAAGCCCCGCGACAAATTCCCCAAAGCCCAGAGTTTACTAATTTTGAGGGAAATCGAGCCAAAATAGTTGACAAATTGACAGATACCATAAAATTAGCCAGCGAGATAGCTTGGAGTAGAGTAGAAGCTGTTTTAGGGGAACAAATAGAGGGGCACGCGATCGATCCGAGCTTAATTAATCGTGAAGAAATTGTCGCCGACACTCGCGCATTATATCGCAAAGTAATAGAGGCTTACGGCGATAGAGAACCAGCTTATCGCTTGTCAGTGCTGGTGGGAAAAGATATTGTCAAAGTGAGGCGGAAATACTCACAGAGAGATTCGTTATTGCTGGGATTTGTGACGTTGGAGTTTCAATATACTAGCAGAATCTTGTTAGGATGTCTTTCGGAGTCAGAGCGATCGGAATTTACACCCTACTTAAAAGTTGTAGATGACTACCTGCACAGTCCCTACGGAGAGATTAACGAGGCTGCAGCGAATCAGCCACCGAATTCAAAAGCTATCTTAGCGGTTCAGCATTTGTTGCAGCACGCGACTCAGATTGCTAGTGCAGTGTACGATCGGGCTAGTTCCCAGCATCAAGGATACCGCAGCAGCAGCGGTTATTTGAGCGATCGCGATGTAAAAATTTCTAGTATGCGGGATGTCGAGATTTTTCAAAGCTATTTGTGTTGGTGCGTTTTGGAAGAAAGCATTGGCCCGGTACAGCAAGAATTGTTTCCAATGTGCGTGATGCTTTACCCAAAACTTCATGTAAGTTGGGAGTTAGTGCAGGATATGCTGCTGATTTTGTTTTGGGAAATATCCGATCGGCTTCCTGCTGAAGATTTAATCGTATTTTTACCTTATTTGCGGACTGTGACAGAGATGTTTTCCAGCGATGTCTTTGATAATTAGTCAGTTGTTAGTTGGCAGTTGTTAGTTGGCAGTTGGTTGTTGGTTGTTGGCAGTTATTGTCAAAATTTAGCAACAGGTTATTTGAAAGAGAAAGCTGCGACGGCCAAACATCCCCAACCGACAATAAAAGCAACTCCGCCCAGCGGCGTAATGGCACCCAGCCATTTGATGTCAGTCAAACTCAGGGCGTACAAACTTCCTGAAAAAACGATCGTGCCGGCAATAAAAGCCCATCCAGCCACTGCAAAAAAGGTTTGAGACTCTTGGGCGCGGCTTAATAGTAAAGCTACGAGCAATAGAGCTAGGGCGTGGTACATTTGATATCGGGCTGCAGTTTCAAAAATTGCTAAAGCTCGATCGCTCAATTGACTTTTCAAAGCGTGGGAAGCAAAGGCACCGCCTGCAACGGATAAACCTCCAAAGACGGCTGCGGTTGCGAGGAAAATGCGCGTTAAGATTAGTGATGACATATTTTAACCATCGTTGAATTTTATTTAGGGCTTGCTGAATAGAACTAGAAGTTATGAATGCCAAGGGTTTCAAGCTTTTTAAACACAAAAAAGTGCTCTCGTTATGACCTTTGTTGGCTCAAAATCCTTGCATTTCGGTGGACAATTGTGGAGTTAATTTGGGAACCCATCTCCGAATCTCCCATTTTTCAAGCTGTTTGGCGCCTCGATTCGATTTGTGGACTTTTTCAGCAAGCCCTATTTAAGTTTACGTTTAGTCCTAGACGCATTGGGGCCAAAAAACCGGGTTTTTTTAGGAAAATACTTCGTTGGAACATCGCAGATTTGGTAACAAACCCGGTTTCTGACCACCCGTGCGTCCAGGACTGTTCATGCAGCCTCGGTCAAAGTCCTGACACGCAAAACTTCATTAGACATCAACGGTTCAATTTGCGACTCAGCTAAGGTAATTACAGCTATAGTTTCACCTAAAGCATTAAAAACTTCGAGACTGTAGCCATCCTCATCGGGGTGGGGATGATGCTCAACAATAGTGGCAATATCTCCTCGACAGAGTTTGTAGTTGGGTACATCTGTTCGTAATGCTACTCTTTTAAACAAGGGAAATTTCATTTTATACCTCCTTATTGGGATATAGGGTAATAAACTTGGTTTTTTGGGATGGAAACTCAGTCATCCAAATAGTTACTACTGGCAGACCTCTTCCGTTAGGGCCAGTTAATGTGCCACGAATTTCATACTTATTACCATAGCGCGTTTCTTCGGTTGGTGTAGCATCCAGAGGCAAAATTTGTTCTCTTAAGTCTTTTTCTAGTTGTTGCCAGTTGTCTTGGGTATAGTTGGCTTGTGCAAGAAACAAAGATTTATCATCTTCTACTAAGAACTTGAGCAAATACTGAGTTATTTTTGCTTCAGCAATAATGGTATCATTAGGTAGTTTCATTTACTGGTTTTTGTAAGATTAGTACGAGCGACTAAAAATTATATATTATTTTTAGCAAGACCTGAATTGGTAATTACAAAGATTATTTATTGAATTTAACGGTGAGGTGGGAATGGTCGTTCGGGGTTATCGGTTAGGTGGGGGCGGGTTTATTAAGGTGATTAGTGGGTGGCAAAATATTTCGGTGAACCCGCCCCTACAGATTTTATTCAATAAAGCGATCGCTTTTTTTTTGAAAGGGCATGAAAAGAGCGATCGCGGTTTATTTTACCCCGAATCGGCATGGCAATTGAGTCAAAAACATTTTTATTCCAGTGGCCAGGCGTAACAACTCCAATAATCCTGCGACCCAGGTTTATGTTTAACTGTGACTGGAGGACTATAAGCTGATAATGGAGGGCTAGTACCAGATACGTTGGCATTAAAAACATTTTTATATTCTCCACATCCGTAGCTATTATCCCCAATCCTTCCTACGATAAAGCTAATAGTTCCACCACACGCTGATGCTGCTGGGATTGGTTTTTCAAGTCTGGGTAATGCTAGAGACGGAGGCCAAAGCGTAACACTTGTAGCTCTACAAGCTGGATCTACAGATTTTACTTCTACGGTAGTTTTTCATTGAACGCGATAACATTTTGCCCAGTAATGGTAACAGTTATTGAGGGCTTTTGTGCAGTTTGTTGTGGTTGGGGAGTTTGTTCTACCTGCTGTGAACATTCCTTCTTTTTTTCGTAATAACCTGAATCTATAGAGTTCATTAAATCATCCTTGAGAACTGTCGATGCCAATGAAAAAGATTTATTGGCAGCTTCTTTATATGATTCATTAGTTGCTGCTCCAAGGTAATCAGGGAGAGAGTGATTTTCAATCATACTTGCTTCATCGAATTCACCTCTATTATTTACCTTTTTCAAAGACGGCAAATTAGAGATTATAGGTGTTGGTAAATTCAAGTTTTTAGAAAGTGTTTGTAAGACCTGAAAAGGTAGTGTTGAAATATCATTTGATCTTGATATAGCTTTAACTCTAACCCCTTGCCTCTTTGCCTCTAAATATCCTGTAAATGTAGAAAAACCAAGAATGGCCGTTCTCTTGGCAATGTCTTTCGGTAAATTTGCCCCAATTTCGTTAGCAAAGTAGTTACCTTGAGAGTGAGCAATAATTAAAAATTTTGATTTTGGAGACTTTTCACAACTCTTTTTAGCTTTATCACCTTCTTCTCGATCTATTTTTTGAATTATATCTGTAACTTTTTTGACCAGAGATTGACCATCAGGAGTAGCAACATTAGAAGACAGCGTTTGAACCAGAGATTCCATTAAATCTGCTACAAAACTGCGGGATTTTTCTTCCCACTCAGTTAGGATCACACCTACAGTCAACGCCTTAAATATTGGATTAGGTAGTCTGCTATTGCGCTCGCGATTGATTTTTTCCATTTTGTCGGCTGTCTCCTCCAATAATCTTCCATTAGCCTTTGAAGAAAAGTTGTACATATCTGTGTAGAGCTTAGGTGGATTAACCCCAGCAGAGTTCAACAATTTTTCAACTAATGGTTTTGTATTTTCATAGGTAATACGATCAGTTTGTATACCATTGATATAAAAACTGTAAACTTCCCTGCCTTTAACGTCTGCGGCTGCCTGATCGGAAGCATCTTGTATCGCATTATCAAAATCAGGACGCACGGGCTGATTCGGCCCCGGATCTTGAGGAAACGGCGGCGCCAGCGGATTACTCCCAGACGGTACACTCGGTGCATCATCAAATTCCCCCGGATCTCGCACCAACCAATCCCCAATATTCCTTTCCACAGCAGGCGGAGTCGCCGCCACCACCCGATCGCCCGACTGAGCTAAATTCACCGTGCAAATAGTAGAATTAAAACTAAAAACCGTACAAAGTGCAGCCGATAAAGCTCTATTGACAAACGTACCAGGAGCCAGCAAAGCACTCATTAAAACAGCAATAAAACTGACAATACCCAGAGCAAAAATACGAATACGATGCATAATTTACCTCAACTCAATGATTAAATAATGTTCCGATTAACCTTGTAAGGGCGGGTTCACTAATAACCCTTGAATATTACAGACAAAATAAATAAACCCGCCCCCACCCGTGAAAATGCGATCGCCCTCAAGCCCTAAAACGGCAAAATCCTCCGAATTCCCCTCTGAATCACATCCTTAACTATGTCTTTACCAAAATCTCCAAACCAACCCTGCGCCTCCCCAGGTTTTACCTCTTCCGCATCCGCATTTTCCGCAGGTTTCTCATCTACCTTCAAAGCAGATTTCTCCATCCCCACCTGCGACATCATCCCCACAAAAGTATTAATCGGAATCGCTGAATTAAACCCCGTTTTTACTTCTTCTTGCCTTCCCCCAGCCTCATTTTGCACTCGACCAACTGTATCTCCCTGTCCGTGAATTCCAATCACTCGGCCGCTAACATCAAAAACTGGCCCGCCACTCATTCCCCGCCGCGTCACTGCGTCGTAACGCATCGTATATCCTTGATCGTTACTCGATCGCACATTCGTAACTTGCCCATTCGTAAACTGATATTCCCGTTCTTGACTTCCCACACCCGCAGGCAAAGGATACCCCGAAATATAAACCCCTGAACCGATTTCGGCTTCATCGGAATTGCTAATCGGTGCAACTGAATATTCCTCGTCACTCTCGAACATCACAACTGCTAAATCCGGCCCGCTGTCATTATTCTGAAAACCTTTCACTTCCGTCACTTTATGCTCTTTCTTCTTAGAAGTAACAATCACGTACTCGGAATTAGGATTTATCACCACATGATTCGCCGTCAACACCGTGTAAATCTTGCCTTTCTTAGCAATGATTACCCCAGAACCGCCTTTATCACTAGCTAAGGTATTATTAATTTGTACTGTAGTAGGAACGGCAATTCGAGCTACTTCTCTAGCCGTTTTTGCCATTACGGGCTGACTGATTAAAACTGTTGCTACCACTGCCGTTCCGGCTATAATTCCCGGAAGGTAATTAGACCGATTAAAACCTAAATTCATAAACCTACTCCGTTGATAAGGTGAAACTAAATATCTTGCAATTTCTCACCGCTCCGCCAGCGATTAAAATCCCTGTCTCAAAGCAAAAGTCCACTTAAGTGGACTTTTGCCACTTATTTTCTTAGTCCGCGCAGGCGGACTTTGTTTGACAAGAAGCGATTTTAATCGCCGATTGACTATTAGCCTGGTAATTAAACAATGAACTGTAAGGCGAAATAAACCGCAAATAGGTACTAATCGGAATTCCCCAACTAGAATTAACCATTTGCTCTAACATTCTCCCTGACGGTTCTGTTCCATCTTCAAACGCATACACTCCAAAATCTGGATCGCGATTTTTTACCCGCCCATTAATGCCAATTAATAACCCCTGACTGTTAAAAATTGGCCCGCCGCTCATCCCGACAGCAATATCATTTGTGTAACCCAAACGATAGCCTTGAGCGAGTGATTTTGGCGGCAGCACTGATACAACGCCTTGAGTAAACCGAAATGCCAGAATTCCTTGCTCGAATGTAGTTGTTGAACTACCTCCCCGATACATCGGAAATCCGGCGGCAAATACAGGTTCTCCTACTGTTAATAAATCGGTGCTAATTCTGGTTACTTGATACTGAATGGAACTGCGAAATTGGACGATCGCCAGATCCGCATTTCCCAACTGCAACGGCGCTCCCAAAAGCCGATACTTCTGACCGTCGGGCGCAATAATGGTATGCTGCTGGCTGAACGCCACAACGTGCCAACTCGTCAGCACTGTATAAACTTGCCCCTGTCGCCGGACGATCGCCCCGGAACCAGAAGCAGTCGGTGTTAAAATTCGCACCGTCATCAACCTCGCCAACCGCTCAATATTGGCACTTTGACTCTCAGCAACCCCATAATTCGCCATCACAGGTTGAGCGGCGATTCTTAGTGGAAAAAGACTCGCCGCGATCGCACAAATTGCCACCATGCGTAGCAAATTGCTCACCTTAAAGCTCCCGCATTCCACCGCCAGTGGGCTGTTGAGGTGCCGGCTGATTGTTAGCCGGTGCGGGTCGATTGTTAGCCGGCGCAGGAGGCGCTACAGAGTTGCCGCCTTCCTCCCCTAACCGCGGGCGCGCGTCAATGTAAGGCATCGCATCGCTTTCAGACAGCGCAGGCGCACCCGCTTGCCCCTCGCGCAACCCCATGAATTGATACAATGTACGAACTGCGTCTTGACCTGGTTTGAGTGTATAAATCAAGCCGTCGCAGCGTGAGTTGACTTGACTAGCGGTGCAAATCACTCGCTGTCCGTTCATGTAGCCAACTGTCACAAACTTTAGCTGTTTGTTCTGGCGGAAGGTTTCCAAGCGCCCGCTGACTTCGCGGCAGCGCGTCATGGGATCGTAGCCAGAGTCGCGGAAGTAGTCGGAAACCCAGTTAATCCAAACCTCCCGTACCCCTTGGCGGTTTTGCTACACCGTCGCGGGCGAACCGGATGAAGCATCGCACATAAACCCTGACGCTGATTGGCTTTGGCTGGGTTTAGGGCTCACAGCTAAGCTGCCGATCGCGATCGCCCCCGCTAAGACAGTCAGAAATTGCCGTTTAATCGAACTCACCATCAAATTTACCGCTGAAGACATATCTGTTTCCACCTTCTGAATTGACTTAGCTTTGCTGTTGCTGTCGCCTGCTTTATCAGCCCGATCGCCTGCTGTATCCTCTGACAAAAACCTCATACCTTCTTACTCCCTAAATTCCAGCCTTTATTTACATTGCGGAAATAGCTTGATGTTTTTACGCATAGTTCCAGCTTTTGTAACAATCATTTACACGATCGCTCCCAAAGCCACAGACAGTGAAGCACCTATTACCCGCGATCGCACAACAAATAGCAGCCTTGCATCCGCACAATCCCCATCCGCCAGAAACTCCATAGTTCTTACCTCCAAAATGGTGTTTGCAAAAATTTAATTATTGAATAACTTTTAACCCGTAACTCAGTGTAAAATCAATGCACATTCAAAACTCACAATTGTGCAGTCACAGGCAGCAGTCACCAACCTCTGACATCAAATCAGGTTGCATCGGAATGATATAGAGGACACGGCAGTGCCGTGTCCCTACAATTGATCGCCGTAGGGACACGGCACTGCCGTGTCCTCCGTTTTTATAATTCCGATGCTAACGGATTTGATATGACATTTCGCTGCCCTACGCGATCGCACTTAAGACATCACACTTTTTCAAACATCCCAGGGGTTATCCCCCCTAAATACACCGCGCGATCGTACTTATACCTATAGGTAAACTACCGATGAATCAAGCAGAGTTTATCACCATTTACAACAATTTAGGCAATAAATGCAAGCAAGTTTTGCAGCACAAACTAGCTATAACACCCAACAAACAAATCGCCCAACTTCTCGAAATCAAAGCAGAAGCAACTGTTCGCCAACATTTAACAAAAGCATATCAAGCCTTTGGTTTGGGAGACGACAAGCGCTCAAGCTGGTCAGATTTGCAGTCATTGTTTTTTCAATTCATGCCAGAATTAATCCCGGCGCAACCTGTAGAAACACAACCATTAAATTCTCGCTGGGTTGAACGAACTTCAGATATTACTAAACTCCAAAAATGGACATCAGAAAATTTCAAAATTTTGATAATAGTAGGAGAAGGCGGGATCGGCAAAACTACCTTGGCACAGCAATACTTAGCAAGTTGCCAATTTGAAAAAATCTTAGATATGAAAATTGCCCTAACTCCCGAAAACTTGCGGAGTGCCGATTCATTTGTACAAACTTAGCTGCATGCAACAAGATTTTCAAGAAGATGCACCCAGAGATTTTAGCCTCAGTTTAAACTTGCTAGAAAAAAAGCTGCGTCAAATCAAAGTCGCAATTTTCATAGACAACTTAGAACCTGCCTTATGCAACGGTATGTTTTTACCTGAATACCGCAATTATGTAGAATTACTGCGGGTACTCAGCGATCTGAGAATCAAAGGAGTCACCCTGATTACCAGTAGAGAAAAATTAAAAGAACCAGATATCAGAGGCGTTCAAACTCACAGTTTGACAGGCTTGAGTCCAGAAGCATGGCAACAATATTGTGAATATCCCAAAACTTCGGAAGATTTACAAGCTCTGCAAGAAATGCACGCAGTTTACAAAGGCAATGCTCTGGCAATGGAGGTGGTGTACAATGATATTCACAATAATTATGATGGAGATATTGCCGAAGCTTGGCAACAAAACCGCCAGGAATTACAGCAGCTAGATCCATTTTCGTTTCTTATCAACAATCAGCTAAATCGCCTCAACGCTCACTCTCAGCAAGCTTACCGCTTGCTATGCCGTTTGGGAGCTTGTCGGTATCAAGAAATTGAATGGTTGCCAGATACTTGTATCAAGGCTTTGCTGTGGGATGTAACGCCAGCAGAACAATTGAAAGTAACGCGGCAGTTGTGCGACTATTCCTTGCTACAATTACATCGGGGCAAATACCGAATGCACCCAGCAATTCGGGCGGCGGGTTTGAATCAGTTGCAAAAGAGCAGCGAATGGGAACAAACTCAAAGGGCGATCGCAAAACATTGGTTTTCTAGTGTAGAACACATTCAATCCCCTCAGTTAGGTTTGCAAGTTTTAGAAGCTTACTATCATTTTCGAGAAATTGATGATTGTGATTCAGCCTGGGATGTATTGTGCCGCCCTGCTATACCTATTTTACCAGAAGAATTGTTTCTATATTTTTTATCTTGGGGATACATTGGTCAAACTCTAGAATTAGCAGAAAAACTGGTAAATCGAGTTTTGCCTAACCGGGAAGCAAGTCTGTATCGCTGCATCGGCGACTGTCACGCCTATTTACTAGCAGATGGCTTTGAGGTAGCTCTAGAATATCACCGCCAAGCTCAATTTGCTGCTAAGCGTGAAGGCGATAAATGGACAGAATTCAACTCATACAGTGATATGGGTTTGTGCTATATTGCTGCTGGTGAATACGAGTTAGGATTAGCTATTTATCAAGCCAAACTCGATCTAGCTTTATCTCCAGTATCTCCTGCAATTCAATCTCGGTTAAATAGTTGTTACTGCGAAGTTGCTCTCCTGCACTCTTATTTAGAACAAGGAAGTGAGGCAAAGGCAGCATTGAAAGAAGCTACAAGACACTTGCAACAACCTTTAGAAAGCGTTCCGCCTTGGCAAGCTTGTTGGGATTTGAATATGGCTGGTTTAGCACAAAAACATATTGGCGAGTACGAACAAGCTAAGCAAACTTTAGAGCAAGTTGTGGCGATCGCCCAAAATTGCAACTTTACATCAGACATCGCCCGTGCCTGGTACATTTTGGGCGACGTTTTTCGGCAAAGCAATGATTTTTCAGCTTCTTTGAAATATCAAAACCAAGCTATTGAATTTTATACTAAAATTGGTGCTAAGTACGAATTAGGTATTAGCAATTATTACCTCGGCTTGACTTACCGGGATTTGGGAGAATTAGAAATAGCTCAGAATCACTGGCAGCAAGCTATTCAAATATTTAATCAAATGAAAACGCCTAAACAAGTGAATAAAGTTCAAGATTGTCTGAATGGCAATTTTAGCCAAAAAGTCTAAAATGAAAAGTGGTGAGTTTCAGGAGTGCAAGCTATTCCCACGACAGCACAGATATGGCAAACCTTCGTTCTTTGTTGCTGGGCAACAAAATTGTATCGGAGTGTTCACTTAGTCCGTATAGATGAGCGGACAGGAAATGTGTTCATCTTAGTTGGTGAAGAAATCGAAATCGAAATTAAACCCAATGGAGAATGGATTAAATAAATATGAAACCCAACTTCAATGAAATGAGCAAAAAAGAGTTACGCGCTTATGTACTCGCTCATCGAGATGATAATGAGGCATTCTATGCTTATGTTGATAAAATCAACGCAGAAGGGAACCGGGTAACGCATCCACCGCTAAAATCCTTAGAGGATATGGAAAATTATCCAGAGTTTATAGAAAAACTCCGGGGCGATCCGGGCCACCAAGAATCAGCTTAGATGTAGTTGGGGCGGGTTCACCTAAATCTTTGACACGGATCAACAAATTGTATAAACCCGCCCCAACAGCCAACAAACGATCTAAATTGACCTCGGAATTTGCTGATATTTTTAACCTATTTCCGCACGGCTTCCAGCAAGCGAGAATAGTAAAAGCTAGTGCTATTCATGGCTGTTCTGTTAATCGAAAAACCGTTGCTTTCTAGGATTTTGATAATATCTGCTTCGCGGTGCTGGTAAGCGCGGGTAGTTTTGCTCGGGCCGGGGAAAAGTTCGCCAAATTTTTTGAGGGCGGTAAGTGCTACAGTTTTGGGGGCAAAACTGAGAATAAGTCGCGATTGGGCGATCGAGCTTAAGTGAGCGATCATTTCCGCGGCTTTATTTTGAGGATAGTGGATCAGCACGTCCAGACAAATAACCGTGTGAAATTTGCCGGTTAAGGCTTCTAAATCTTGGGTTGCGAAGGATATGTTGTAGAGCTTGCCGGGAACTGCTGTCGATCGATCGTAGGCTTCTGCTACCATCTTTTCAGAGATATCGCTAGCGCAAACAATTGCACCAGCCTCAGCTAGGGGAATGCTCAAAGATCCCACACCGCAGCCGGCATCGCAGACAGCCAGCCCCCGCAAATTGCCGTCAGCTTGCAGCCATTCGATGACTGTATCCACTGTTTTCTGGTGCCCGGTACGGATGTCTAGCTGCACTTTATTGACTTTGCCGTCGCCGTAAATTCGCTGCCAGCGATCGAATCCCGTCGAGTTAAAATACTGTCTAACTATAGTCTTGTCGTCTACCAAATTCATCGATCTGCCTGCTGCTGAGTTATTGCCAACGGTTAGATATTATAGCAGAAGTCATTAGTCATTAGTCATTAGTCATAAGTCATCAGTCATCAGTCATCAGTCATTAGTCATTAGGAAAAATTCCCATTCCCAATTCCCCATTCCCAATTCCCCATTCCCAATTCCCCATTCCCAATTCCCCATTCCCAATTCCCCATTCCCAATTCCCAATTCCCAATTCCCCATTCCCCATTCCCCATTACCCATTACAATCTAAAATCTAAAATAGTCTGTGCCAAGTTAATTCTTTTGTCGCTGCATTCAAATTCCAGCGCAAAAGTTGAACAGCAGGTTGGCCGATAATTCCCGAAAGTCCGATCGCCTTTCTGGGAGATTCAGTTGCTAGGGCGATCGCACTTTCGGGTTCGCAAATCCCCCACTTCACCAAATTCTGCACTCCCGCCAACAGCGGCAGAGTTGTACCTGCCAAAGTAGCAGATTCCAGGGGCGTGTGGTAATCCAATCTTACCCAAGCCGTACCTTTTCTGACTTCAATTTGTCGGGAATCCCAAGGATAAACACCTTCAGGCAAACCCAAAGGAGCTAAAGCATCGCTGACCAAAAAAATGCCTTTTTCGTAGCCGCCTGCGCGAAGCAAAAAATCGATCATTGTGGGAGAAACGTGCTTTCCGTCAGCAATTAAACCGCATTTTGCGCCCGGACAAACGATCGCAGCGCCCAACAAACCCGGTTCTCGGTGGTGCAAACTCGGCATCGCATTAAAAGCGTGAGTTACCATTGAAGCACCGCTGGCAAATGCTTGCTGCGCTTGCTCTGCCGTTGCTTGGGAGTGTCCGAGACTGACGGTAATTCCCAAACTTTGCAAGTAGGGAATGACTTCGCCGGTGCTGTCTAATTCAGGTGCTAAAGTAATTATTTTGACAACTTCGGCACAATCTCCTAAAACTTGTTTGACATTTTCTATAGTTAGCGGTAGTAAAAACTCAACTGGGTGAGCTCCTCGCTTCTGTGGGTTGAGAAAAGGGCCTTCGAGGTGAACGCCGATAATTTCCGCTATTTTTGTATTATTTGTTGTTGGAGCAGCGTTTTTTGTACTGCGGATATAATCAGCTACCGTCGAGAGCGATCGCCTAAACTTTTTCAGCGAAGTTGTTACCAAAGTCGGCAAAAAAGCATCAACTCCCTGACACCATAAAAATTGACAAATTTTAGGTAAAATTTCAATTTCTTTGCTTTCTAAATCGGGAAAAGCAAAACCGAGAGCTCCGTTAATTTGCAAGTCAACACCGCCCAGGGAAATCCAATCGCCTGCTGCATCAACCACTTGCAAATCTGGAGGACAAATCCGTTTAAATACTGCATCCATCGGGCAAACTTCTTGAATGATGCCCGCTTCGTCAACAGCAAGCATTTGCAAATCCTTGCAACCGGGGATGCGAGCATTGAGAATATTGATAGGGGCTGCTGTTGGGGTTGTGGCTTCAGTCATCCGATTTTAAATTTTAGATTTTAGATTTTAGATTTTTCGGCTGCGCCGTACAAGTTTTAGATTTTAGATTTTAGATTTTTCGGCTGCGCCGTACAAGTTTTAGATTTTAGATTTTAGATTTTTCGGCTGCGCCGTACAAGTTTTAGATTTGCTCGCCTCGATCTGGGGGTTGGTGATGAGGATGCGGAGCTTTTTGTTTTCTGCACTTTTGGCTTGTGACTAAATTGCTCTCCTGCATCAGTTTGGCTACAAAATATCTAAATTTTAGTTGACGCGATAATTTAAAATTACCATTATTCTGAAATCTCACATCTGAAAATTGCATGAATCAACCGATAGTTGGAATTATTATGGGCAGCGATTCGGATTTGCCTACCATGTCTGATGCGATCGCCATTTGCGAAGAATTCAACATACCTTGCTCTGTGGCGATCGTCTCGGCCCACCGCACTCCCCTACGCATGGTAGAATACGCCCAAACCGCTCACCAACGGGGCTTGAAAGTCATTATCGCAGGTGCTGGGGGAGCGGCACATCTGCCGGGAATGGTAGCATCTTTAACTCCTTTGCCAGTGATTGGCGTGCCGGTACCGAGCCGCCACCTGCAAGGGGTAGATTCGCTGTACTCGATCGTGCAAATGCCAGCCGGGATACCGGTGGCAACAGTAGCGATCGGCAATGCTAAAAATGCCGGCTTGCTGGCAGTTCAAATATTAGCAGTTTCTCAGCCAGAATTGCTAGATCGAGTCCTCGCATACCGCAAAAACTTGTCCGAATCTGTAATGAATAAACAAAATCAGCTAGAAAATATAGGTTATCAGAACTATCTCAATCTGAACAATAATCTATAAACTTCTGTAGTAGAATTGGAAAGTTTTCGGGTTCTTACCGATCGGAACAGTTATAAAAAGGGCAAAAATGATCAAAATGACTGTCGGGAAAAAAAAATCGAAACAATTCAGGCGGGAGTCTTTAGATTTACCAGCGAAATCTTTTACAAAAGTTAACAGGTTCCAGAAATTACAAAGGGCGATCGCCCGCCTGAGCCCGAGTTGGCAAGCCTGCATACCCTTAGCTGTACTCGTATTCTCGCTTTGGGGATATGCCGCAGTAGCCCAAACGCCTGCCGCCCCAACCACCGAGGAACAATTGGCAAGCCTCAAAGTGGGCATGGATACCATGTGGGTGATGGTGACTGGAATGCTAGTGTTCTTTATGAACGCGGGTTTCGGTATGTTGGAAACCGGTTTTTGCCGTCAAAAAAACGCGGTTAACGTGCTGTCCAAAAACTTGATTGTTTTTGCACTGTCAACGATCGCGTTTTGGGCGATCGGCTTTGCGTTAATGTTCAGCAACGGCAACGGTTTTATCGGCAGCAGCGGCGGATTTTTCCTGTGGAATGTGGCTGACAACAGCCCCGCCACAGGAGATGCTTATCAAGGCATCTTCAACGCCTTAAACTGGACGGGAGTGCCCCTCAACGCTAAATTCTTTTTCCAATTAGTTTTTGCGGGAACTGCTGCCACGATCGTTTCTGGGGCAGTTGCAGAGCGCATTAAATTTCTGGAATTCTTAATTTTCTGCTTGCTGTTAGTAGGCATTGCTTACCCGATTACCGGACACTGGATTTGGGGTGGCGGCTGGCTGGCAACAGCAGGATTTTGGGATTTTGCCGGTTCGACGGTGGTTCACTCGGTAGGCGGTTGGGCTGCTTTGATGGGAGCGGCATTTCTCGGGCCGCGGCTGGGCAAGTACCGAGACGGCGATACTGTGGCGATGCCGGGACACAACATGAGCATTGCTACCCTGGGCTGTTTGATTCTGTGGTTGGGTTGGTTCGGGTTCAATCCCGGTTCGACAATGGCACTCGATCCAAACGCGATCGCCCACATTGCGATCACCACCAACACCGCCGGTGCTTTCGGGGGAGTTGCCGCCACGATTACCGCTTGGCTTTACCTGGGCAAACCCGATCTTTCGATGATTATCAACGGCATCCTCGCCGGCTTAGTCGCCATAACAGCGGGCTGCGCTTGGATCAACATACCCAACTCTGCCATTATTGGCACGATCGCCGGCATCCTGGTAGTTTTCGCCGTAACTTTCTTCGACAACTTGAAAGTTGACGATCCTGTAGGGGCAACTTCAGTTCACTTAGTCTGCGGTATTTGGGGAACTCTGGCAGTTGGTTTGTTTGCTGACGGGCCTACAACTGGACTTTATACCGCAGGCCCGACAGCCGGATTGCTCGTGGGCGGAGGTTTCGGTCAACTCTGGGCGCAGTTTGTAGGCGTGATCTCAGTAGGCGGGATGACCGTGTTGCTGAGTTCGATTTTTTGGGTGGCACTAAAAGCTTTGCTGGGTATCCGCGTTTCTCCTGCTGAGGAGGCTGAAGGTTTGGATATCGGCGAACACGGGATGGAAGCTTACACGGGTTTTGTGAAGCAAACTAGCTTGGAAAACAGAAGTGATGCCAGCTACGGCAGTTATGCTGGAGGCTCTGGCGACAGGACTACTAAACTTTAGACCAAACTTGAGAGGGTGCGATCGATCGACTTTCTTCAGCTTTCTGGCCCTAGATTGGCGATTTGTACGTGAATCTAGGGCTGGATTCACCTTAACAAACCGGGTTGGTGCGTCCAACCCTCTTTCAAAAAAAACGCACCTCTAAAACAGCCCTCAATCCTTATGTAGTAACTCATACCCCAATTTCAAATCTCAAATCTCATATCTCAAATTGTCGGATTTGTGTGCCAGAAAGTTTGGCAGCCAGATTTTTTATGATAAAGTAGTGCCAAAAAGCAAAGTTCTGCATCGCCGTCGCGCCCTCCCACAGTACAGTGCTTGATTCTTACCAGAATTGAGGCGAAAATCGAGCGGTCAAATTTGATGCAGCAATTAGTGCTAATGATTCAGTGTGGTGTCTGCAAATAGCTTGAGTTTATGGAGAAGTTTGGAGGAGTTAGCAGAAGTAGAACTCATAAATCCCTCTTAGGGATGGAAGTTAGGCGATCGAAAAGAATTCCGGTTTGGGCTTTCTTATCTCTGGTGACAAACGCGCTACTAATCGCCGCGATCGCTCAAATGCTCGCCAGGGGACACAACATTACAGAAAGCTCTACGGAGAGTGCTGCGGTTGCAGGAGGCACTGAGGAACTAATTCGCTCTGTGACGGCGACAAACTCTACAAAAACATTGCTAGACGTACCCGTTCCGGGACAGCGACACAAATGGACTTACCAGGAGTGGGTGATGCAGTTGGGCCGGGAAGCTGAGGCGATGGCGGCGAATCGACCCCCAAAACTCAGTGTTTTGGCTGGGGATTCTTTGAGTATGTGGTTTCCAGCAAAGATGTTGCCGCCCGATCGCATTTGGCTCAATCAAGGGATTTCGGGGGAGACTTCCGTGGGTTTGCTCAAGCGCTTGCAGTTGTTAGATCGCACGGCACCCGATACAGTGTTTGTCATGATCGGGATTAACGATTTGCTGCGCGGGGCCAGCGACGAAGGGATTTTGGACAACCAGCGGCAGATTATTCGCGATTTGCGGTGGGCTCACCCGAAAGCACAAGTGGTGGTGCAGTCGATTTTGCCGCACAGCGGGGAACAAGCAACTTGGGAAAATCGCGATCGGCTGCTGGCGATTCCTAACAGTCGAATTCGCTCCATCAATCGGCGGCTCAAAGAAATTGCTAGTTCTGAAAATGTTTTGTATCTCGATTTGCAGCCGCTGTTTGCGGATGCTGACGGCAATTTACCAATCGAACTGAGCACAGACGGCTTGCACCTTAACGATCGAGGTTATCTGGTTTGGCGATCGGGCTTGCAAATGTTTGCTCTGATGCAGTTAAAAAATTAGTTAGCAGTCATCCGTCAACAGTCATTAGTCAGCAGTCATTAGTCAGCAGTCATGTTTTGCTGTCCCTCCCGATCGAACGTTATTAGTTATTAGTCAACAGTCATCCGTCAACAGTCAGCAGTCAGCAGTCAACAGTCATCAGTCATCAGTGAAAAAGATGAAGGATGAAGTCATATTCTCCCGAACACTCCCCCTCTTTACCCGATCGCGACTTGTCAGCCAGCTTCGCCGAAGGAAGCCTTTATAGCTTTCTTCCCCTGTCCCGTTTCCGCTTCCACGGGTTATGTCAAATACCACGGAATAGATTTAAAAAATCCAATTTTTGAAATATCTAGTATACGTTGATACAGAATAATACTTTCTACAAATGGTGCAATCCAAAAGGCATAGGCTATTAGATTGATAGTTGACCAATTTAGATCGATCCAGTTGTGTGTAGTCGGGCAGTTGAGGACTAGGGAATTATCTATTGAAGATTGGTTCCGCTCAAACAGGGACTTAAAACCAAATAACTATTGCATCTAAAATCCTCGCATCTAAAATCGGCTCCGTCTTCCCTAAAAAATGCTGAGTATTAGAAGGTAAAAATAACGTGTTCAAAAGAAGTTTCACGATCGGCATCCTCGCACTGTGGCTGTTAAGCGGGCCACTGATGGACAATGCCTTAGCTCAAGATGCTCCTGCTGCTGTTCCTGCGGCGGCTGCGGTGGTGGCGAATCCGATCGACACCGGCGATACGGCATGGATGTTAGTCTCATCAGCACTGGTGTTGTTAATGACACCAGGACTAGCGTTTTTCTACGGAGGGCTGGTGCGATCGCGCAACGTCCTCAATACCATGATGATGAGCTTAGTCATGATGGGACTGATCGGAGTCACATGGACGCTGTGGGGCTACAGTTTGGCCTTTGACGTTTCCACTCCAGCCTCCCAAGGCTTTGCTAAAGGGATCGAAAGCTTCATTGGCGGCCTGGACTGGATGTTCTTAAACAACGTCGTCGCAGACAAACCAGATCCGATCGGCTACGCACCTACAATACCCCACCAAGTATTCATGGTTTACCAGATGATGTTCGCCATCATCACTCCCGCCTTGATTTCCGGGGCGATCGTCGAACGGGTAACATTCAAAACCTACTTCTGGTTCGTGCTGCTGTGGTCAACCTTCATCTACTCACCTTTAGCGCACTGGGTTTGGGGTAGAGGCTGGCTGGGAGCGATCGGAGCTCTAGACTTTGCCGGCGGTACAGTCGTCCACATCAGTTCCGGCGTATCAGCCGTAGTCGCAGCTTGGGTAATCGGGCCCCGCAAAGACCACTTAAACAAGCCCCACACCCCCCACAACGTACCCTACGTCTTGCTAGGAATTGGACTGCTGTGGTTCGGCTGGTTTGGCTTCAACGGCGGTAGCGCTTTGGCATCCGGTTCCTTAGCCACAGTAGCTTTTGTCACCACCATGATTGCTACCGCAGGCGGCGGCTTAACTTGGACAATCATCGAATGGGTACTCAGAGGCAAACCGACAGCAGTCGGAATTGCTAGCGGTTTCCTAGCGGGATTGGTAGGAATCACACCGGCGGCTGGATTCGTGCTGCCAGTGGGGGCGCTTTTGATCGGATCGATCACTTCGGTTTGCTGCTTCTTTGCCGTTAGCTGGCGCGCTAAGCTGGGATTTGACGATACTTTAGATACCTACCCGATTCACGGCCTCGGCGGGACTGTAGGGGCGATGCTGACTGGCGTATTTGCGACTAAAGCCGTTAACGCTGCCGGAAATGACGGGCTGTTTGCTGGAAATCCGGGGCAAGTCGTGACCCAGTTTATAGGTGTTCTGGCTACTTACGTGTTTGCGGCTGTCGGCACTTTTGTGATTTTGAAAATTTTGGGGCAGTTTATGGAACTGCGAGTATCCTCATCTGCTGAAGACAAGGGTTTGGATATTGACCTGCACGGGGAAGAAGCTTACGGTGAGGATTTTGCCGGCGGTTTCAGTTCCTTTGAATCTGGTTCTCCTTTTGCGCCGAAGAAGGTGGGAGGCTGATTTTTTCGGGTAAGTGCGATCGTGTAGAGATGCAGTTATCTGCGTTTCTACGCTTTTTTTAACGAACCGCGAAGGCGCAAAGAGCGCGAAGGAAGAGGAGGAAGAAGGGTTAAGATGAGAGAATTATTCGTTTGATGCCTTCTTTGAGGATGGGAACGTTGAAGTTGATGAGAATGCCTAGGGTTTTTTTTGTCATTTTGAGATAGGAGATAACTTGGGCTTCGTGGATGGGAGCTAGCTTTTCGACAGCTTTTAGTTCGACAATCAGGATATCGCCAACCAGAAAGTCTAATTGACCTTCGCCGACTTGATGACTTTTGTAGGTGATTGCTACTGGCTTTTTAGGCTCACAAAGTATCCCCCGTATCCCAAATTCAACTTCTAAGGATTCCTGATACACTGATTCTAAAAATCCTGGGCCCAACAGCCGATGCACCTCGATCGCGGCCCCAATCGCTCTATAAGCCAACTGTTCTACCTGTTCGCCCAATTCTCTCATTCTTCTTTCTTCTTCCTTCGTGTCCTAGCGCTTACGCGCGGCTTCGCCTAACGCGTCTTCGCGGTTCATTCCCTCTTCCCTCTCACTGTGTCGATCGCACAAATAGCATATCTCCTCCCTCCCTACTGAAGCAAATAATCCCGATCGCGCCCAGGCCTTCTAAAATCAAAGGTAATTCACCTAGATTTGAACTCAATACCGCATGGATACTAAAGCTTTTAAACGATCGCTCCAACAGTCTGAAAACTACCACCGCAAGGGTTTCGGACACGAAGCTGAGGTAGCTGACGTGATGCAGACTGCTTATCAAAGCAGTCTGATCCAGCAAATTCGCGACAACAATTACAGGCTTGAGCGCGGTGGCGTCACCATCCGGCTGGCTGAGGCTTTTGGCTTTTGCTGGGGCGTGGAACGCGCTGTGGCTATTGCTTATGAGGCTCGCCAGCATTTCCCCACCCAACGGATTTGGATTACTAATGAGATTATTCACAATCCTTCTGTCAATCAGCATTTGCGCGATATGGAGGTTGGTTTTATTGCTGTTGAAAAGGGACAAAAAGATTTTTCGGTTGTCAGTAGCGGCGATGTGGTAATTTTACCGGCTTTTGGGGCTAGCGTCCAAGAAATGCAGTTGCTTAATGATAAAGGCTGCAAGATTGTTGATACTACTTGTCCTTGGGTTTCTAAGGTTTGGAATACTGTTGAGAAGCACAAGAAGAAAGATTATACTTCGATTATTCACGGTCAGTACAAGCACGAAGAAACTGTTGCTACCAGTTCTTTTGCTAATAAGTATTTGATTGTTTTGAACTGGGCAGAAGCTGAATATGTCAGCAATTATATCTTGCACGGGGGCGATCGTGCTGAGTTTTTGGCTAAGTTTAGCAAGGCTTATTCTGCTGGTTTTGACCCGGATTTAGATTTGGAGAGGGTAGGGGTTGCCAATCAAACTACTATGCTCAAAACTGAAACTGAGAATATTGGTAAGTTGTTTGAAAAGACGATGCTGCGGAAGTTTGGGCCGTCCAATCTTAATGAACATTTTCTGAGTTTTAATACTATCTGCGATGCAACTCAGGAACGGCAGGATGCTATGTTGAGTTTGGTTGAGGAAAAGTTGGATTTGATGCTGGTGATTGGCGGTTTTAATTCTTCTAATACTACTCACTTGCAGGAAATTGCGATCGACAAAACTCTTCCTTCTTATCACATTGATTCTGCCGAGCGCATTTTACCTGGAAATCGCATCGAACACAAGCCTTTAGGGGGAGATTTGATTGTCACCCAAAATTGGCTGCCTGATGGTAATATTGTGGTGGGCGTTACTTCTGGCGCTTCGACTCCAGATAAAGTAGTTGAGGATGCGATCGATCGCATTTTGACAATGAAAGCCGCTGTTATTGCCTAATTATCTGGTTCGGACACTGCACTCAAAATCATCATTTTCTCCGTGCAGTGCGATCGTCTACTTCCCAGACTATAATTTCGATACCAGCGGATTTGATGCCATACCATTTATCAAAAGTCGTGCAGCAGTAATCCTAGGGTGCGCCGTCATTAAAAATCCTTAAAAAAATCGACTTTTAGGGTAGCGACGCACCCTAGGATTACCCCTAAAAATTATCCGCGTAAATCTCCGTTTATTTGCGGTTCGCTTCCTACCAATTTCTTCCCTTTTAAACAATATTTTTTGAATAAAAAATTTAAAAATCGCCTTTTTTTTGAGTAAAAAGCTTGACAGACTTGAATTTATAAAGTATATTTTAAATAATGGAAGTGGTGGCAATTTTAAAATTAGACTTTCCACTTCTATTATTTAAAATATACCACAAAATTTAAGTATCCGCTCAATAAGTAGGGGTAGCAGAGCAAAAAAAAGTAAGCAGAGTACACAAAGTGTCATAAAATAGGAAACATGACGCCAAAGATTATTTCACAAAACAAGTCATCCTCCAATATACTGCAAACCATCGACCCAAAAAGGATTGCAGACGAATCAATGCGTCAGACAGTAGAGATATTACTGAATCTAATAGAGCAATTACAATTAAAAGTCAAAGACTTGGAGTCAGAGAATCAACGGTTGAAAGATGAAAACAACCGATTGAAGGGAGAACAAGGAAAACCAGACATCAAAGCTAACTCCAAAGGATTCAAAAGTCAGCACTCATCAGAAAAAGAACGAAAAACGCCAAAAAAGCACAAAAAAGGCAGTAAGAACGCCACGATTAAAATAGATCAAGAAGAAATACTAGAATATCCCACAGACCAACTGCCAGCAGATGCAGAATTTAAAGGATACGAACAAGTAATCATCCAAGATATCAGCTTGGCAACCGACAACATATTATTCCGCAAACAGAAATATTACTCGCCCTCAGTTGGGAAAACTTATGTAGCAGAATTACCATTAGGCTACGAAGGAGAATTTGGACCAGGCATAAAAGCCTTAATCATCAGTTTGTACGCTAGGGGGCAATATGACCCAAGGCAAACTACTAGAATTTTTAGCAGATTTAGGTATTTCCATCTCAGCCGGTTATTTATCCAACCTGTTAATCAAAAACCACTCCGGTTTTGAAACCGAGAAAAAAGAAGTTTATGATTCAGGACTAGCGAGTAGTCCTTGGCAACACTTCGACCAAACAGGTGCGCGTGTAGGTGGAGTCAACCATACCACAAATATCATCTGCAACCCTTTATATACAGTCTACTCGTGCGTCAGCCAATAAAGATAGACTGACGGTACTGAAAGGATTACAGCCCGGACGAGAATTAGAATTTATGCTGAATCCACTCACATTCTCACTAATTCAGGACTTCAAAATCCCGATTAAATGGCAGAATGTTCTCAAGCTATTACCTCAAGAAACCGTGTTGAGTGAGTCACAGTTTAATCACCTACTCAATAAGTATGTACCCAAACTGGGTGCTCAACAACTGACCCGGATTAGGGAAGCAGCAGCTATTGCTTTCTATCATCAGCAAACTGATTACCCAGTCGTACAAACTCTTTGTTGTGATGATGCTCCCCAATTCAAGTTAATCACTACTGAGCGAGCGTTATGTTGGGTACACGAGGGAAGACATTACAAAAAATTAAGCCCAGTATTCGCTTGCCATCAAGTAATTTTAGGGAAATTTATCGAAGATTTTTGGGATTATTATCGGGAATTATTAGCTTATAAAGATGCTCCCAGTCCCGAAGCTGCAATGCTTTTAAGGTCTAAATTTCTGCGGCTTTTTGAAACTCCAAGCGGCTATGAATTGTTGGATGAACGCAAACAATTAACTGCGACAAAAGTATCGGAGTTGCTCAGGGTTTTAGAGCATCCTGAATTACCTCTGCACAATAATCCGGCTGAGTTAGCTGCCAGAACTATGGTGCAGCGACGTAATATTAGCTATGCAACTCAGACGATTGAGGGTACTCAGGCTTGGGATACTTTTATGTCTCTTGTTGCTACTACTCGTCAGTTGGGAATCAGTTTTTTCGAGTATGTGCGTGACCGAATTTCTCAACTTGGAATTATTCCCTCTCTATCTACTATTATTCGCGAAAAGTCTTCTCTTTATCCCTTGGGCTTGTCTTGGCAACTAGAATAACTCCTTCCCCTACTTATTGAGCCGATACAAATTTAACTTAAATCAATAGATAAAAACTCCTTTTTTTGCGCGACGATTTTAGATTTACTTGCAGCGCCGTGAATCAAGCGACTTGATTGGGAAGTTGAGCTGGCTGTTACCGATAGGGGAATTGCGATTGCTGCGAATTTTCTGCCCTACGTGTTTGAGTGTGTCCGGCAAGCCGATGCTACGATTACTCGCAATTATAGTGGTTTGGGGCTGGAGATATCAATTGTGCGGCAGTTGGTGGAACTGCACGGCGGTAGGGTTTGGGCCCAGAGTCCGGGACTGGATCTCGGCTCGACTTTTGCTTTCCGCCTTCCTTGGATTCAGATAAATTCGATCGCCTGCGAGGAAGCACAGGTGTTTGCGGGCGCTGGTAATTTACGGGGAGTTAAGGTTTTGGTGGTTGATGACGAGGTTGATTCGCGGGAATTTATGAGGTTTGTCTTGGCAGATTCCGGGGGGCTGTCAGGGCTGCATCCTCAGCAGCAGAGGCGTTGGAGACTGCTGCTGAGTTTGTGCCGGATGTTGTGGTGAGCGATATTGGAATGTCGGAGGAAGACGGCTATTGGCTGCTGAAAAAACTGCGCTGTTTGGCTGGGGGAAAAGGAGGGAAATTGCGGGCGATCGCCCTGACGGCTTATGCTAGGGAGGAAGACCGCGCGATGGCTTTGAAAGCTGGTTTCGATCGGCATCTGGCTAAACCGGTGCAACCCGATGTCTTGGTGGAGATGATCGTCAGTTTGAAGCTGCAAGCGATCGCCAATTAAAATAACCCAATTAATTATTAGTAATTATGTTGGTAGTGAGGATGACCGTCCGCATTCGGAAAAAACTAAAGTTCTCACTACGAACCTGTCATAAAGTTGGTTTGTAGTGAGGATGACCGTCCGCATTTGGAAAGGACTAAAGCCCTCACTAGGAACCTGTCATAAAATGGCGATCGACTGATTAATTTGTGTTAATATTCTAAAATATCCAAAAACCACGCGGTAATTAAGTGGACAAACTTCAGACAGACATAGAGGCAATTTGCTCTCAAATCGAAGCTTTGCGCCGGGAACGCCAGCAGATAAGCATTGGCGCTGCTGTCCCCGCAGGTGATTCGCCTCAAGCCATCGCCGATGCTTACCGCCGTCACGCGAGGGAAACAGCAGAAGTCTCGGCAGAAGTCAAGGGGATAGATGACGCGATCGCAGCTTTGTCTGCTCAACTGAATCAAAAACAGCAGCAGTCGGTAAATTTGCAAAGAATCAGTCCGATGGAGCAGCAAGTTGAAGAGGGAAGAGAACTCGCTCGCGGACACGCAGAACGGATTAACCAACTGGCGGGGGAACTGGCTGCTGAAGTGAAAGAACTTAAAGCCATCGCCGACCAAATTAGTCCCAGTTACTGGCAGGTTTATTACAAACCTTTTATTACGGGTTTTAAAAGTATTTCTGTTCCCTACGTGCGATCGGACGGGGATGTTTGGACTATTGTCAATCGAGTAGTTTAGAGAGGCTGCGGGAACAGAAATCGGCAGCACTCAAAACTTTTTTTTCTGTCCCTATTCCTCAATTTCAACCACGCAGCAGTTGCTTGATAGTTCCCACCAATTCTTGAGGGTGAAATGGTTTGGCAATGTAAGCGTCTGCTCCTTGTTTCATTCCCCAGTAGCGATCGAACTCTTCGCTTTTGCTCGAACACATTACCACAGGCAAATTCTGAGTTTTGGGGTCGCTTTTGAGCCGGCGACAGACTTCGTAGCCGTTCATCCGGGGCATCACGATATCCAGAACAACTAAATCCGGGCGGTTGGCTTTGATTTGCTCTAGAGCTTCTACGCCATCACTAGCTACTGTGACGTTGAGTCCCCTACCTTTGAGCAAGTCGGCGATCATCTCCCGCAGAGTGACGCTATCATCAACAACCATAACTGTACTCATAAAGATACACTCATAAAAATACTCGGTAAGTGGGAAATTCAGAGTCTTTAGACCTGAGATGGGTGGTTAGATGTAGCCCGCGCGAGCCACGACTACGGCAGTTTTAACTGCGGCGACCATTCAATATGGCCGGCGGAAATTGTTCTTTCAAACGAGCGTGTATTTAGACCTGGGTAACAAACATATTTCCACCTAGTTTCTGCATTGAAACTTTTACGAACTTCTGGTAATGTACCGTTATATATATTACCCTTGGTTAAATATAACTTACCCACTTTTGTTGACTATCTTACTTTTTATTAAAATTACCGAGAAATCTCGGTTGACAGAGCTAGCTCTGTTTGCTAGTTTATCACTGTTATCTCAAGAATAGCATTTTTGCCTCAAAGTCTGATTTTGTCCGTGTCCTTTTCCATGCTAGCAGGATACCTCAACCCAGGCCAGGGACAGAGCTGTTTGATTCTCTTGTAGGGGCAATCTCCCGTGCTTGCCCCCATCTGCCCATCTGCCCATCTGCCCATCTGCCCATCCACAGAAAATGAAACAGCCCTGCATCGTTAGTGGTCTACCGAAAGGTTGACCTCTTGGTCAAGCTCAAATACGAGTATCTGGTGTTTTACTACCCAAAACCGGGAGTTGATTGTTGTAGACAGTATCAAAACCCATGGGTCGAGGCGACGAGGCTTGTCTAGAGCCTTTAATCCCATTCACCACAGTTCCTAAGACAGAAGCACCGGAAATTTTTAGTCCTTCTAATGCTTGAATGACCTGAGAGCGGTCGGTGCGATCGATCTTCACCACCAACAATGTGCCATCAGTCTGAGCAGCCAGGATATGTGCATCCGCAAGCCCCACCAGCGGTGGAGTGTCATAAATTACTAAGTCGAAAAAGGCTTGAAATTGCTCCATGAGATAGATCATTTTTTTGGATGATAGGAGTTTAATCGGATCGGGCGGGGTATGGCCAGCAGTCAGCACGAATAGGTTGTCTTCTTCTAACGATCGTTGGATCGCGTCATTAAGGCTGAGGTCTGTGGCGATCGCATCACTAAGTCCGCGCACGTTTGGCAAGCCCAACCGGAGGTGAAGTTGAGGCAAGCGCAAATCTGCGTCTACCAGCAACACTCGCAGACCCACACTCGCTGCCGTCTTCGCCAAGTAAAAGGCAACCGTAGACTTGCCATCGCCTTTTACGGGTGAAGCGATCACTAGGGAGCGCATCGACATCCCTGGACTTAGCAAGCGGAGATTTGTGTAAAGGGAGCGGAAGGCTTCTAAAAAGTAATAATCCAAATCTCCGTGCAAATTGCTGCCCCTCGCCGCCTCTAACTGTGGAGCCTTTGGGGGATGTGCATCGCTAACATTCTTCATCACTGGTGTCCGATGCTTCGATTTTCGGGTGATTTTCTTGAGTTTTTGGATCCGGGGCACCACACCTAAGACGGGCAGTTTAGTACCCCACTTCACTTCTTCTGGTGTGTGGAAAACCGTGTTCAGAACCTCTACTAGAAAACCTACTGCCACACCAAACAGGAGACTCAACACTAATGCGATCACCAAATTTTTCGTCTTGTTTGTAGCAGTCACCGATAAAGGACTGCCCTCTTCATTCGTCATTATCGATGGTTCATTGATGAGCGTCCACGGCGTGTCCTGCTGCCCCACACCTAGCTTCAGGGTTTCCCGTTTAGATAAAAACACCCTCAGGCTCTCTGTCGCCACCCCTAACTCTCGCTCTAAATCCCCATACTGTCGCATGACCGAAGGCAAATCTTTGATGGCTTTATTCAGACTACTTTCACTTGCCATCAGACTCTGCTGCCGAGCTTCTAGCTGCTGGATTTGGCCTGCCACAGTCTTGATCGTCGATTCAGCCTCTTTCTCCAACAGGCGACGCATATTTTTCTGTTTTTCTCGCAAAGACTGCATCGGCGGACTATCTTCACGATATTGGGTAGAACTAACTGCCAGTTGAGTTTCTATCGTCTGGAGCTGACCTATTAATGTTTCATACATTTTCGGATTGATAGCCACTACTCCGGCTGTATTTCCTTGACTTAGCTGTTCCTTAAGATTTTTGTACAACTTCCTCGTTTCAGCAAGCTGCCCTTCCAGAGAAATTTGCTGAGAGCTAATACCGCTCGCTTGATCAGTAAAGCTTCTACTGCTTTGATCTGGCAAGCTCAGATTAGCTTGCTGCCGTAGCGATTGCAATTGCCGCTGGAGCTTATCTACTCGCATCCGCAGCGCTGGGAGCTGGCTGTCAATGTACGCCATACCCCTTGTCGTCTGCTTCAGGCGCTCTTGGCGGCTGTACTCTAGATAGTATTTGGAAACAGTACCTAAAACAGACTTAATTTTAGCCGGGTCTTTATCCTGGTAAGTGAACTCTATAATTTTTGTGCCAGCTTCTTTTCCATCTTTGGCATAGGTAATGCGGTTAATTTTTAACTGATTATTGATTTGCTTATAAGTAATATCTCCATAATTAGCTTGCACTTTCTCTAATAGTGGTATCAAAAGTTTCGGGCTCTTTAGAACTCGCAACATAGTCGGATAATCTACCATACTGCTGTCTTCGACAGAGGAACCGACTTTGTTAACTTCATCAGCACTAAAATTAGCACTCTGAGACTGAATCAATAATTGAGACAATCTACCTTCAGCCGTGATTGGCTCTACTAAAACCTGGAACCCACCTTGATAGAACCTGTCAATTTTCTTCGTTGTCCACAGTACCAGCGACCCAGAAATTCCGCCCAGCAAAAGTGCGATCGCCACCATAATCCCCATTCTTCTTTGCAATACGGCAAACAGCCAGCCCAAATCCAAAGGCTGTTGCTCATCGCTAGTTTCAGAATTCCCTAGAGAGATACCATGCGCTGCCTGATGCTGAACTCCATTACGCTTCGAGGCTGTTGACTGGAAATTATATTCTGTACTCATATTTTTGCTTACTCCTACTGTTAATCCACCATCACTAACAATTTTTATCTAGGCAATCTGATAAGTCCCAAGCTATTCAGGAATGATAGGATCGCATTGCCAGTGCTGGGTATTGCCAGAACGGCACCAATGGGACTTAAAATCAGGTTAACGGTGTCTATTACTCCGGCTGTAGTAGAGCGCCTGACTACAATGATATCTTTACTGCGGACAACGGGGTTGGTCAGCTCATTGATTCCTTGAGCAAAATCAATTTCTACCATACGCCGAGAAACAGTTCCATCAAAATTGAGGCGGATGAGTTCCACCGAAGTCTTTTTAGCTCTACTGGTATTGAATCCTCCAGCCGCCATCAACGCTTGGTTCAGGGTGGTGTTGCTTGCCACCTCCACCACTCCTGGCCTGACTATTTCTCCCACCACATTCACTTGAATCTTAGCCGGAGAAAAGCTAGCGTCGGCGATTTGAGATATTTCTGCCGGATTGATTTCCGTCGCAGTCAGAATGACGATGGAATCTCCGTCTTGCACAATCGTATCTTGATTGACATCACCGCTTTCCAAAAGTTGCCAGAGGTTAACGGTAAAGATTTGTTCAGCGCCAGCACTGGTGGGGCGACGCACTAGAACTTGGCGAATGTCAGCTTGAGGCTTAAGACCTCCAGCTAGCTGAATCGCCCGCGTCACTGTTGGCAGTCCTTGGACGCCTTGGCCCGGGGCGGTATCTCCTCCGACTACGACATACCGCCCCGGTCTGACTACTTCTCCTACCACTGCTACTGTGCGAGCTTGATTGGCGGGGGAGGAAAAGGTAGAAACAGCAATTTGGCGGGCTTCTGCTAGATTCACTGCGGTCGCAGTGGGTACGAAAATGGTATCTCCATCCCGCAAAGTAATATCCACAGGCACATTGCCTGTCTGTAAGTATTGCCACAGATCGAAGGTCGTGGTTTGGATTTGACCCACTCCGCCCACCTTTCGGCGCAGCTCTACCCGCCGAATGTCAGCGATTTGGGTCACGCCCTGAGCTTTTTCTAAAGCTTGCACTAAAGTGGGAAACTGTACGGAAGGGACATTACCTGCTCCTGAGTTGAGAGCAATGGTATAAGAGCCTGGGCGGTTAACTTCTCCTGAAATCCAGACGTTGAGAGGCCGTGTTGCTTGCAGACTAACTGTAACCTGGGGGCGTTTGAGAATCTGTCTATAGGCTTGGGAAATAGCCGTACTTGCTTGTTCCAGAGTCAGTCCTTGGATCGAGATACTGCCAATTAGAGGTAACTGGATCACCCCACCCGCCGGAATCTGGTAGCTGCCACTAAATTGGGGCAAGTCGAAAATATCGACGCGGATGTTGTCTCCGCCTCCTAGAGTGTAAGTACCGCTTGCATTTGAGGGGTTAGCTGGCACTGAAGCAATATTTGCATTCTGCAAAGTTGGCAGTTGAGCGGTGGTAGAATCTGCGCCGACTATAACGATTACAGCCAACAGGCTCAGACAGGCTACTATTTGGGTTATTGGTCTGGGCAAATTTGCATTCACCATGTACAACCTAATTTGTTTCATTACTTTAATGTAACCTGGTCGTTGAGGAACTGCCAACTGTGACAACTGATGAAAGCGATCGCATCTTCAAAATCCCCTGAACACTTTTGAGGATTTTGATTATATTTAAAGAGAAGTTCCGATTCTAGTTATTTTGGGCTAGACAGGGAAAGAAAACAATATCAAGGTCAGTTCTGGCAATGAAAGAGATTCTCCGGGTTCCTATGTTTATGATGATTATTGGAGGCATAAGTCTCATTATAATCATGCTACTTTATCAAGCGATCGCTCAGGACAAAAAAATAGCTATTAATGCAGAAAAAATCATTCTTGGTATATTTTTGTTTGCTATTTCTGGGGCAACGGGCGCAGGAGTGATGCCTTTTATGAAGTTGCATCCGGTAGCGTTGTCAAACAGAGAAACAACTGCGCTCACGATTACCCTACAAATAATTGTCTACGGTGTTTTTCTTTTTATACTATCACCCCGACTGCATTCTTGGCTTAAAGATTATTTAAAAGCACTCTTTACTACGATGCTCAGCGATCCGTTTTTAGCACTGTTTTTGTTGATGATATTACTTTCGGCTTTGTGGTCAGATACCCCTGAAGTCAGCCTGAAAAAGAGTCTAGTGATTTTAGAAGTCAGTGCTGTTGCTATTTACGTAGCACAGCGATTTTCTTGGAAAGAAATATATCCTTGGTGGCGCACGGTAAACTTATTCGTACTGCTGTGGAGCCTAGTCAAAACTAATCCGAGTTCTGCTGGGTGCTGGAGTGGAATTTTAAGCCACAAGAACCAGTTTTCATTTTTCATGGCTCAAACAGCGGTTTTGTGGTTTTTGTTTGCCTTTTATTCCCCGAAAGATCGCCGTTTGTCGATTGTTTTCGGTTTGTTGGCTTCCCTAGCAGTCCAAAAAGGATGCAGCGGAGCGAGTCGAATTTTAGTTATTATTCTCTTAGGTCTTTGGGTGTATCTTAGCGTCATCAAAAAATTGCCGGTGCAGTGGGCTGTGGTTTCTGTCATACTGTTCCTGATTATTAGTATTGGTCTGGGAATTTTGGTGATCAATAATCTGGAGGCGATTGTTGTAGATGGACTGAACAAAGATATGACCTTGACAGGTCGCACGGAGTTTTGGCCCCAAATCGTAGATAAAATAAACCTGCGGCCTCTTTTGGGATATGGAGTTAATAGTTTTTGGCAACCTTGGCGCGGTCTGGAAAATCCTGCTCACGGTATTATAATTGCGAGAGTCCAATTTATACCGCCCCATTCTCACAATGGTTTTTTAGACCTTGCTTGCGATTTAGGTTGGGGAGGATTGATATTATTTATGTTTTCATTTTTCAATAATATTGTGAAGGGAGTAGTGTATTTAACCCGCACACAACTTCCTGAAGCTGGCTTGCCCCTTTTTATTTTGACCTATATACTGATGACGAACCTTACTGAAACAGGTCTTTTTGGGTCAACTAGCATTTGGTTTTGGTATATTGTTATGTCAGTCCGTCTGAGTCTAGACACTACAGCAAAAATTTGAAGCGAAAGATAGCTCCTGCAAAAAATCACTTGCTCCGCTATAATCTAACAATGTCATAGACTGGGGGATAGGTAACAGAGATAGAACGGTAAATAGATGGTTGTACGCAGTTAGTTTTGGCTTGTTGAGTGTTCAAGGTTATCCTATTTTTAACAAAGTGAAAACTTATGAAATTAGATCGGCTATTTGCCCTTAAGGAAAAACTTAGTCCAGGTCTGCGTAAGCTGATTGCCAATACAGTTTGGTTATTTGCTGATAAGGTATTGCAACTAGGTCTGGGGCTGCTGGTAGGGCTTTGGGTCGCTCGTTACCTACAGCCGGAGAGATTTGGCTTGTTCAACTACGCGCTCGCTACAGCGTCGCTGTTCTCTCCTATTGCTAGCTTGGGCTTGAATTCCATTGTGGTTCGGGATCTCTCTCGCGATTCGTCTAACAAGGAAGAAATTCTTGGTACAGCTTTTGTCCTCAAAAATATCAGTGGGTTGATCTCTTTATTGTTAACAGTAGGAACGGTGATGCTGTTAAATCCAGAAGAACCCTATACTCAATTGTTAGTAGGAATAGCAGCAGGAGCAGCTTTGTTTCAGCCTTTTGAAACTATTGAGTTTTGGTTTCAGTCACAGGTGCAATCAAAATATGTTGTTGTATCTACGAATGCCGCTTATTTGTGTATCAACGTGGTTAAAGTTGTACTCCTAAATCTACGAGCTACGCTGCTCGCATTTTGCTGGATTGTGACGGGGGAGAAGGCTTTGAGAGCTTTGGCGTTGACAATCGCCTATCACGTAAATGGAAATCATATATTAAGGTGGCGGTTCAATAGGAGACTGGCTTGGGAATTGGTTAAGGAAAGCTGGCCACTAATTTTGTCTGGGTTCATGGTCTTCATTTATATGCGAATCGATCAGATTATGATGAAACAGCTTAGTACCGCTGAAGAGTTGGGACTATATGCAGCAGCCGTTAAAGTCTCAGAGCTATGGTATTTCATCCCTATGGCTATAGGCAGCTCGGTTTTTCCGTCTATTGTTAAATCTAAAGAAATTAGTGAAACAGTTTATTACGAACGCCTGCAAAAACTTTTCTATTTAATGTCTTTAATATCCTATGCAGTTGCAATTCCTGTAATGCTGTTTGCGGAGCCGATAGTGACGATTCTTTATGGAAAAAACTATCTTGGGACTGCGCCCTCTTTAGCAGTGCTGATTTGGGCTGGGCTGTTTGTATCTTTGGGAATCGCTAGAGGTACATGGCTGATCTCGGAAGGGTTGTTGAATTTTTCAGCAGCTACAACCGCTGTGGGTGGGCTGGTTAATGTGATCTTGAACTTCGTTTTAATTCCCCGCTATGGTGGTTTGGGGGCAGGTATTGCTACTCTAATTGCACAAATGTCGGCTTGTTATTTGGCCCACGCACTTTATCCTCAAACTAGGAAGATGTTTTGGATGCAAACGAAAGCGATTTTCATGGTCGATATTTTCACAAAAATCGGTCAACGACTCTTTAGAGCGTAAGTATAGCAGTTCTCACTGACATGAGGTATGCCAGATTCTTTAAATGTCAAGAGTTTCGGGCTTTTGTATTTACCTCATCTCTCTGAGAAAGGCTATAATCATTGTTAAATATTGTAAATCAAACATCCAAATACTACGAGTCAGTTAAGTTTGGAAGTATAATTTTATAAAAACTTTAATTTCTCAACTGAGAGAAACTGATATTATTAACAGAGCCAGAGCATCTGCAAAAAAAAGATGAAACCCTTGCCCCGTCTGGACAAAAACCTAATTTCTGGAGAGATATAATGAATAACCGAGGTGCTGTTTATATACTAACTGGAATGTGCTGCGATCGCGAAGGTGAAGAAAGTATTTATCCTCAAGGATTAAATGTCAAATCTTCATCAGCCCAGTTCCAATCTATTTACTGGCAATGCGTTGTAGTATTTTTTGCTTCGAGTGTGAGAAATAATCCTAGTGCCAATCATATCTTGTGTACGAATGCAGAAAAGTTACCCAATCTAGGTAATTTCAATATGGAAGAATTTTTTGCTAAAATCGGTGTGAAGGTGGCTCACTTGCCTTTCACTTATCAGCATCCGCTAGAATATTTCGATGCTTTCAGAAGTACATATTTTAAGTTCGATATTGTTAAGTACCTCAAAAACAACTCCGAATCGAACGATATATGCCTTTCGCTAGATTCTGATTGCGTGTGGGTAAATTCGGCAGATAAAATGATAGAAGCAATTGAAAAAAACGGGATAGCTACTTATGAGCGCTATTACCAAGAAGATGAATTAATTAATGGCTGGACTAGACGAGAAATGCAAAATTTTTACCATGAACTAGGGTACAATATTGAGCAGCCTCCTCGTTATTTTGGAGCGGAATTTATTGGGGGAACTGGAGAGAGGATTAAAAGCTTAGCTGAAGAAATTGACTTAATTTGGAATATTTCTTTAGAAAGATTTGCCCAAGGCAAATCAAAGTTTAATACAGAGGAGCAGATGTTAACCTATATTTATAACAAGCAAGGGTATGCACCGGGAACTGCAAACCCTTATATTGAAAGGATCTGGACAGCGGCGCACTTTTACACGGCAAGTGAATCAAATTTTCAGCTAGATATTTGGCATCTACCAGCAGAAAAAGCTAGGGGGATCAAGAGACTTTTCCTACAAGTATCCAATCCCAAATCCTTATTTTGGACTTTGCCAGTGGGAGAGGAGTTTATGAAATATACGGCGGGATACCTAGGGATACCGAAACGTAATTTTTCTAAACTACTTGTTGATACTTTACAAGACAGAAAATCCGGCATAAAAAAGAAACTGTCTCAGGTAAAAAAAATGCTAGAGCGATGATAGATATTACTCAAAATTGTGGTTGTAAATATATGTTCAAAGAGCAAGTTTGCCAAACTTTATCATGACGAACAAAACCTAAAAAATCATTAAAGATATCGGAGGAAAATCAATGTATGACTGGCAAGTAAAAACCCCAATTGTCTTCATTATCTTTAAACGCCCCCAAGAAACCCAAACGGTGTTTGAAGCAATTCGTCAGGCAAAACCCCCCAAATTGCTAGTAATTGCTGATGGCCCGCGCCCAGACAGACTAGGAGAAGATCGAGAATGTGCTGCCACCAGAGCTATTATTGACCAAGTAGATTGGGAATGCGAAGTTATGAAAAATTACGCAGAAGTAAATTTGGGTTGTCTGCGGCGGGTTTCTAGCGGGTTGGATTGGGTATTCGAGCTGGTTGAGGAGGCAATTATTATTGAGGATGACTGTCTGCCGCATCTGACATTTTTTCGCTTCGCTGAAGAATTGCTCGCTCGTTACCGAAATGACCAGCGGATTATGTCAATTTCTGGTCAAAATGTGCAATTTGGGCGAAAAAAAACTGATTACAGCTATTATTTTTCTCGCTACAATCACTGTTGGACCTGGGCGAGTTGGAGACGAGCTTGGCAATACTATGATTTAGATATGAAGTTGTGGCCAGAAATTCGGGATGGTAATTTTTTGGAGGATGTACTGGGAGACGCGAACGCTGTAAAAGTTTGGACAAAGACTTTTCAGCTTTGTTATGAAGGGAAAATAGATAGTTGGGCTTATCGGTGGACATTGGCAAGCTTTATTCAAAATGGAATGAATATTTTGGCGAATGTCAATTTAGTTTCTAATATCGGGCATGGGGTAGGAGGAACTAATACTGGAGATGTTAACAGTCCCTACAGTAATATGCCTGTAGAAGCGATAACATTTCCGATGAAGCATCCGCCTTTTGCTATTCGGGATACGCAAGCCGATAAATTCACCCAAAATACTTTATATGATTACGATCCACCATTTGTTAGGAAGGTGCAAAAAAAAGTAAATAAATTGTTAAAAAATTTCGTGTAAAATCATCAGAGAGATAAGATAGTGTAAACAGAGGGGAATATTATACTTCTTAATATTTCCGCTTATAGAGGGATATTTTCTGCATATCGCCTGTAAATAAGGTATGAAAGTAAAGTTTTACTGAGGAGCAAAGCGATGGATTCTCTAAAATCGAAGTTACTTCGCAAATGGTTAAAATTAGTGAATCAGAGGCACGAGCAAAAAATACATAAAAAAGTTACAAGCGATCAAACTTCCAAACCCAACTCAATTTACACAACTAGCCCCAAAGTTTCACTAATTGTGCAATTTTTTAATAAAAAACCTAATATTAGGAGCATCATAACTGCACTAAGATTAACTTCGGCTGAAGAATTGATCGTAATTGATGATGGCTCTAGTGATGGTTCTTACGAAGAGTGGATGAAATACCTTGATAGGAAAAATGACTTTCTACTGCGTTGCAATGACTTATTCGAGGTCAGAACCTACGAACGAGCGATTGGAATGGCAAAAGGTGAGTTTGTTTGCTTATTGCAAGATGATGACATACCACCATATAATAACACTTGGATAGAGCAGGCACTCTCTTTGTTTGAAGCTTTACCTAAACTACTAATATTAGGTGGCAGAGGAGGCTTGGACTTTTTTACCCCAGATTCAGTGGAGCCAAATGAAGAGTCTACCTATAAAAAAATTGGAGATATAATCACTCGACCAGGACTTTTTAAGAAACGGATTTATGACACGCCTCAGTACATAGAACCTCAGTCTGGTATCCCATTTATATTTGTTACGTCTGTTAACCGAGCCCCCACACTTCTGAGGAGAAAGCCGTTCTTAGAACTAGGAGGAATTAATCAAGAATATGCTCCATTCCAGTTTGACGATGACGATGCCAGCGTGAGAGCTTGGTTGGCAGGATACCAAGTAGGTTTATATCCCTGCCCATTTATAAGAAATGTGGCAACTGGTGGCATGAGAACCTTTAATAGCGAAAGAGTGGAAAAACAATCGGTTATCAATGCGAAAAAGTTTTATGAGGCTTATGGTTCTATTATTGCCAGCGGCGAACTGCAAAAAATGATAGATAGCGCCAATCAGAAATTAATCAATTTTCCCGTAATAACTAAATAATTAATTGGAAACACTTTAAAAAAAATGAAGGTTCTACTTCTCAATACTTCTGATACTGAAGGCGGTGCAGCCCGCGCGGCTTATAGACTGCACCAAGGTTTGCAGGGGATTGGGGTGTCTTCGCAAATGCTGGTGAAAAATAAGAACAGTGGCGAACCGAATGTCATTTCGTCACAGAATGGTATTACCAATAAGTTTGACAAGATTATTTCTACTGTATCTAACTTGCCATTGCGACTTTACCCTGAGAAAGACCCAGTTATATTTTCGACAGAATGGCTGCCAGATTCTCTCCCCGGTCAAGTTGCTAAAATCCAACCAGATATTATTAATCTGCACTGGGTTTGTGGAGGGTATTTACAAGTAGAAAGCATCCCGAAGTTTAAGAAACCAATAGTTTGGACGCTCCACGATATGTGGCCGTTTACAGGTGGATGTCACTACAGTGAAGATTGCGATCGCTATACTCAATCTTGTGGTAGTTGTCCGCAACTTCACAGCGTTAAAGCCGGCGATATGTCGCGGTGGGTGTGGCAGAGAAAAGCTAAAGCTTGGAAAGACTTTGAGCTAACTCTGGTTACGCCGAGCAAATGGCTGGCAAAATGTGTAGAAGCGAGCTCTCTATTTCGCGATCGCCAAGTAGTCGTCATTCCCAACGGACTCGACACTCAAAAGTTCAAACCAATCAACCGCCAATTTGCGCGAGAAATCCTAAATTTACCTCAAGATAAGCAATTACTCTTATTTGGGGCAATGCAGGGGACAGGCGATCGCTGGAAAGGCTTTTCCTTGCTGCAAGCCGCTATGCAAGAGTTAACTAAATCGGGATTGCGAGACGAAATAGAACTCGTAGTTTTCGGTCCATCAGCATCCAGCCAACAGTCTGATTTAGGTTTCAAAATTCACTATTTAGGGAGGTTAAATGATGATATTACATTAGCGATGGTGTATTCAGCCGTTGATGTGATGGTAGTTCCTTCCTTGTACGAATCTTTTGGTCAAACAGCATCCGAGTCCCTAGCCTGTGGCACACCAGTTGTCGCATTTAACGCCACTGGATTAAAAGATATCGTCGATCACATGGAAAACGGCTATTTAGCTAAACCTTATGAAACAGAAGACTTAGCCAGAGGTATTGCCTGGGTGCTAGAAAATCCAGAGCGGCATCAAAAACTATGTTCGATCGCGCGTCAGAAAGCGGAGCAAGAATTTACCTTAGAAATACAAGCCCGCCGCTACTTGTCTGTTTTTTCTGAACTAGCGATGGCATCCAAAATCTCCAGCTCTTAAACCAACTGTTTCCGCTGATCTGGCGAAGCAAAAAAGTTAGATTTTCTAAATTGCCCACTTTCTTTAACAAATACCATGTCTACTTGAGCCAAAGCTCCGTCTAGGGGACGGATATAACCACCAAAAATATCGTAGACCACAAATCCTCGCTCTTTCATATAATTGACAACATCATAGAATTGGGGGCCACCGAGATAAAATTCAAACATGGATACTTCCAGAATAATCATTTCCGTATCCTCCAGGCTCTTCCTAGAGCCGTCTAAAACATTAAGTTCAGCACCTTGTACGTCAACCTTCAACAAATAAGGTGTTTTTAAATTCTTTTCCCGACACAGATCGTCAACTGTCACCACAGCAATTTCTCTAGGTACACCATCGGCGATACTCCCTTCTGATTCCTTAAGAGTAGAAGAACCATAAAGTTGAGGGTGAACGTTGATTGTCAGAGTTCCTGGCTCAGCGCCGGCGCCCGCCAGTACATACTGACCCTTGTATTTCCGACAAATTTCTTTTAAATTTTCCTCATACTCGCTCAAAGGCTCTACCAGGAGGAAGTTCGCTTGGGGAAATTTTTCGTACAATTCAAAGGTTCCGTAGGCCACGCCGACATCTATAATGGTTTCTGGTTGAAAACCAAACTTTATGACCTGATCGAGTACGCCGTACATAGATGTTCTCATACCCTTGCGCGGGAGATCGAATCCCAAAGGCTTAAGCATTTTATACGCTATATTTTTTAACAATTGTCTCATGTTTTTTTCCCGACTACAATAGAGTGATGAAACTACACAGCACTATAGCAATAATCATAACTTGCCACAACCGCAAGCAAAAGACCTTAGCTAGTCTAGGTGCGGTATTCAATCAGGTACTGCCCGCAGATATCTTGCTAAGCGTGTACTTAGTGGACGATGCCAGCACCGATGGCACATCTGAAGCCGTGCAGGAGACTTATCCCCAGGTCAATTTGCTACACGGAGATGGCAATCTGTTTTGGAATGGGGGAATGCGCCAAGCATTTGCCGCCGCTATTAATGACGACTGCGACTACTACCTGTGGCTCAACGACGATACTGTACTCGCTCCAGGTGCTTTGCAAACAATGATGGTAACTTCCCGCCAATTGGCTGAGCAAGGCAATACACGAGCTATTGTTGTAGGGTCTACCCGTGATTCTGAAACTGGTGTACTCACTTACGGCGGCTGGCTCAGGACTAGCTGGTGGCATCCTTTGCACTTTCGGGTAGTGGAACCTACTCAAGAAGTCCAACCCTGCAATACCATGAATGGTAACTGTGTTTTGATACCGCGAGTAGTAGTGGAAGTAGTAGGGAACTTAGACCCAGTATTTATCCACAGTATGGGAGACATCGACTATGGTTTACGGGCACTGCGAGAAAATTGTACTGTTTGGGTGGTTCCTGGCTACGTAGGAACTTGCTCGACTAACCCGCCCCAGGGCAATTGCTGGGAAGATCCCAACATGAATTTGATGGAGCGGTTTAAGAAGGTACTTCAACCCAAGGGTTTTTCGCCAAAAGAGTCAAAAGTTCTGGTACAGCGACACACTAATATATTGTGGCCGATATATTGGCTGTTACCTTATTTGAGATTGATTTTTATCTCGCTTCGCCGAGGGCCTGTAGGGTATAGTGGTTGATACTATTGTTTGCAAGCATAGGTAGTGCCGAAGACTTTTGGCGACTGCCTACTGCTTTGTACTCGCTACAACTAAAGGTGAACTGCATGGATGAAATTCGCATCGCTTGGCTCGTCCCTTCGGCAGAATTTGGAGCCTACTGGCCGCCAGTTTTGCACGAGCTGAAAAAAGTGATTCCGAACACGATTTTTTATACAGGTCGCCTCTGGCCTGGCTACGATCCTGAAGCTCCTGGTACAGAAGTAATCGAAGTTGTGGGAGATACACAATTCATCGCCACCCAAAAGATAGAAATGGGGTACAGTCGTGGTTATATTAAAGCTACTCCTGCGATTATTTTTCCTCTCCTAAAATTCAAGCCCCAAGTCATTTTTGCCAGTGGATTTTCGATCTGGACATTGATAGCTATAATCTTTAAGCCTATAGGGAAATGGCGACTGGTTTTAGTTTATGAAAGTAGTTCGCCGAATGTAGACTTTCGAGATTCTAAGGTGCGATCGACGATTCGACGATGGATGGGTAAATTTGCGGATACCTTTGTTTCTAATAGTCGCCGAGGTAAAGAATATTTGGTTGAAGTGATTGGGGCAGCCGAAAGTAAGATATTTGCTCAACCTTACATGGTTCCTGATGCTAAAGCTTTGGTAGAAAAAATAGACAATAATAATTCTATCTCTTTGTCATTCCCCCACCCAATTTTTCTGTGCGTGGGTCAAGTAATTTCTCGCAAAGGGATTAAGAATCTGTTAGAAGCTTGCACAATTTTGCAAAGCCAGGGATACTCGAATTACACAGTCATTATCGTTGGAGACGGGGAACAGCGCTCGGAACTAGAAGCACTTACAAAAGAATGGGATTTAGAAAAACAAATTGTTTGGACAGGGTGGATCGAATACGGATACTTGGGATCTTATTTTCTAGAAGCTGATGCGTTTGTTTTTCCTACGTTAGAAGATACTTGGGGAATGGTGGTACTAGAAGCGATGGCATTTGGTAAGCCAGTTTTGTGTTCAAAATGGGCTGGGGCTTGCGAAATGATCGTTGAAGGTGAAAATGGTTATATTTTTGATCCCTATGATTCGGAAGGTATGGCAAATGCGATGCGGAACTTGATTGATTGCCCCGAAAAGTTAGTGATTATGGGCCAAAAATCCCAGCAATTGATCGCTGAACATACACCAGAAAATGCTGCGAAATTAATAGCCGATGTGACTTCGCTAGTATTGGAGAAAAGTTGATGAAAATTTTATTATCTGCCTTTGCTTGCGAACCCAATCTGGGTTCCGAAGAGGGAGTGGGATGGAATACTGTCGTTCAATCTGCTAAGTATCACGAAACTTGGGTATTCACTCGGACATTTTGTCGATCGTACATCGAAGCAGAACTAGAAAGAAATCCTGTACCCAACCTGCACTTTGTTTATTTCGATCCGTTTGGGTGGAGTGAAGATTGGAAGGGAAAACAAGGATTGCTGCAACTTCACTATTATTTGTGGCAAATCTGGGCTTATTTTATAGCTCGAAAGCTCGATCGCGAAATTGGTTTTGACATAGTACAGCACGTAACTTATGTCAAACATTGGTCTCCAAGTTTCCTAGCACTGTTGCCGCATCCTTTTATTTGGGGGCCTGTGGGGGGTGCAGAAGCAGCACCAAAGCCTTTTTGGGAAGATTTTAGCCGCCGGGGCAAAATTTACGAAACCCTGCGAGCATTGGCTCAAAGTGTAGGAGAACGCGATCCGTTTGTGGGGCTGACGGCGCGCCGCAGTGCGGTGGCGCTGGCAACTACAGAAGAAACAGCGGCAAGACTGCGATTTCTCCAAGCAAAAAACGTGAGAATTTTCTCGCAAGTCGGTTTATCGCAGCAGGAAATTCAACAACTAGAAAAATCTCCACCCCCCCCGGAGCTACCAATTAGATTCATCAGTGTCGGCCGTCTATTACACTGGAAAGGAGTGCACTTGGGACTCCGTGCATTTGCGGAGGCGAAGCTGGAAAACTCGGAATACTGGATTGTGGGAGACGGCCCGGAAAAAGAGCGTTTAGAAGCTTTGGCAACAGAATTGGGACTGGGAAATAAAGTACATTTTTGGGGTGCTCTATCTCGCAGTGAAACCCTTTTAAAAATGGGTGAGTCTCACGTTCTCCTCCATCCGAGTTTGCATGACTCTGGCGGTTTTGTCTGCACTGAAATGATGGGGGTTGGCCGTCCGACAATTTGTTTGGATTTGGGTGGCCCGGCTACTCAAGTGACTGCCCAAACAGGCATTAAAGTCGCTGCTACCGAGCCCGATCGCGCTGTGAAAAGTCTAGCAGAAGCTATAGTGTGTTTGGCGAGCGATCCCAACTTGCGATCGCGCTTGGGTCTAGCTGGTCAAAAGCGCGTCAGGGAAATTTATGATTGGGATGTCAAAGGTAAATTCTTTGCCGAATTGTGCGAAGATCTAATCAAAGAAAAAATTGGATAACTTCTGATATATTCGGATGTATTCTAGCGCCAAAAACTTAAACAAGATTTGTGAGGAGAGTGAAACGTGAGCGTTGCAATCATTACTGGCTCGGCGGGATTAATTGGCTCGGAGGCCTGTAAGTTCTTTGCCAAACAAGGCTTAGACATAGTTGGCATCGACAACAATATGCGCCAGTTCTTTTTTGGTGCCGATGGTTCTACCAACTGGAACCGCCAACAACTCGAAAAATCTTTGGGAACCAAGTATTATCACTTAGATGTTGACATTCGCGACTACGAAGCTATTACCAATATTTTTCAGCGGTACGGAGATTCGATCGAGCTAGTAATTCACACAGCAGCCCAACCGAGCCACGATTGGGCGGCTCGCGCCCCAAAAATAGATTTTACAGTAAACGCTAACGGTACTCTCAATCTTTTAGAAGCAACTCGCTTGTACTGTCCAAAAGCAGTTTTCATTTTTACATCTACTAATAAAGTATACGGCGATACCCCCAACAAATTGCCTTTAGTTGAATTAGATCATCGATGGGAAATAGAAGCAGGTCACACTTACGAAAATGGCATTCGGGAGGATATGTCTATCGACCAGTGCCTGCACAGTTTGTTTGGTGCTTCTAAGGTAGCCGCTGATATTTTAGTTCAAGAATACGGCAGATATTTTCAGATGAACACCGCTTGTTTTCGCGGCGGCTGTCTGACGGGGCCAAATCACTCGGGAGCTCAACTGCATGGCTTCCTCGCCTACTTGATGAAGTGCGCCGTGACGGGAACTCCTTACACCGTGTTTGGCTACAAAGGCAAGCAAGTCCGCGATAACATTCACAGCGCTGATTTAATTTCGGCATTTTATGAATTTTATAAAGCTCCCAGAAGCGCCCAAGTTTATAATACAGGAGGAGGCAGATACAGCAATTGTTCGATGTTAGAAGCCATCCAGATGTGTGAGGAAATTGCGGAACGTACATTTAATTGGACTTATGCGGAAGGAAATCGCATTGGCGATCACATTTGGTGGATTAGCGATAATTCAAAATTTTCCAGTCACTATCCTGACTGGCAAATGAAATATAACGTTAAACAAATCCTACAGGAGATTTATGAATGTAACCGCGAACGCTGGCTGAAAGAGTGATCGCAGGATTGAACGGGTACAAAAAGGATGTGCTGGCAATTTTTGTAAAAGACCTCTTGCACTCAATCGCAGATAAGATCAAATTATCTGCGTCGATTAGTGTTTATCCACTTAAAATCTGCGGTTAACAGATCGAAAATTTGTGCAAGAGGTATAAAGAATTGAAAACAAAGTTAAACAAATTTTAGAGGATATTTATGAATGTAAGTGTCGTTGGCTTAGAGAGGTCTTCCAATATCGATTTAGGAAAAAAAAATGTACTCGGCATATTAGTAAATGCCGTTAATTATGAAGCTGCTGTCAGCACAATTATTGCGGCAGCCAACGCCGGAAAACCACTGTCAGTTTCGGCTCTAGCGGTTCACGGGGTAATGACTGGGGTGCTTGACAGCACTCACCGCTATCGGATCAATCACATTGATTTAGTATTGCCAGACGGACAGCCGGTCAGATGGGCGTTAAATTTGCTCTACAATACGGAATTGCCCGATCGAGTTTGCGGGCCAAATGCGATGTTAAAAATCTGCGAGCGCGCCGCCGAAGAAGGATTATCTATCTATTTGTACGGCTCTCAAGCTTCTGTACTGGAAGCTTTATCTCGCAATCTCTGCCAGCGTTATCCCAAGTTAATTATTGCTGGAACTCAGCCTTCTAAATTTAAGCAGGTTTCGCCGCAAGAAAAACAGGAAATTGCCCAGAAAATTCGCAACAGCGGTGCAGCAATTACTTTTGTCGGTTTGGGGTGTCCGCGACAAGAAGTCTGGGCTTACGAATACCGTGATGACTTATCAATGCCGCTGATTGCTGTAGGTGCAGCTTACGATTTTCACGCGGGTAATTTGGCTAAAGCTCCTGAGTTTTTATCTAAGATAGGTTTGGAATGGCTGTTTCGGATGATTAAGGAGCCCAGGCGTCTCTGGAAGCGGTATGTATTGTTGAATCCGCTTTATATTTCGCTGTTTTTACTGCAAGCTTTGAAAATCAAAAAATTCGACCCCAAAGATGCCACGCCGCCTGTGGAAGAAGTTTTGTATGGTTGAATTTCTTCTGTTGTAAATTGTTGATTTTCACAAATAAAAAGCCAAAAGCCAAACCTAGAAATAATAATTAATTATTTTGACTTTCGACTTAAAATTTGTGAGGATTTAAATCTAGAATTAATGGGTTGTTTTCTATAAATTTTGTTGGGCTTGCTTTGTAATGTTGTTTCTGATGGCATCGGCATTATATATTTGAATTGTCTATAGTGCCAGCACCTCAAGAGCGATCGCGATTTAGCGCGCCAATAGAGGCAATGCAGAGGATATTGGTTTGTCGTTGTTGCGGCCGGAAACTTCCCGGATTCCGCAGCGGCTTTTTAGTTGTGCGACCGGAGAATTTGCGATCGCCCCAGACAGCGGAACTTTAGCCAATCCCCAAGCAGACGGCATCGCCATTTGATCCTTGACACCAAACGTCAAACCTTTAGACTTCATACCATCATTTCGGAGAGTGTTCAGCTTCACACCCGACGGCTGAGAATCGGCAATGCTGAAGTACAACAGCGATTTTACCAAAAGATTGGGTCTAAAGCCCCGTCCTTATAGGACGGCTTTAATTATAAAAAGTGTGGAGACTTGTTAAGTATACAGGCTTATGTGTAAAAAATTGAGCAAAAGTTATAAACTATTATAATGATAGTTTTAGAGTTTAAGTTGAAGGGCAAAACGGAGCAATATCGAATCATCGACGACATGATTCGGACGGCTCAATTTGTCAGAAATAAAACTCTTAGACATTGGATAGACAATTCCAGGATTAAGTTAGTAGACCTGTACAAACAATGCGCCGTTGTGGCGAAAGAATTTGAATGGGCAGGCAAGCTTAACTCGACGGCACGTCAAGCGATGGCCCAACGTGCTATTTTTGCTATCCAACGTTTCTTTGCCAATTGCAAAGCTAAGAATCCCGGAAAAAAGGGCTACCCGCAGTTCAAGAAGTACACTCGTTCCGTCGAATACAAACAATCCGGCTGGGCGCTTTCTAGCGACAAAAGATGCCTAACATTTAAGGATGGTTTTGCTGCTGGAAAATTCAAGTTAATTGGCAGTCGGGACTTGCATTTCTCGGCACCCGATGAAATCAAGCGAATTAGGGTAGTGCGTCGTGCCGACGGCTATTATGCCCAATTCTGCATCAACATCGAACGAAAAGAAGAACCCGTTTCTACTGGTAAAATTATCGGCATAGATGTTGGATTAAACCACTTCTACACTGACAGCGACGGTGAAACAGTTCCCAATCCTCGGTATCTCCGCAAAAGCGAAAAAGCTTTGAAGAGATTGCAGAAGCGAGTTTCTCGGAAAAAGAAAGGCTCCCAAAGCCGGAAAAAGGCAATCAACAAGTTAGGAAGAAAACATCTAAAGGTTAGTCGGCAGCGTAAAGACTTCGCCATTAAGACGGCGTTGTACGTGGTGAAATCTAACGATTTTGTAGCCTAGGTCGACCTTCAGGTGCGGAATATGGTGAAAAACCACAAACTCGCCAAATCAATTAGTGATGCTGCGTGGTCACAGTTTGCTCAATGGTTGGAGTATTTTGGAAAAGTGTACAGCAAAACAGTTATCGCTGTTCCACCACAATACACATCACAGAAATGTTCAAACTGTGGCGACATTGTTAAGAAAACTTTATCAACCCGAACGCATATTTGCGGTTGCGGAACGATATTAGATCGTGACCACAACGCTGGAAGAAATATTTTAGCAAAGGGTTTGAAAGCCCGTGCAAAAATTAATTTAAATACGGTGGGGCACACCGGAATTTACGCTGGGGGACAGACCGATCTCTACTCGCTGGTGGCGACAAAACAGAGATAAGTTCGACTGGTTGATCCAAGAATCCCCTCGCCTCGATAGCAGGGGAGTGTCAAACAGTCAATTTTTTTAGTAACAAATCAGGAATTGCAAAAAGAACTAATCCGCACCACCGGAGAATTGATTGATCGACTGTCAGTTTGACCCCAGAACTCCTCAGCTTTACTACTTTTTAACCAGACGGAAGCCTGGGAAAGATTTTTCCGAACAATTCACCCTTGAAGCAATTGATTTGCAGACATTTGCAGTACAACCGCTGTTAGTTTTGCCCGACCAAGTGGAGACAAAAATGAGCCTGTCGCCCGACGGGATAGAATTGCTATTAGACCGCGTAGTGGCCCAGAAATCGGAACCTGTCGCAGGAGATTTGAGAACTGATGGCCCAAGTGCGATCGCCCTTTCAACTCTAATACTTTTAAAATTCAAAAATGCACCGGCCTCTAATAATTATCCCTCACCTCAAGAACTGCGTCTAAAAGGATGCCTCCCCCGCTGGCTGCCCTAAAAAATAAAAAATTAGATAGGTTTGTAGTGAGGAAGACTGTCCTATTTTTGATCAATAAATCAGAACTATTTCTTCTGAATGTAGGCTTAATTCCAATCAAATCGCCAGACACAACATCAAATCATGTCCGGTCGATTAGCATAACAAAAACAGTTCGTAGTGCAGACTTGACTCCAGGGCCTAGGAGTGGAGTCAAGTCCGCACTACGAACCCTACTTGTTGCGGTCAATAGATCACACACGACATCAAATCTCGAACCCACAGTTTTCTTCAGGCAGCTTTTCTCATCGACATTGAGTTATCAGCAACCCGCTGCATATGTTCTGCACGAGCTTTAAAAGTTTTCTCAAATGTGTGCTTTTCAGCAAACCTCAGCGACTTAAAAGACATAGCTTTGATGACTTCTCGGTTGTAGCTGAGTTGAATAATTTTCTGCGCCATCAGTTTAGGTTTATCCATCGGTACCATCCATCCCGTTTCAGACATTTCTGAAATTCCCTCGAATGCTTCATTCGAGTAGCCCACAATCGGCACTCCGCAAGACATTGTTTCTAAATAAGTACACGAGGGGTCGCCCTGCCGGTGACAGCACACAAACAAATCGATATTGTCCTTAACAAAGGGGAAAAACTCGGTCTTAAAGTCCGGGACACCAAGCATTTTCACGCAATTCTGAAGTTGATGGGCTGCTATGGTGTGGTGCATCATTTTTTCTAAGTCGCCAGCACCGCTAATGAACATTTCAAAATTTGCTCCCCGTTTCTTAAGTTCTAGAGCAACATTCAGTAAATGATCGGCTCCCTTCATTTTAATCAGGCGGCCAGAGAACAGCAGCCGCAGAGGCATATCTTCAGAGCGGTTGTGAGTCCGCATTTCAATATCCCTGTCAGTTGCTAGCATATCCTCGCTAATCCGCGTGTCAAAGAAAAGCATCGAATTGCGATTGAGTTTCAAGTAATCTTTATAGGTAGGAGTACCGTTGCACTGCAAACCATCCGCATTTGCGATCGCCGCCCGCTGCTTAATTTCTTGATTTTTTTCCCAAGCCATTCTCCGCAAGCGTACAATCGGGTTTTTGGTATTCACGCTCGCAATTTGTTTGCGAGTTTTCAGAGTATATTCAGAAACGTAAATACATGGCACTCCAGCTAAGTTGCAAATATTGCTGATATGGTTTTGTCGGTATCCCGGCACTGCTAACACCAGCGAAGTATTGTGTTTGTGCAACAAAGCAGGCGTGATTAGATCGAAGGAAATCACTTCTAATTTGAATGGTAGTGTATCGATATCGAAAACTTTGCCATCGAGATTTTTGTGATCTGTTTGGGTCTCTTCCATCATCACTGTAATCGAACCATCCCAATACTTGGTTAATTCGACAACGGCTTCGTCCAGCTTGCGGGTGAGGAAAACTTTACCATCTGGCAAGAGTTTCGCTGGTAGGGGTTGTAAAATAGTCAAATTATTGTTGGAAAACATGGATGTACCTTCTTTTGTATGGAGTTTTATTTTGGTCGTTTGTCTGCATTAATGCTTGTAATTGCTCGGATAGCGCTAGATAGAAGCTATGTAAAACTGTAAGATTGCTTCCTTGCACCGAGATCTTAGCAATGACATATCGCAGGTGGTTTTCCACCTCGACATGAAGCTAGACAATTAAAAAATGAGATTGAGAAAATTAGAGTTTCTACTCGTTAATCCGGTTGCGAAACTCAAAGCCTGCCTTGCTGTTATTGAAGTTGAAAGTTCTTAAGATAGCGGATTGATATCTCTCAGCTTTAGGAGCCTCAACTTAATTCCTAAAAAAGCTAATTCTACGTACTGATAAATTCACTAAAGACTCGATGGGCTGTTGCCTCGAAATATAACAGACAGTCATAACAGCGCATGGGAAAGTAACGTAAAGAAGCAATATGATACTTCTTATCACTTTGGATTGCTGGGGTGACTGATTTCAAATCTAGTTCGATCGATCTATTGCGTTCTGGCCGTCCGTTGTCCGTGTCATTAACAATAGGCGGATCCTAAAAAAACTGTAAACAGCAGGCCGGATACCAGGTCTACAAGAATTATTGGATATGTTTAATGTTTCTGGAACGTCACACCAGTCAAAAGGTTTATCAGAACCGAATTTGATATTTCAACTTCAAACCGAGCCCGTCTTTATGTGAATCTATTATCCGAGAAATTACTTATAACTGTCAAGAGGTTTTTGCTAACTTTATCAAAGTTTTACAATTAACCACTTAAGTAACAAGTTATTGCTGTTTTAGGCTTGATTTTTGTCAAACTAACTGCGACATTAGATATTTATACTTCTGTCGTAGATTTATCAGAGCCTTCAACTTATAGTCCAAAAGGCAAAAAATGGTTTTACACGTTATTCTAACACCGTGAGGTGCTTCAGCCGGAGGCTACATAATTAGGTTGAAGTTAGCTCTGACTTAGCAATAATACAGGACAGATGCCATAAATTCTTGTCAGCCCTATATATATAGTGCGTAATTTCCGTCTTACCGATAGAATTTGACACAAGTGTTGAACGCTAGAAGTGCGTGATAGGGGTTCGGTGAAGGGTAGGGAATCGCCATTCTAGAAGGCAACGAGACCAATCATTTAAAAAATCAAGATTGATTCCACAACTTTATGAAAGATTTATATAAATTTCTGTAACACCAATAGCATTCACATTATTTTTAATAACGTTGCATTTGTTCACAATTAAACAAACAATAAAAAGGTAGGACTGACTTATAGTCTGTCTCAAAAAGGTGAAGAGTCAGTCGATTTTAGATTGGGGGATTGGGGGATTGGGGGATTGGGGGATTGGGGGATTGGGGGATTGGGGGATTGATACCTTATCTGGCGATCGCACTGCGATATGTAGAGTGGACGGCACCAGACTTTCTGTGGGTGCGCCCCCAGCGCACCTTACCGCGCTTTCTCTGTTTGCTAGTGCGAAGTGTTGGGGCTGAACTGTTCTTTAATGAAGCGGATATAAAGGTGTTTGAACGCTGACTTAATCACGCGAGGCATACCAAAGTCGATCGGGATCATGCTTTCTGGCAACTTCCAATCCAAAACCTTGAGAGTTTCCGGGTGCGACAGCGGAAAATCGAGATCCTCTAAATTCGAGCAAAGTCCCAATCTCATCGCCGCAGCTACAGTCGGAACCAGCGCCGGATCGACATTAATGATTTCCACTAAAGTTCTGTCCAGCGCAAACACATCACTCGACGCGCCCAAAATCCCCAAAAACTTAGGTTCGCCACCGCTTGGCCCGTTACCTTCGTGACCGATAATTCCATCCAAAATTGTCAAATTTGGGTTAATTGCCCTGGCTGTTTCTACCAGCATTTGACCGAATCTGGCGCTATCTTTGCCAGCTTCCATGTGCCACCAAGCCTTCATTTTGCCGGGGACGCAGCCGAACAAATTTTTCACGCCCATTGTCACGGTTAATTGTACGTGAGATTTGAGTTTGGGCAAATTAATCACTACATCCGCTTCCATTGCTTCTTTGCAGATTCGCAGATGATTGAAATCTTCGCTGACAGTTTCGTAGCGTTTTCCTTGAAACTCAACTACTGGCACATTCAGTTCTTCTAACAGCGGCAAATAACCGTTGGCTTTGGCTACGCCCATCGCGCTGCCAAAAGCCGGACTGTCACCTAAAAACGGTTTTCCGCCAGCTTCTATGACAATTTTCGCCACGCAGTAAACCAATTCCGGCCGGGTGACGCATTCTTTGGTGGGGCGAGAACCGGTGAGGAGATTGGGTTTGAGTAAAACCCGATCGCCCGATTTGACAAAAGCCGACATTCCGCCCAGGGGTGCGAGCAAATTTTCTACAGATGTTTGCAGGATTTGGCGATCGTATGAATTGGCCTTAATTAAACTAACAGCAGACATAATGGGTAATGGGGGGAATTGGGAATTGGGCATTGGGCATTGGGCATTGGGCATTGGGCATTGGGCATTGGAAATTGGGAGGAGGAATGGATTATTGATATGTTTTCGCTTCGTGATTACCAATTACCAATTACCAATTACCAATTACCCATTAAGCTGTTCTACGTTTAAATTGTGCATCAAAAATCAATAAAAATATTGTGGAGTCGGCACTTTTGGAGGCCGTTCCCAACATCCAACTTAAATGCAAAACAACTTACCAATTACCCATTACCGCCAACCAAGTTTAAGTATTCATCGGCAATCTGCCAGAAGCAGCCCGCTGCATCGTACTAACTCGCATAGAATTAGAGAAAATTCCTTGGCCCTGAAGTTCCGGGATAGCAGGTTTAATTTCTACTTTTATCAACCGGGCAGTGCAGATAAAAACCGTTTGATCGACTAAATGAAAAGTCAACCAAGGTTGATTTAACAACTGCAGCACTTCCTCTTGAAATTCTGATGCCGGGATAGGAATTGTAAAGGTTTCCGTGTGACCTTCGACATAATGAAATGTCACTTGAGTTGTGTTCTCTTTATCTTGAGTTAATTGGCCAAAGGAACCTGCGCGCATAAATTTTGCTCCTAAACTTGAGACTCTGAAAGAATACTGCCATCTTGTGGCTAAGCATTAGCAGATGATGTTGGCATCGCACTCATTTTCTCTAAATCTAGAACTTTTGCCAAGTCTTCTTCACTCATTAAACCGCGTTCTAGGACAATTTGCCGCAAAGATTTGCCGGTTTCGAGAGATTCTTTGGCGACGGCGGCGGCATTGAGATAGCCGATATGAGTGTTGAGGGCGGTAACGAGGGCGAGACTGCCTTCTGCGTAAGCGAGACACCGATCGCCCTTTGCTTCAATTTTTTCGAGGCATTTTGTGCTCAGCGCGCTGATGGTATTGCCCAAAATTTCGATGCTGTGAATCAAATTGTAGGCGATTAAGGGCATCATCACGTTCAATTCTAATTGTCCCGCTTGGGCTGCAAGGGCGATCGCGCTATCGTAACCCATAACTTGAAAACACACCATCGAAGTCATTTCTGCCATCACAGGATTGTATTTTCCCGGCATAATTGACGAACCAGGTTGCACCGGAGGCAGTTGAATTTCCTTGAAACCCGTTTTCGGCCCAGAGTCCATCAAACGCAAGTCGTGGGACATTTTAACACAATCCTGAGCCAGATTTCGCAGCGCGCCAGACACATTTACAAACGGTGCCATACTCTGCATAGCTGCCATTAAATGTCTTGCTGGTTTCAGGGGGCGATCGATTAATTCTGAGAGAATTTCAGCAACTTTTTGACAGTATTCAGGGTGAGTATTTAAGCCTGTTCCAGCCGCGCTTCCCCCCAATCCCAGGGAAGTTAAATCATCGGATGCCCTGTCAATTCTCAAGGTATGTTCTCTGAGAATTTGCGCCCAAGCGCCGAAGGTGTCGCCGAGTCGAACCGGCACAGCATCTTGCATATGAGTGCGGCCAGATTTAACAATATTTTTGAATTCTTCTGCTTTATTTTCAAGGGCGACTATGGCCTCAGACAAAGCCGGAAATAGAGTTTTTTCTAAGGCCAACAATCCGCCGATCCGAATCGCCGTCGGAATCACATCATTGGTTGATTGACCGTAGTTTACATGATCGTTGGGACTGACGCGCTTGTAGTTGCCTTTTTCATCGCCCATAATTTCCAAAGCGCGATTGGAAAGAACTTCATTAACGTTCATGTGGTGAGAAGTTCCCGCGCCTGCTTGGTAGACATCAACTACAAATTGATCGCGCAAATTTCCGGCTAAAACTTCATCAGCAGCTTGGATCAGTGCTTGGCTGATATCTTCAGGAATGCAGCCGAGTTTACCGTTGGCGATCGCCGCAGCTTTTTTAATTAAAACGCAAGCATCGACGTAAGTTGATAAAGGTTTGATACCGCTAATTGGAAAATTTTCAACGGCGCGCAGAGTTTGAATGCCGTAGTAAACGGTAGATGGGATTTGTTTGTCTCCCATCGAGTCGCTTTCGGTGCGGTACGTAATGGTTGGCTGTTGCGTCATATCGTTTGGTTTGTGATAATTAGGAAGTGTACAATTTTTTTGTAACAGCGTGTTCTGGGTGTTTTTACTTTACCGCACCCGCTGGCGACTGTACAGTAGCGTAAGTTGCGATCGCCCAAAATTATCCCACATCCTAGTGTTCAATCTCAAATCTCAAACCGATAGTTGCGATCGCCCAAAATTATCTCACATCCTAGGGTTGAATCTCCAATCTAGAATCTCAAATCAAGTCTGGGGGGAGGGCGAGGGCGAAAGGGCAGTTTACAAAAAGCTAAAATTGTTCTGCAAGGGCGATCGCGCGCCGACAAAAATGTTTAGCTATAATTGTACAAATGAATCATTTCATATCAAATCCTCTCTTCATCAGAATAGTACATTCACTGTTGACTGTTAACATCATGTATGAGTGCAACCGGAATTGATATCACGCTAAGAGTGAAACTCCCATGAACAAACCAGCAAAAACTTTCAAACAGCTAAATGTTTTAATGATCGGCTTAAGTGCCTCTGCAATTTTTCCGGCTTCAGTAAACGCTATCTCCAGCATTGTCCCCTCCACAGCAATCCCGGAACAATCGGCGATTTTAATGGCTCAGCGACAGCAGCAAATTAAGTTTAAAAGAGGTGCTAGTTCAGGCGAAGTAAAAGGAGGAGTAGCCCGGGGCGAAGTCATGATTTATTTGATTAGGGCCAAACAAGGTCAAAGAATGAATCTAGAGATCCAATCAGTAGAAGGAAATGCTGTTTTTAAGGTGATCGATCCAAATACAAACCCCTTAGCTGAAGAAAAAAGAAGCTGGTCGGGAGAATTGCCCCAGACGGGAAAATATCAGATAGTCGTCGGTACAGAACGAGGGGGTGCAAGTTACACTTTATCAGTTTCGATACACTAATATTTCGATGTTTCCTTAAGGTTGTTAAATCCTGTCAGGTATCGCATTACCTAAATTCCCGAAACTCGGTTTCTGTAACCCCCACCCCGTCTCGAAAATGACAGCGCTAGGAGCACGATCCTCTTGGGCTGGCTGCTAACTGCGATTAATTGCAGAAATTGCAGATGGTTTTAGCGATCGATCTGCGGTTTTTGTGACAAAATAGATTGTAGTATTAATTTTTTAGGAGTTTTCATGGCTCGTTTCAATCAAATCCTTGTCCTCAGTGCCGTCACCCTTGTAGCTTTGGCTGGTTGCGGCGAGAAGCAAGAAGCATCCACTCCGCCAACCTCACCTCCACCGGTTACTTCTACGACTACCACTGTCACCACATCTGAGAAACCAGCATCTACTGCTAACTATCCAGAGTTAATGAGTGTAGTTACTAATACCAAAGCAGCAGTTGACACTGGTGATTTCGTTAAAGCTAAAACCGAATTTGACAAGTTTGAGACTTCCTGGAAGAAAGTCGAAGATGGCATCAAAGCTAAGGAACCTAAAAGCTACGATACCGTTGAACAAACTACAGAAAAAGTAACAGACGAACTCAAAAAAGCTCAGCCCAGCAAAGACCTAGTGCTGGCTCAATTGCAGTCGCTAGAAAAGACCATCGCTAGCATTCCTAAGTCCTAGATTTAAATGCTAATTTGAGTGTTTGTTTCTAGTGCGGCGTTCGCCGTAATTGCTCAGAAACAAACACTCAATGCTCCATCATTCTAGCCTTTCAATCTCTCATGTGAGGTACTATCCGGGATAGGGGATAGGGCATAGGCATAGGGCATATGGCATACCTCACTTTTTGAGAACCGCTATATATAAGTTGAGTATTTCTAAGTTTTCAACCGTTATGAAAAAAGCATTTCGCAAGTACCACCGCATTCTAGCCACAATTGTTTTTTTACCAATTACCCTCACGGTATTGACTGGAATGGCAGCAACGATGGGCAGGGAGTGGCCGATTAACACAGGAATTTCATCAAGATTATTGTTGAAAATTCATACAGGTGAAATTTTTCACCTGCAAGCAATTTACCCGATTTTAAATGGATTGGGAATGCTTGGCTTGCTGGTGACAGGTTTAAGTATGTCGGGTTTGTTTGGCAGAAGAAAGCAGCAAAATTCCAACGATTAAAAGCAAAGATGTGAGAAACTCAAGAAGGACTTGATGACGACTATTGAACCCGGTAATTTTAGGGTGGGAAATATGAGCTTAAAAATCAAAACAAATAACCTATGTACGGTTCCGGTTCATCGTACCGTAACTGTTGAACCAAATTTCTTGATTTTGTAACAAAAGTTCAAGTTCCGCATCCCGTAAAGTTGTTATATTTGGGTTGCCAAAACAATTTTGAAGCGGGCGCACTATCAAACATTATGTCGCGTTACCCAAGCATAGATAACGTTATCAGCCTCCAACAGGCACTAGAAGGAATAATTGTTGAAGATTTAAAAAAGCTCAAAGCATTATTACCCGATCCTCGTAAATTAACCCGTAAAGCGGATCTTGTTGATGGAATTAGATCGCAATTGCTGGGAGATCACCTTCGGATAGTGTGGGCGAAATTAGACGACCTCCAAAAAGCGGCTGTAGCTGAAGTTATACATGGGGAGGATGGTTATTACTTTCCTGATATATTTAGGGCGAAATATGGAGAATCAGCAAATTTTGGAACAATCGATCGCTATGGAACTAACAGAGAACCATCACTGTTATGCTTGTTTATTTATGGCAACCAGATTCCTTACGACCTACAAGAAATATTGCTGAAATTCGTGCCAAAGCCCAAAAAAGCGACCTTGGATCAGAGTGGTGAAACAGTAAAAAATCATGTTAAACTCAGCGTCCAAAGATATAACTACAGTACAAGGGAAAAAGATATAGAAGAATACGATATTCCCTTGACTTCTTGTGAAACACAGTTGACAGCTACAAAGGATTTAGCGGCTGTTTTGCGTTTAATTCAGTCGGGAAAAGTTACTGTTAGCGAGAAAACTGCTTTACCTAGTGCTGGAAGTGTAAAAGCGATCGCCTCTATATTGCAAGGCGGTGATTTTTATAATGAGGAACAGCGTCAAATTACCCTAGCCAAGGATAGCGACTATGATGATGAAGTATTCGCTGAACTCGGTAGCATCAAGCCCTTTGCTTGGATAATGATAGCGCAAGGGAGCAAGTTCGCCGAACGATCGGGCAAAAAGCTAGTTTTGACGAAAGCGGGACAGAAAGCTTTACAAGAATCACCCGCCAAAGGTTTACAGACAGCATGGAAGCGCTGGTTAAAGACAAAAATCTTTGATGAATTTCGCCGCATTGATGCGATCAAAGGACAAACTGGCAGGGGTGCAAATGGCATGACAGATGTGGCGTGGCGCAGAGATGCGATCGTCTCTGTACTCGCAGAATGTCCTGTGGGTAAGTGGATTTTATTTCATGACTTTAGTAAATATCTAGTCGCAACGGGCCATAGCTTTGATGTTACTGAGGAACCCTACTGTTTATATATTGGTGAAGCTGGGTATGGAAGCTTATCAGAATTGGATGGCCATAGTTGGCCGATTCTGGAAGAACGATATATGCGCTGTTTTTTGTTTGAGTATGCTGCTACTTTGGGCATAATTGATGTTGCATATGTCGATCCGTTCCTCATACCAAGTGATTATGACTATCTTTGGGGAACCGACTATATGGAATTCCTGAGTCGTTATGATGGCTTGGTATATTTTCGCTTGACGAGTTTGGGGGCTTATTGTTTGGGCTTGACGGATCAGTATACTCCGCCAGTAATTGAGGTTCGTCAAACGCTCAGGGTATTGCCGAATCTAGAAATTATTGCGGCGGGAGATGGTGTCGAGACATCTGATGCGATCGTCCTGGATATCTATACTAAAAAGGTGTCGGATGTTGTGTGGCGACTCGATCGCCCAAAAATCTTCGCAGCTATTGAAAATGGATATCCATTAGCAGAGTTTACAGAGTTTTTGGACGCCAGAAGTATTGAACCGCTACCGCAAACTGTGCAGCAATTTCTAACGGATGTTACAGAGCGATCGAATAGCGTGCAAGATATAGGTAGTGTCAGGTTGATCGAATGTACTACCGCCCATTTAGCATTGCTGATTGCGAATGATTCCCGTACTAAAAAGTTCTGTCAGTTGGCGGGCGATCGCACTTTAGCCGTTCCATTGGGTCAGGAAACTAAATTTCGCACCGCCCTGCGGCAAATGGGCTATGTTTTACCCCAGAGTGATAAATAATACACCTGATATTATAGCCTTTCTCAAAAAGGTGAGGTACGCGAAGGGCATAGGGCATAGGGCATAGGGCATAGGGCATGAGGCTATCCTCATCTTTCTGAGAACTGCTATATTAGTGTCAACAATCGCCCGAAAACCTTTGTATCTTTTGTTTATAGCTGAGTCCAGATCCCCCTAAATCCCCCTTAAGAAGGGGGACTTTGAGAAGAATTTTGTCCCCCCCTTGTTAAGTATTTGTAGGGTGCGTCGCGGGCGATAAATCCCTAAAAAGATCGACAATCTCGATCGCGACGCACCTTTGACATAGACTGGAGCAAATAAACCAAACATTTCTCTTCCTTCTTCCCTCTTCCCTCTTCCTTCCATCAACTATCAACTGCCAACTGTCAACTATCAACTATCAACTGCCAACTATCAAATACCAACTATCAACTATCAACTGCCAACTGTCAACTGCCAACTGTCAACTGTCAACTGTCAACTGTCAACTGTCAACTGTCAACTGTCAATTATGAGTTATGTTGCTGAAAATGCTTTAATCGTACAGAGCGATCGCTCAATTTTACTAGAAGTTCACGCCCCAACAGCACAAAAGGCACGAGAAGCGATCGCACCCTTTGCCGAATTAATCAAAAGTCCCGAACACATCCACACCTATCGGATCACGCCCTTAAGCGTGTGGAATGCGCGGGCGGCGGGAATGTTAGTGGAATTGATGATCGCAGCTTTGCGAAAGTATGCCAAATATGACATTCCTGAGTCGGTAGCGCAGGAAATCCAACTGCTTGGTACGCGCTACGGATTGACGGTAATTGAAAGGATTGATGCGGAAAATCCCGATTTACAACTGCGGATTGCCGATCGCCCGCTGACAGAGTTGCTAGTGCGGGATGAGCGCGTGAAACCGCTGTTAGGTAAGCGGATTTCGGATCTTTGCTTTCAAGTCGATGCGGGGAATCGCGGTGTACTCAAACAAGCTTTGCTAGCTGTGGGTTATCCGGCGGAAGATTTAGCTGGATATGTCGAAGGTGCCGAGTTAGCAATTGCGTTGCGCGATCGCACTTTAGGAAGCGATTTACCCTTTAATTTGCGTGCCTATCAAAAAGAAGCAGTAGAAGCATTCTATCAAGGAGGAGAGGTTAGAGGTGGCAGCGGTACGATCGTGCTACCCTGCGGCGCTGGTAAGACGATTGTGGGGATGATTGCGATGAGTTTGGTGCAGCAAAAAACATTGATTCTCACCAGCAGTTTGACTTCTGTGCACCAGTGGCGCAGGGAAATATTAGACAAAACGAGTTTAACTGAAGATGCGATCGCCGAGTACAGCAGCAACAGCAAAAAAACGGCTTCTGTAACTCTCTCGACTTACCAAATGCTCAGTTATCGATCGACTAAAGATGATGAATTCCCGCATTTCGAGTTATTTAACGCGCAATCCTGGGGACTGATTATTTATGATGAAGTTCATCTATTACCCGCACCGATATTTCGGATTACCGCCGACTTACAAGCGCGACGCAGGTTAGGTTTGACGGCGACATTGATTCGCGAAGACGGGAAGGAAGGCGATGTTTTTACGCTAATTGGCCCCAAGCGCTATGACGTACCTTGGCGGGAATTGGAAGGACAGGGATTTATTGCTACAGCCAATTGTACCGAAATCCGCGTCGCTCAAAATGAGGCGGAAAAAATGGAATATGCCCTAGCGCCCCGCCGCAGTCAGTTTCGGATTGCTGCGGAAAATCCGGGTAAGTTGGATGTGGTGCAAAGTTTGTTGCAAAAGGAGGCGGGGCATCGTATTTTAATTATTGGTGAGTTTCTAGAACAGTTGGATGCGATCGCCCTAGTTACCCAATTACCGCTGATTACGGGGAAGACAAAACAGGTTGAGCGCGATCGGCTTTACGAAGCATTCCGTCACAAAGAGATTCCCGGATTAATTCTATCTCGCGTGGGCAATTTTGCCGTCGATTTACCCGATGCCGATGTGTTGATTCAAGTATCAGGAAAATATGGTTCTCGCCAAGAAGAAGCGCAGCGCCTCGGACGAATTCTCCGCCCAAAATCCGATGGACATACTGCGAATTTTTATACATTAGTATCGCTACAAACTTGCGAGGAGGATTTTGCGCGACACCGCCAACTGTTTCTGACTGAACAGGGCTACAGTTATACTATTGAGGTTCAAGGCGATGGTTAGTCAGCGTTGGATCGTAGACCTTTTGCAATATTAACGCGCTTGTAGTTGGCTTTTTCATTCCAACCAGTTGCTACACTATTAATAACCGCATCCTCACCCACAATTATGTTCGCAAATGCAATCCTCGCTATCGCTCCCTACATCTCAGAAGTCCTCTCACCCATCGCCAGAAATATTGGCTATAAACTAGGAGAAGCCTTCGGCAATAACTCTCAAAAGTACCGAGATATCCTGATTCCCCCTCCCAATAATTCATCGGATTCGACTGAGATAGAGCGAGCAAAACAGCGTTATTCTCAAGAAATGCTGGAATACGCGAAAGCGAAAGATACCAGAGACCGGGAATTGTTAAAGCTAACAGTAGCACAAACTGCACGCCGCCTTGAGTTGCAGGAACAGGAACAGCGAGACAGACTGAAGCTGGCAGCCTTGCAGCGGGATTTGATGCGGGAATTGCAAGCAAAGGATATTCAGGTCAAGCTGGCTGAAATTCAAACGATTTGGGATAAAGATACTTGGTTTTCTAAGTTGAATCGAGAGGAAACTAAGCAGATTTTACTCCAGCAGCAACACCGCCTCTTAATCTTACTATCACCGCCCAAAATTAGCAAGCGATGCCCGGAAACCTTCTGTGAAGATTTGCCAATTGAGATGAGAAGTGTCGGAGATTTTCTCAGACAGCATTATCCTCAACAGGATGTCTTACGCCCAGTTAAGTTTTATAGCGACTATTTCACTGAGTCGATTGGTGATATTGATGTGGAACGCTTGCAGCGAATTTTATCTCCGGTTCCGACTACAATTTTATATAGCGATATCAGCGATTATGCGGTAACTTTTCGCGTCGGCTTTTGGGGATTCCTGAATAATCAGGAAGTCTCCCTGTTTTCTACCAAAGTTTTTGACTGGGAAGAGGCAAAAGATGCACTTTTAGCATCTGGGGTAAGTGAGACAAAAGCCCTCCGCATTATTCGGCAGTTGATTGTGGCGATTCACAAGTTACTGGCGGGATTTTTAGCAGATTTGTATTATCTGAATATTGACCCTGGCTATGAACCTCAGTTGTTTAATTTAAAGGATGAATTGGCTGAAGATGGGTTGGCAGAAGAATGGGTGAAACCTTATTTTGATATTCTTCAGGATATTCAGCGGCGACAGGGAGAACAGTATGAACAGGAGTTGAAAAAGCTGATGGAGCAAGTAGAGGCTGAACGTAAATCTCAAAAGGGTGCGAAAGCTGAAGCCCAACGCCAACACCAAATAGAAGAAAAAATCATTAGAAAAGCTCACTCCTTCAAATGTGTCAAAACTCTTAATGGCGTAGGTATGCCATCTGTTGATTGCGTAGTTATTAGTCCAGATGGCAAGACTTTTGCTAGTAATAGCAGTGGAAATTGCAGCAAACTTTGCAATCTCCATACAGGAGAGCTGATTGGTAATTTTTCTGGGCATTCAGGCGCGGTTTATTGCGTTGCAATTAACCCTAATGGAACAATTTTAGCTAGTGGCAGTTATGACAAACAAATTAAGCTGCGTAATCTGGAAACTGGACAAGAATTTAGAACCATAAAGGGTCACTCATCTTTAATTCGGTCTCTTGCTTTTAGTCCAGACGGAGAAACTCTTGCTAGTGGCAGTCAAGACAATACTATCAAACTGTGGAATCTGAAAAACGGGCAGGAAATTCGCACTCTCACAGGGCATTCATACTCGGTTTGTTCTGTCGCTATCAGCCCGGATGGCAACACTCTGGTTAGTGGCAGTTATGACAATACTATCAAGCTTTGGCATCTAAAAACCGGACAGGAAATTCGCACTCTCACAGGGCATTCACAGTTGGTTTTTTCCGTTGTCATCAGCTCGGATGGACAAATTATTGCTAGTGCTAGTCGAGACAACACTATCAAACTATGGAATCGGAAAACCGGACAGGAAATTCGCACTCTCACAGGGCATTCAGAGTCGGTTTTTTCCGTTGTCATCAGCCCGGATGGACAAATTATTGCTAGTGGTAGTGGAGACAACACTATCAAGCTTTGGAATCTAAAAAATGGAGACACAATTTTCACTCTCAAAGGGCATTCAGCCAGGGTTAATTCGGTCTGTTTTAGCCCGGATGGAAACACTCTGGTTAGTGGCAGTAATGATGGCAGTATCAAGATTTGGCGGTGTGATGGGTGAAGTAAGAGCGAAAGATAAAAATTATGGTCGATTTGCCAATATGGAACTACAAAACTTGACTGCGTGAGGAATAAACTGATAAACACTTAGGGAAAGTAATTGAAATGTCAGAAACCATTAATTTTGAGCAAGCACTGTTAGATAATTTGCGACAGTTGCCAACTGAGAAACAACAAGAATTGCTCGACTTTGCACAATTCCTGGTGCAAAAAGCGTTACATAAAAATCAGTTACCCAGTGAAAGTTCTGAGTCTAACAGTTCGTCAACAACCGCACCTACTCTCAAGCTATCACTTAGAGAAATTGCTAGGTTGCCGATCGCAGAACGCCATAAAATACTAGCACCATATATAGCTGCTACAGCCGAAGATTTTTTGACATATCCTGAATTAACCGAGTTTTCGGCACTCGATGGCGAAGAATATTTAATTGACTCAGCTATTACTCGCAGTCACGATGCTTTTTTGAAAGGTTACGCACCCGAAGACGAAGGACTTTATGACGACTATTGAGCCTGGTGATTTTTGGGTAGCAAATATTCCTTTTACAAACGGCGCAGACTCTAAACCACGCCCCATACTTTTGCTATGGTTGGATGGCGAGGATGTTGTAGCAGCCGCCGTCACCTCTGCCAAACCCCGTAGCCAAACTGATGTATTTCTTAATGATTGGTCTGTCAGCGGTTTGCGCGTTGCTTCAACAGTGCGTTTGTCTAGATTAGATTGTTTGGAAAAGTCTTTGTTGCTAGCGAAAATCGGGCAAATTTCTCAAGCAGATGCAGCAGCAGTGAAACAAGTCTGGGAGTTGTACGTTAAGCCTCAATTTTAATGATAATTCGATCGCCCCCAACTCCCCAACTCCCCTCAACTGGGTTCTCCCATCCCCCAACAGCCCAACAATACTTAATAAAAACTTTATAAAACTTACCATTTCCGCATAGATTAGAGTTATCCTAGAAAATCCAGCAATCCTGCAAAGCGTCAACCTTCTCGTCACTTATCCAGTGGTTCGATGACTCAAACCCAAAGCACCAAAACCGCCACCCCAACTGCAATTTATTCCTTGACAATTGCTCCCGCCTGTGTATTGCGGGGTCGATCGGCGATCGCCCAAGCCGGAGATGCGATCGCCCGTTTCGGAAAGCGGCCGCTAATCGTCGGTGGCAGCAACTCCCTCGCCGCCGCCCAACCCTACCTGCAACCAATCCTCGAACAGCAGCAGTTACAATCCGCCCAAACAGCCTACGGCAACGATTGCAGCGAAACCAGCCTCGAAACCCTCCGCGCAGCAGCCGCCAGCCATGAAGCCGATTTCATCATCGGAGTTGGTGGTGGCAAAGCCTTAGACGCAGCCAAACTCGTCGCCTATCAGTGCAAAATCCCGATCGTCACAATACCGACATCAGCAGCCACCTGTGCCGCTTGGACAGCCCTTTCAAACATTTATTCAGAACAAGGTGCATTCCAATACGATGTCACATTAGCCAGATGTCCCGACTTATTAATCCTCGACTACGGCTTAATTCAAACCGCACCACAGCGGACATTAGTAGCAGGAATTGGAGATGCGATCGCCAAATGGTACGAAGCATCAGTCAGCAGCGGACACTCCGAACAGACAATGATAATTGCCGCCGTCCAACAAGCTAGAATCCTGCGAGATATCTTATTTCAAAAATCAGCCGCCGCCCTCAAAGAACCCGGTAGCGAAACCTGGCAAGAAGTCACAGACGCAGCCGTATTGCTAGCAGGAGTAATTGGCGGCATCGGCGGAGCCCAATGTCGCACCGTCGCCGCCCACGCCGTCCACAATGGCCTAACTCATCTATTAGCAAGTCACGGCACATTGCACGGCGAAAAAGTCGCCTACGGCATTTTAGTACAACTGCGGTTAGAAGAAATGCTGCAAAACAATCAACTCGCCGCTAGCGCCAGACAGCAACTGCTAAAATTCTACGCCGAGATTGGATTACCCCAAACTTTAGACAACCTAGGACTCGGAGACATTACCATCACAGAATTGCAGCGCGCCGCTGACATAGCCTGCAATCCCAATTCCGACATCCACCGACTGCCTTTTAAAGTTGTTCCCCAACAATTAATGGCAGCGATGGTTTCTACCACCGCACCTGTGGGAGAATTAAAGATTAAGAATTAAAACAGTTTGTAGTAAGGACTAAAGTCCTGAAAAGGCTGTGCTAGCAAGGACGAAAGTCCTTACTACAAACCAGGAAAACTGACAACTGACAAAAAATAAATGACCTTGGATTGGATTACCCCTGCTGACAGGTTGCAAAAACTACCGCCCTACGTATTTGCCCGTCTCGACGAACTCAAAGCCCGCGCCCGCGAACAAGGACTCGATTTAATAGACTTAGGAATGGGAAACCCCGACGGTGCCACTCCTCAACCAGTAGTAGAAGCCGCCGTCGCAGCCATCCAAAATCCTGCAAATCACGGCTATCCACCCTTTGAAGGAACTGCCAGTTTCCGCCGTACTATTACTAAATGGTACAGCCGCCGCTACAACGTTGAACTCGATCCAGAAAGCGAAGCATTGCCTTTGTTGGGTTCTAAAGAAGGTTTAGCACATTTTGCGATCGCGTATATCAATCCCGGCGATTTAATCTTAGTACCGAGTCCGGCTTATCCAGTATTATTTCGCGGCCCGATTATTGCCGGCGCAAAAGTTCACAACATCATCCTCAAACCAGAAAACGACTGGGTAATTGACTTAGCCGACATTCCCGATAGCGTAGCCGAACAAGCCAAAATACTCTATTTCAATTATCCCAGTAATCCGACTGGAGCAACTGCACCCCGCGAATTTTTCAAAGATATTGTAGCCTTCGCGCACAAACATCAAATCTTGCTGGTTCATGACTTGTGTTATGCGGAATTAGCCTTTGACGGCTATCAACCGACAAGTTTATTAGAAATTCCCGGCGGGAAAGAAATCGGTGTTGAATTTCACACCATGTCCAAAACTTACAATATGGCCGGCTGGCGAGTCGGTTTTGTAGTAGGAAATAGCAAGATTATTCAAGGTTTACGGACATTAAAAACTAACCTAGATTACGGTATATTTTCCGCCTTGCAAACAGCAGCAGAAACAGCACTGCAATTGCCTGATAGTTACTTGCAAGAAGTGCAAAATCGTTACAGGACTCGCCGTGATTTCATGGTTGAAGGATTGGCAGAATTAGGGTGGAATATTCCGAAACCTCTGGCTGCAATGTATCTGTGGGTTCCCTGTACTCGCGGCATGAGTTCTACTGATTTTGCCCTGAATGTTTTGCAGCAAACTGGTGTGGTTCTCACTCCTGGCAATGCTTTTGGGCCGGGCGGCGAAGGCTATGTGAGAATTAGTTTAATTGCAGATTGCGATCGACTGGGAGAAGCTTTGCGGCGCATGAAACAAGCAAACATTCGATATTAGTTATTGGGCGGAGCGAAGCGGAGGGATGGGGCATAGGGCATAGGGCATGGGGAATTGGGCATTGAATTCAAAGTAAAATCTTGACGCAATTTACTAATTTATTAAATTCAACCTATCCTCATAACCTGCTCTTTCGGATATTTGGGGGAAAATGTATGTTTGGCTGCGGGCTCATGGGGAAAAAGGTAATTGGTAATTGGCGATCGATTCGGGATATATTACCCATTACCCATTACCTAAGCTATCGCGCATTTAAATTGTATATTCAGGGCGGGACATCCCACTCATTGTTCGATCGCTTTTTAGGAATGAAAATTTAATAACTCAAGCGATTTATCTTTACCAGGCTCTGCCTGGTAATGCAGATCCGGAGGCTCTGCCTCCTTTGAGGAAAGCAACTTACGGGAGAGAGGACTGTAGGAGGTGTTTAAGTTATTAAGTTTTCGCTTTTTAACATACAATTGAAATGCCCCACCCCCTCGGCTAATTCCTAATAACTACGCTTTTTTAATTTCATTAGTAATCCAGTCAAAAGTTTCGACAACTTGATTGAGTGCAGATTCATCCTGCAAAGTAAACAAAGCCAAACTCGGAGACCTTCTTTCCCCAGGTTCCGTAGGTAACGACAGACCGATCGAACTTAATTTGTTCCTTAATTCCAGCCAGTTTCTTTCCTCATTAAACGGTGGCCTGGAACCGTAATTATCAGCAGAAATCTCCATTCTGCCAGCAATATCTACAGTGAATAACTGATAGGGTTTTCTTCCCTTTTGAGGCAATTGGGCGGCAAAACCGCCGTAGGCGTCCCCCGTTCCCCACTGGATTTGAACTTCGGGTTCTTGACTTTTCGCCCAAAGGTAAATTTCTCTTGCCATTTGCGCCTCGTCCGCGCCCCGTCTAGCTTTGATTTCCGCAAAAAATGAAGATTCATCCCAGCGCCTTCTTTCGCGCGTTGCGCTGGATTTTTTCTGCTGTGCTTCGGCTGTCTGGCCGATGACTCTGGGAACTAAGGTTTTCAAACCGTCTTCACTTACATACTGCTTAATTTCCAGTGCAAAAACTTCAACCGGGTCCATTTGTTCGTTAAGAAATTCCACAACTCGGCGCATTTCAGCGGAAATCTCGTCAGCGACAAACACTAAGCGAATTTTACCCGCTTGCAAATTAGTTTTAACCTTCTGCCAAAATCTGTCTTCATTAGCATTTGCGCCGAGAAACTCTTCAAAAATCTGTTCGGGATCGCGACCCCGATCGCGACAATTAGCTTCAAACAGAGCAATAATTGAATCGACTGGCCAGTGAACTACCGCATTAGCAGCATAGTCGATCGACTGACCCAAAACTTTTTGCCGCAGTTCAGCATTAGGAGTGCGCCGGACATCCACCAAAGTAGGAACTGCATTTTGGTCGAGAAATAAATGATCCAGCGACCACTGGACGGCTGTTTCCTCATCGGTGGGCGCTGCTGCTTCCCGCGAAATTAACAGCCACCTGCGCGCCGTCGCCCGATCGATTTGGTCTCCCGCGATCAAATTCGGATAAGTTACTAGCAAATCTTGTAACTGGTCTTCCGAGTCGTAGGGCTGTTCCATCATTTCTACCAGCCTGTCGTCATCCTGAATCAGATAAATACCTCCAGCCATGCACATCCACCTAGTAAATTTTAGATTTTAGATTTTAGATTTTAGATTTTAGTCATTAGTCAGTAGTCATTAGTCAGTAGTCCGCAGCCAATTAGTTCTCAACGGGGAAGACATTAGTCACAATTCAAGAAAAATTTTGAATTATCCAATTTGATTTTTTTTGTCAATTATACAAAAAATTGCCTTAAACCACCCATAGATGACTGATGACCAATGACTAATGACCAATGACTGATGACTGATGACTAAAGACTAATACAACCAGTAAATACTCGCTGTGCCGGCCCGGTCATGTAAATCCGCCCAGAAACTTCGGCCCATTCGATTTCCAAAACGCCGCCGGGGAGTTCAACAGCAGTTGTCCGATCGCACTTAGCGACCAACACTCCAGCTACCACAGCAGCACAAGCACCAGTCCCACAAGCTAGAGTAACACCTGCGCCTCTTTCCCACACCCGCATTTTTACGTAGTCCGATCGTATTACTTGAATGAATTCGGTATTTGTACGCTGCGGGAAGGCTGGGTGGTGCTCGAACACAGGCCCGACAGTTTCTAAAGCAACAGCCGAAACATCGTCTACAAAAGTAATGCAGTGAGGATTACCCATGCTGACACAGGTAACAGACCAAGATTTACCCGCTACCTCGATCGGCATATCAATAGCTTTAGCATCCGGTGCGGCCAAAGTTGTCGGAATTTCCGCAGCCAGCAGCCGGGGAACTCCCATATCCACCTTAACTTGACCGTCCGATCGCAATTCGGTGATAATAACGCCCGCACCGGTGTGAATCCGGTACTCACTCTTAGATTCACTCCCCCCCTTAGCAAGGGGGGGTTGGGGGGGGTGAATTTCTTTCGATTCCAAATCGGCGATAAACTTAGCCAAACAGCGAATTCCGTTGCCGCACATTTCCGGTTCCGAACCGTCGGAATTAAAAATCCGCATCGTATAGTCAGTGCCGTTTTGACCCGGAAGAGCAAAAATCACGCCGTCTGCGCCAATGCCAAAATGTCGATCGCACATTTCGACAGCTTGTTCTGGTGTTATCACCGGTTCCGGGGAGTGGCGGTTGTCAATCAGAATAAAATCATTGCCCAGTCCGTGATACTTCGCAAACTCGATCGGCATAAAAAACAAACCTCTTTTGGTTAAAACTGATTAGTTGATAGACTTCTAAAGTCATTAGTCATTAGTCATTAGTCATTGGTACTGGGCATCCCCGTATCATCCTAGTCCTGAGTCTGCCGTTGGCGATTAATAGAGTTCCCCCATAATTCCTGTGAAACAGGCATCCCGCCCGTTCTTGAATATTTTTGGGGACAAATCTAATGACTGATGACTGATGACTGATGACTGATGACTGATGACTAACTTACCCATTTCCCAGTATGTCTGAATTTGAGACCGGATTGCCCAGCATTCGCCTAATACAAAGCTACATCAAAGACAAAGAACAGGTAGAAATCAAACTCACGACCAGCGACTTGCTAGTCGGCAGAATTTTTTGGCAGGATCATAGCTGCCTTTGCCTCGTAGATGCCTCAGAAACACAAATTCTGATCTCGCGACCAACAATTGCCTATATCAAACCTAACCGTTGAGGGCATCGGGCATCGGGCATCGGGCATCGGGCATCGGGCATCGGGCATCGGGCATCGGGCATCGGGCATTGGGCATGGGGCATCGGGCATCGGGCATTGGGCATGGGGCATCGGGCATCGGGCATTGTTAGCTGTTAACTGTTAGCTGTTGACTGTTGACTGTTAGCTGTTAACTGCCAACTAACAACTGCCAACTGCCAACTACCAACTGCCAACTGCCAACTACCAACTACCAACTAGCAACTACCAACTAGCAACTGCCAACTGCCAACTGCCAACTACCAACTGCCAACTGCCAACTGCCAACTAGCAACTACCAACTGCCAACTGCCAACTACCAACTGCCAACTGCCAACTGCCAACTGCCAACTACCAACTGCCAACTGCCAACTACCAACTGCTTAATCGCTAAACAGCTTTTCGCTGACTTGAGCCGTGACAAAAGGCAGCTTTAAGGCAGGTTGCGGAACCGGGGGCGAGGCCGTCCGCTGCATCAAGCCGAGCTCGTAGAAGCCGCCGCACAGCAGCAAACGATCGCCCTCTAGCAAACTGCTAGTTCCATCGGGCCAGCGAGTAAATTTCCCTTCCCGGCGGATCGCCCGCACCTGCACGCCGTACTGGGCGAGTACATCTACCTCTGACAGTTTTTTGCCAGCCCAAGGGCTTTTTGGTGGCAGCCTCAGCCACTGACAAGAACTGTCGCCGTGCGGCACAGAAACTTCTCCCTTCGCCAGCAACTCAAAACTGATGAGTTCTTCCGGTTCTCCCACTACAAAAACTCGATCGCCCAACTGCAAAGCTGTCTTTCCGTTGGGATAATCAATTTCCTCCCCATCTTTGCGGACGATCGCCATTACGCTGACCCCGGTCAACTGCCGCAAATTAGTTTCTTCCAGAGTCATGCCGGCGATCGGAGAGCCCTGCGGCAAGTTGTACCACTCGCTGTTCATATCTCGAACCGCCACCTTCAAATCCCGCGAAATCGCCAAAGGTTCGCGCGCCGGCCGCAATTCCAGATAGCGGCTGCTGCGAATTTGCTGGACTTCCCGCCCGATCGCCATTGCCGAGACACCTATGCCGCCGAGCAAGTGGGCCGAAAGTTCTAAACTGGCCTCAAACTCTGGCTGCACAACTTCCCACGCCCCTAGTTGATAAAGCAGTTCGATGTCTTTATCTTGGTTGGCCTGGACGACAATATCCAAATCGGGAACTAATTCTAAAGCCCGCTTCAGACACAAGCGAGTGCTCATGGGATCGGGAAGGGCGATCGCCATTGAAGCAGCCCGTTCGATCCCGGCAGATTCCAAAACGTGCAAGCTAGCAGCATTCCCGTAAATGTAGGGAATTCCTAGCAATCTGCAATCTTGAATTCTCCTTTCTGACTCATCGATCACCACAATTGAACAGTTGCGGCCCTGCAGAATTTTGACTAAATTTCTGCCAACTCGCCCGTAGCCGCAAATCACAACATGATTTTGTTCCGGCAAATTTTCCGCGATTTCCACCGGTTGAGATGTTTCATCAAAATATCGCTGCAAAGGCCCGAAATTTTCCGCCCAATTCAATAATTGCGGCACACTTCTCAATACAAACGGAGTCAGCACCAAGGTGACTGCTGTCGTTCCTAAAATTAATAGATAAACTTCTCGCGAAACCAGTCCCATCATTTGACCGGAACTAGCGAGTACAAAGGAGAATTCTCCGATTTGAGCTAAGCCCAAACCTACGATCAATGCTGTTTTTAACGGATAACCAAATAGTCGGACGAGGGGCGTGATTATCAAGAATTTGCCAACAAATACTAGAAATACCAGTCCGAGAATTACTTCTAGATGGCTCCAGAGAAACATCGGGTCGATTAACATACCGATGGTGACAAAAAATAAGGATGCAAAAATATCTCGCAAAGGCTCAACGTAAGTTAGAGTCTGGTCGGCATATTCCACCTCCGAAATCATTAAACCCGCCACAAATGCGCCCATCTCGATCGAGAAACCCAAATATTCTGTCAGCAGCGCAATACCTAAAGCCAGAACCACAACTCCCAGCAAAAACAGTTCGCGGCTTTCTGTTTTCGCGAGATAGCGCAACAATTGCGGGACAATCCAAATGCCTGCAACTACAGCACCTGCAGCAAATAAGCCGATCCGCAGCAGAGCCCAAACTACCGTCATGCCGATCGCTTCTGCAGGCTCGTTGAGAGCAGGCAAAACTGCTAACATCAGCCCCAATGCTAAGTCTTGAACTACTAATATTCCCAGCATGACTTGGCCGTGGGAAGTACCGCTTTCGTTGCGTTCCATCAAGCACTTGAGTACAACTGCTGTAGAGGAAAGCGACAAAATCGACCCTAAAAACACGCCTTGAGCGGGCGATTCTACCCAGCCCACGGCCAAGGAAATTGCAGTTGTAAAGGCGATCGTCAGCACAATTTGCAAGCCCCCCCCGCCCAGACTAATTGCTTTAACTTTCTGGAGTTCGGCGAAGGAAAACTCTACTCCCAAAGCAAACAACAGAAAGGCAACACCGAATTCAGCGAGGGTGTCTACCTGAATTAATTCTTTAATCAGCCCCAAACCAGCGGGCCCAATTACGATCCCTCCTAGGAGGTATCCGAGGATTACTGGCTGTCGCAACAGCGATGCAAAGAGTCCTCCTGCTGCGGCAGCAGCGAGAACTATAACTAAGTCAACGATCAGTCGGAAGTCTTCTTGCACAAGTTTATGAAAAAAGTGTAAAGTTATATTATAGTGTTTAATGTGTTGACTGTGTTTGGCGCGTTAATTTCATCCATAAACCCATACAATCGCCCGACGACTGTCGTGCAGAAAGTGCAATTTTAGACCCAAGTTCAAGCTCTGGTGATTCATCAGTCGAATAAATTTAAAATTTTAAAATTTAAAACCTTAAGGAGAAATAGAACATTTTATACTATAGTTCAATCCCTAGCAATTGTCCATATTTTTTATTTTTTAATTACCCCAGTATCACGCCTTCACCTCAAACCTATGACGAGGATTATGAGTCAGGGTTTAAACTCACTAAAATAACCATAAACTGGGTTGTTCTTAACAAGTTTACGCGCGTTTCTCAGGGAATTTATTCTAAGAACCGTATCGCAGACCGCGTGAGGATTCCCAGGAGATGTTAGGACAAGAGCAAAAAGGTGAGGAGTTGATATTTTCTATTTTTCTAGTGGAGATTTGAAGTTGGATAATGCAGGGATTGAAGGAGCGCTCGATACCTCATTTTGAGGATTACTGCCATATATTGCTATTGTTACTAGCTAAAGTTTACAACTTAATGATTGATATAGGTTGGAATTAAATTAGGTCGCGTGCGGTGAATTGAATCAATAGCTAGCTGGTTATTTTGAATGTCGCACTTTTCAAAGTAAAGTTTTATTTGAGTTGTCAAAAACGAATTCTGTTTATATTATAATATTTGAGCTGTATAGCCAACAAAAATATCTGGCTGACAAAAGTTAAGGAAAGCTAACAATGAGAACGACGGTGAATCGAGGCAACAGCAAGCTAAGTGCGGAAATAGTTGCAGGTGGGATTTTACAGGGGCAAGAGTTGAAAGCAAACCAGCTAACCACTACAAAAGTTACGCACAAGGCAAAAAACCCTGTTTCTGCATCCAGCATCTCAAGGGAACAGCAGCGATTTTCCAAGCAACCAGGTTTTTTGCGTAAGTGCTACGCTAGTTCGATCGCGCCTATTGTTGCTGGCTTGATGAGTTTTGCCATGCCGGCGCAAGCTTTGCAGGTAGTTGTGACACCACAAAATCCCGAACTGGGAGATACGCTGTCAGTAATTATTCAGGTTGACGGTAACGGCGGGGAAACTCCAACCGTTTCTTTACAGCAGAAAAACTACCCGGCGTTTCCAATGGGCAACGGCCGCTTTCGGGCCCTGTTACCGACGACACCGGTAGAGAAACCCGGTGCCCGCGTTGTGCAAGTCGCAGGTGACGGACAGACACAGAAGTTGAACGTGCAAGTGCGCGATCGCAATTTTCCCACTCAGTCCATCTGGCTACCTCCGGGTAAAGATGAGGAAGGTACAGATGCCGAGTTCGATCGCGTAGACGCATTTAAAGCACTCGTGACACCCGAAAAATTTTGGAACGGCAAATTATTGCGCCCCAACTCCGGCGAAATTACCACTATTTACGGCGTGCGGCGATACTATAATGGAGTATTTGCTAAAGACTACTACCACCGCGGCGTGGATTACGGCGGTGCTTCCGGTTCCCCTGTAATCGCACCGGCAGCAGGTCGGGTGTCTTTGGTGGGACGCGAATCCCAAGGGTTTAAAATCCACGGAAATGTCGTCGGTATCGACCACGGTCAAGGGGTAGCAAGTATTTTGATGCACCTCAGCCGAATTGATGTCAAGGAAGGCGATGTCGTCAAAGCCGGTCAAGTAATCGGTGCTGTGGGGTCAACGGGAGCTTCGACAGGTCCTCATTTACACTGGGGGCTTTACGTGCACGGGCAGTCTGTCGATCCAGTACCTTGGCGGCTTCAGGGAATTGAGTAGGAATTTATACGGGTTTTGACAAATTTAACGGTCAATTATAGGGTAAGTTTGTGGCTGGGGTACGCAAATAACTGTTCTGGGTTATCGGTATTGAGTTAGGATTTGTATGATAATTCTCAACATATCCCTCAAAAATCGAATCTCTAGACGCCAGCAATTGCGTCTTTACAAAACAAAACTGTATTAATGATGCCGTTGAGTGGGAAGCATATATGAGTATTGAAAAAATTGTTGAGCAGGCTTTGCAAGATGGCTATTTAACGCCCTCTATGGAAGCTGAGGTGGGACGGATCTGCAACACGGCTTCGGAATTGTCGATCGAAGAATACATGGCTCTCGATCGCCTGATGGGCTCGCTGTTAACCGGGGAAGTCGTGGTTCTGCCCCGCAAACAGTTCATCAACGTGATGGAAGAGTTGGTGCTCAGTGAGGCGATCGCCAGGGTGGCCGAGATTGAGGAGAAGACTGACCTGAGTCTGGATGTGGGAGATATTGCGGCTTATGCTTTAAATAGGCTGCCGCCTCTGTATGCTACGACGGAAGAGGGAGCTCATTTTCAAAGAGCTAGGGCTAAAGAACAACTTCACGATTTGATTTCCAAAGAAGTCAACGCAGCCATCGCCCGCAACTTGGACAGGCCAGACACCCCAAACCCCACAGCTTTGGGCAAGTCTTCTGGAAACGAAGTTCTTTCACAGCTAAGCACTTGGCTGCAAGCTAACGCCACTAATTTTGAGCAGCAGCCTTAGTACAACAAACTACTCTATCTTGCTTAAATCAATCCCGCTCTCTGGAGAGAAAGCGGGATTTCTAGTTCTTGAGCAACCAAGATCGATCGCGCGTCCGGTTCATTGAGCGGACACAATGTGATATCAAATCCTCTCTTCATCGGAATAGTAAATTCACTGTTAACTGTTAACAGTTAACATCACCAGGAGTGCGACTGGAATTGATATGACTTGTTTTTTCCAACGATTAATTGTTGCTGTCAGAAGAGTCTGCCGTGGGGCTGACGGTAACTTTTGCCTCTCGCTTTTCCCGCTTTTTCCGTTCTGCTTGGATGACATCTTGAAGCACTATTCGCGCTTGGGCCATTTTTTCCAAATTGCTGCGGTACAAATCTAAATCTTTGCTAACTTTTTCTTCAGGGAGGTGCAAGGCCGCACTGATTTTGGCGATCGCGCCGTTTCGCGTTTCTTGGTCTTTTACCATTTCGGGGTCAGCTTTTTCTAACAACGAAAACAAGCCGATCGCGAACAAGCGACTGTACTTAAATTGAGGGTTGCTGGCGATCGCCCCTAAAGATGCTTGCAAATCTCCTGTATCTTCAAAGCTGGTGGAGCGATCGAGCCACGAGAGCAAATCTGACCCGGAAAGTTTGCCCGCCATGCTTTCCAAGCGCTGAGCGTCTTGTTTGTAGCGTTCGGGATCGTCTTCTAGGGACTTACACAAAGCGTTAAAAATCGAAAGTCTGTCTGCTTCAGGGGCGTACCCGAGCATGAATCGATCGAAAGCTGTCACCACGCCCAAAGCATAAATCGGGTCGTATTGAAAATCGGCATTCGCCAAAAGCAAGTGCATTTCTACCATCAACTCTTCCACCACCCGACGGTAAATTGAGTTGATCGGTCGAGTGTGAATCGTATAGAAACTTCGCTTAGTATCTGAAACTGTACGGTTATTGTTCACCTGATCTCTTATAGATAAATAATTTTGCAGCAGCGCGCGCGGCGCGCGCTAAAGTCGTGAAAGTCTATGAGCTTTGCTGACAAAAATTGCCAGTTTTTTTTTATTTGTACCAGCCCTCAAGCGAGGCAAAATTTTATCTAAAAGATTTTGCGCGCGATCGGCAGCCACAAATAAACTGTCGCACTACCAGGGCAAAACCCAAGTATCTTTACAATCATAGCTCTTCTGGGATCGCTCACCAATCTAATCTTCTGACTTGCCCGCCCAGAACTGGCAACCCATATCACAATAAATGCTGAATGTCAAGTCTAAATACTGAAAAATCAAACAAATATGACAATTTCTCCTGAATTAATAGCTTTAGCCCAGTACATGGCGGGCGAATTTGACAACCGGGAACAAGCGCTAGCAGACCCGGCTTGGTACGTCCACCTTCGTTTGTGGCAAAGACCCCTGCCTGCGGATATATTTTCCGAGCCTGGGATTGCCCTGTTTGCCGAACAAGCCAACATTCTGGAACTAGACAAGCCCTACCGCCCCCGCATCGTGCAACTGAGGCACGCAAAGACAGCGCCGGGACTTATAGAAGCTCAGTATTATATGTTCAAGGATATTGCAGCCGTCAAAGGAGCAGGTAGCAACCCCGACTTGTTAGCAAAACTAACCAGGGAGGAAATCGAATTCCTCCCTGGCTGCACCCTCTCCGTTGCGGTGCAAAATTTAGCCTCAAACCGCTATCGTTTTCGGGCATCTCTGCCAGAGGGAACTCACTGCGGCTTTGCCTACGGCGGGCAAAATTACCAAGTAGACTTGGGATTTGAAGCAGCAGGGGAGGAATTTCTCAGCTACGACAAAGGAATAAGCCCCACGACAGGCAAGGCTATCTGGGGAGCTTTAATGGGCCCTTTGAGATTTGTCAAGCGCCAGGATTTTGCTTCTGAGATACTGGCCAATAGGTTTGGGAGCAAATCAGACGGCGGTTGAAACCGCGTCTAGACAAAAAAAGTCCGCCTCCGTGGACTAAAGAAGAACAGCGCGTAATTTTCACCGTCTTTGTCTTGAACCTGCACGGCTGCAGGTTTTGTTTGACTTTCTGGCGATTACAATCGCGCGGTCTTCTTCTGCGGAGACAGGTTTTGTTTGACAAGAAGCGGTTTCAACCGCCGGATTTTCTGGGCGAGTCTCAAGCTTAAATTGTCGTTACGCCGCAACCGATGTCGGCGGGAGCGCTCAACTGGCGCGCGGCACCCCCTCTAAAGCTTCTTCTTCCGTTTCAAAAATTTCAAACACAGAATCCATCATGGTGACTTCAAACACCAGTTTGGCTTCTGGATGAACATTGCAAATGCGGAAACTTCCCTTAACTTTATCCGCATCGCGCATACCGGCTACCAATGAGGTCAGGCCAGAACTATCGATAAAGTTTACCTGACCAAGATTCACGACGACATGGCGGCTGAGTTTGGAAATACACTCTTGCAACTTGAGGCGGAATTGCCAAGCTGTCGTGATGTCCAACCGTCCTGTCGGTGCTAAGACGATAACTGTTGTACCGTCAGATAGCGTGTGGGTTTTTTGATCAATATGAATCACTGACCCTTCCCTCAAATTTATTACTATTTATCGCGGTGGTTACTTTCCCAGTAGTTTAACTCAGGTCGGTGACTGCTGAGGCATCCAATTCGCCCAATCTTGCGGTTTTAAGAACTTCGAGTAGAGTTCGGCTTCTGGAGAGTTGGGTTCTGGCTCGAAACAATACTCCCAGCGTACCAAAGGTGGCAGGGACATGAGAATCGATTCGGTGCGTCCGTTGGTCTGCAAGCCAAAGGTTGTGCCTCGATCGTACACCAAGTTAAATTCAACGTAGCGGCCGCGGCGGTAAAGTTGGAAATCGCGCTCGCGATCGCCGTATTCTTTCGATCGGTGCTTTTCTATAATTGGGGTGTAAGCCGGCAAAAATGCGCGGCCGCAGTCCTGTACGAAGGCGAACAGCGACTCCCAGCTTCTGGGTTCTGGGTTTCCGGCATTCTTGCTGTATTCAGCAGCTTTTCCTTTGACATTCTGGTCGCGGTAAAGCGGGCCTTGACCGTTTTGGTAGTCAAAAAACAGGCCGCCTACACCGCGAGTTTCTTGGCGGTGCGGCAGGTAGAAATATTCGTCGCACCAGAGTTTAAATGTCTGGTAATAGTCCGAGTGGTGTTTGTCGCAAGCTGCTTTCAGAGTTTTGTGAAAATGAGCTGCATCCTCAGCCAACGGGTAATAAGGAGTCAAATCGACACCGCCACCAAACCACCAAATCGGCCCAGCCTCAAAATAGCGGTAATTGAGGTGAACCGTAGGCAAGTAAGGATTGCGGGGGTGCAGCACCATCGAAGTCCCAGTCGCGTAAAAATCGTGACCTGCCGCTTCTGGGTGCTTCGCAAGAATCAAAGCCGGCAAACTTTCGCCCCAAACTTGGGAAAAATTAACTCCGCCTTGTTCAAACACATTGCCTTCGCGCATCACGCGAGAACGTCCGCCCCCGCCTTCGGAGCGTTCCCAAGAGTCTTCCTTAAATTTGCTGCCACCGTCGAGCTGTTCGAGGGCTTGACAAATTTCATCTTGTAGGGTTTTCATAAATTGGCTGACTCTAACTCTAGAGTCAGCGGGCGGCAAAAACACAGAAGAGTTGGTTTTAAGTGTGGTAGAAACTGTCATAAGAATTTCTGTTGTCAGATTTGAGTCTTAGACGGGGGATGATTTCCCAATCCAGTCGGCATTGTAATTATGCCACCGCAAGTCTGCAAATGATCGTAATGAAGATACATTAAAAAATAGCAACAAAAATATACTTTAAATTGCGATCGAAAATTCGCTAACCCAATTGCAGAGCTATGGTGGAGAACACAATGCCCGAGACACTCGATATTAGTTCAGTTTTAGAGATCCTGCGACCCGTGCAAGACCCCGAACTGCAAAAAAGTTTGGTGGAATTGAACATGATTCGTAACATTAAAATTGACGGCGGTACAGTCAGTTTTACTTTAGTGCTGACAACGCCTGCTTGCCCGCTGCGAGAATTTATTGTCGAAGATTGCCAAAAAGCGGTCAAAAAGTTGCCAGGAGTCGAAAAAGTGGTGGTGGAAGTGACAGCCGAAACGCCGCAACAGAAGGGAGTGACCGATCGCCAAGGAATAGAAGGAGTCAAAAATATTATCGCCATATCCAGCGGCAAAGGGGGCGTTGGCAAAAGCACAGTAGCGGTAAACGTGGCTGTAGCGCTGGCGCAAACCGGCGCGAAGGTGGGTTTGCTAGATGCGGATATCTACGGGCCCAACGACCCAAATATGTTGGGTTTGGGAGACGCGAAAGTGATGGTTAGGGACGGAAAAAGCGGGGAAAGCCTCGAACCGGCTTTCAACTACGGCGTCAAATTGGTGTCAATGGCGTTTTTAATTGACAAAGACCAGCCTGTAATTTGGCGCGGCCCGATGTTGAACGGGATCATCCGGCAGTTCCTCTATCAGGTGAATTGGGGCGATTTAGACTATCTGATTGTCGATATGCCTCCGGGTACGGGAGACGCACAGTTGACAATGGCGCAAGCGGTGCCGATGGCTGGTGTGGTAATTGTGACGACGCCGCAGACGGTGGCTTTGTTGGATTCCCGCAAGGGGTTGAAGATGTTCCAGCAGTTGGGAGTCTCGGTATTGGGAATTGTGGAAAACATGAGCTATTTTGTGCCGCCGGATATGCCTGACAAGCAATATGATATTTTCGGTTCCGGTGGCGGGGAAAGGACGGCTGCGGAGTTGGGAGTGCCGCTGTTAGGCCGCATTCCGCTGGAAATTCCGCTGCGGGAAGGTGGCGATTCTGGTGTGCCGATCGTGGTGGGACAACCGGATTCTGCTTCGGCGAGGGAGTTGCGGGCGATCGCGGGTAGGATTGCTGGTAAGGTTTCCGTAGCAGCCTTAGCCTAACAAAGTTAGTCGGGGACGCATCGGTGCCGAGAAACCGGGTTTTTGTGACGTTTACTTCGTTGCAGCCTGCCGATTCATAAAAAACCCGGTTTCTTGAGTCCCAGCGCCTCCCGAACTAACTTTTAGTCTCCTTCGGGGGATGTTCTTGGGAAAGCAGATGAGGGAGGTTTTGCCTTGGGTTTTAGGCTCAAGTCTCGATCGCCAAAAAACAGTAAACTATAAACAGTCAAACTTAACTTTCAAACAATTATGATTTTTCCAGGTTCGGCAGTTCGAGTTAAAGATAAGGGCGAGATTTACTACGGCTTTCAAGGACTTGTCCAGCGAGTTACCGACGGGAAAGTCGCGGTATTGTTTGAAGGCGGCAACTGGGACAAGCTGATCTCATTTCGGCTGTCGCAGTTGGAACTTGTGGATGCTACGGCTGGCCGGGCGAAGTAGTTAGTTGTCAGTTGTTAGTTGTCAGTTGTTAGTTGGCAGGAAAGTTGTTGGCAGTTCTTAGTTGGAATTGGTAAGCTCTCGCACATTTAAATTAGACTTCTCCAATAATTATTCTGGAACAGGCAGGATGCCTATTCCATAATGGCTTTTCTGGAGATGTTTATTGTATATTCAGGGCGGGCGGGACACCCCACTAATTGTTTGATTTTTTTTGACATACAATTTAAATGTCGCAACAGCTTAATTCGGAATTAGAACCAACTGCCAACTGTCAACTGTCAACTGTCAACTGCTTTCCTGTCAACTGCCAACTGCCAACTACCAACTGCCAACTGCTTTCCTGTCAACTGCCAACTGCCAACTGACTAAAATTATGCGTTTACCTTTACCCCAATTTGCTACAAAAGAGCGCCATCCCGATCGCATTGCTGAGGTAATCGAGACGGCAACTTCGGAATTTATGGCTCAATGTTTGGAACCGGATGACTTGAGTTTTCCGGTGATGCCGCCTTTTGGAAGTTGGGTTAAGGCGCTGGATGAAGAGTCGAAAAATCAAATCTACGGTGTGGTTTATTACGCGACGACTAGCCCGATCGACTCGGTGCACAGAGCTCGCGCCTTGGGTTTGTCGCTAGAAGAGTTGCGGGAAGAACAACCGCAGATTTTTGCGATGCTCAAAACCGAGTTTAGAGTGGCGATTGTCGGGTTTGAGACTGCGCCGGAAAAGTTCAACGGTAACGGCCCGTCGAGGGGTAAAATTTATCAGTATTTGCCGCCGCGCCCGCCGCAAATTCACCAGGCGGTTTATTGTTGCGAACCGGATGAGGTGATTGATTTTACTGTGCAGTTGGATTTTTTGAGGACGCTGCTGGGGGTGACTAATGCGCCGGTGGATGCGCTGACGGCGGCGACGATTCGGGAGATTTATCAGTTGCGAATGCGCGATCGATCTTGGTTGGTGGAAGCGGGCAGGAGTTTGAGTGTTTTGCTTAAGGATGATTATGACAGGTTGCGGTTGATTTTGAGTCAGATTCATCCGTAGAATATGGTATTTGGAAATGCAGGGCGATTCCCTACGGGATAACTACGCTCGCGCGCACTTGGCGATCAGTTAAGTTTTATTTAAAGAGCTTTCTCAAATCATACTATGGTGACACTTCAACTCAGACAACTCGATATTCCCCTAGGACAGCGATTGTTGCTGCACGATGTTAGTTGGTCAGAATTTGAAGCGATTTTAGCAGAACTGGGCGAACACCGTGCCGCCCGATTAGCCTACAATCAAGGATCGTTGGAGATGCGGATGCCTTTACCGGAACATGAGGTAAATAAAGAACTAATCGGCGATATGGTGAAGATATTGCTAGAAGAATTAGAAATAGATTGCGAGTGCTTTGGATCGACTACATTTAAGCGAGAAACAAAAAAAAGTGGTGTAGAACCTGACCAATGTTTCTATATCCAAAACCATCAGGCGATGCGAGGAAAACGGCGGGTAGATTTGACAGTAGATCCGCCTCCCGATTTGGCAATTGAAATCGATGTCACATCTAAAACCCAACTGGATGCTTATGAAGCTTTGCAAGTTCCTGAATTGTGGCGGTATGAAAATAACCAACTGCGAATTAACGTGTTACAAAATGGGAAATATGTTGATTTTCCCAGCAGCCCAATCTTTCCAGGATTGCCGATTGTTGAACTGATAGCTGAGTTTGTCGAGCGAGGCATAACTCTGGGGAGAAGCCCGACTTTGAGAGCTTTTCGCGATCGCATCCGACGGGCGATCGTGAATTAGTTGCGATCGCCGTAAGGTGGGCAGCGCGCACCCTACATATAGAAGTTTTGTGTAAATCCAGACAAATTTAGTTGTGAGAATAAATATTTATGTGGGTAGAAATAACAGCACTAAATCAGATTCCCGAACGGGATATTTTGAAGGTAAAAGTTGAGGATATTTCGCTGATTTTGAATCGCCAAGGCGCAAATGTCACTTGTTACCGCAATGCTTGCACGCATTTAGAGTATCCCATTGATATGGGTAAGGTTGATAGTGGCATCATTACCTGTCCGTTTCACAAATTTAGGTTTAAGTTAGATACTGGTAAGTGTTTGAATTCACCGGATTCGCTGGAATCTTATCCGGTAAAGATTGAGGGCGAGATCGTTTTTGTCAATATCGATTAGTCATAATTCAATACGGTTTACTTAACATATTTATGCCCCGGAGATCCCCCTAAATCCCCCTTAAGAAGGGGAGTAGGGGTTGACTTTGAGTGCATTCTTGTCCCCCCCTTTTTAACTGTAGTTTAGACTAACCAAAGATGAGAACGGTGGCAAAAGAAGAACTAGAGCCACCGCGCCGGGAGAGAATA
>NZ_JAUBTX010000092.1:0-7895 GCF_036705185.1 Microcoleus sp. B4-D4 | reverse complement strand
GGTATTTTATTCATGAGTATAACGCCAGTTTATCTATCAATTAAAACCCTGGACTTTCCTTGCTATGCAGGACTACCATAAACCTTTTAATGAAAGCTTAGATTTTGTCGAAAAAAAGAAAAATTTCACGAATAGATATGCACAAAGTATTACTGAACAAGTTGTTCATAGTGACATTAATAACGTGGCTAAAAACAATAAATTAACAGAAGAAGAAGTTTGGTCAATGGTAAAAAATGTAGCGAATAAAATATTACCTGTTGATGTAAAAAACTTACAAAAACTCGGCATAGATGAAATTAGTTTAGTGAAAAGTCAAGGAAAATTTATAGTTGTATTAGTAGATTTATCAACACATAAATTAATAGGCTTAGTTGCCGAAATAAAACAAGAAGCCATCAAAAAAAAGATGCTTGAATGGGGAGATAAAGTCTTAAACCAGATCAAAGAAGTAAGTATGGATATGACGGGTAATTATAAGTCATTAGTCAAAAAGCTTTGCCCGAATGCTGATGTAACAGTAGATAGATTTCATGTGACCAAAATGATTCATGAGGAATTTCTTCAGGCGAGAATTGAGCAAAAAAAGGCAGCATCATCGCTAAAAGCGAAAGAAAGAGCTAATTTATTGGATAGTTTAAAAGGCAGTAAATATACATTGTTGAAAGCAGAAAATAACTTATCTGACGCAGATAAAGTAAAATTAAAACAAGTAAAAGATGCTTCACTAAGAGTAGGAGCCATGCACACTTTAAAAGAAGAGTTTCACTCTTTATTTGAAAAAAGCAATAATTTGGGTGACGGGATATTAGAATTAACAGATTGGTTAAAAAAGGCACAACCATACTATAAAAAAAGTGTAGAAACAATCAAAAGATGGTTGGGAGAGATTGTGGGCTATTTTGAATCAAGAACAACTAATGGGATAGTAGAAGGAATTAATACTAAATTAAAGCTATTAAAAAGGTGTGGTTTTGGATTTAGAAATTTGAGAAACTTTGAAATACGGGCATTACTATTTTGGCATTTTCCTAAAGAATTAGCACAATAAGTACGGAAGAGCCAAATTCTGTAGATGGCAAAGTTTTCGCAGTAATTTGAGGGATACCATCAAGCTGATGCTTATCAAGGGTCATAACTACCTTGATACGTGCTATAAATCCGGTATCCAGGGATCACTAAAGCAATCCCAATTGGACTGTGAATTGTCCCCGGATAACTGTCTTCTGGTAAACTACCTCCAATCCGAATTTTGATTGCACCTAGCCAAATGTATAAACCTGGAATTAAAGTATCTAAACTGTAGGCGATCGCTCGCATTTGCAGATCGGCGGAATTAATCGGTTTTAAAGACTGCGGCTTTTCAGGTTTAGAAATCGACATAGCGCTGATTCCCGTGCGGTATGGTGCAAAATTGGTCTTGTTGATTACACTTTAACATAACGCATTCTTCATTATTTAACCCACTTGCAATAATTCTTGAGACTGTATTGAATTTGGTACGCCATAAGCTGTATAAGCTCTTACTTCAGGCGGTTGAAGTCCTAAAATAATTAACTTAGGGGGAATTCCTGCTGCTACTAATTCTTCAGCGATCGAGCGATCGGTATTATTCGCTTGAATCCAAACTTGACCGTCGATAATATCCATGTGTATGACGCAATCGTGAATTCTTCTCCCCTGAAACCATCCCATCGAAAGTAACATATAGCGATCGTTTTCTAAATCGAAAATTACTTGACTTTGTACCTCAATTTCAGAATTTAAAAAACCTGAATATTCATTAAGAATTCCTTTAACAATCTGGCGGCAATCTGCTATGGTATCCATTTCACAATCTCCTCCATTTGTGGATTAAAAACAATCAACTTTAAATGATTATCTACCAATAAAATATCGGCAAATTTATCTTCAATAAAAAGCTCCTCAAAAGACATCACCGGCATAGCAAGATAGAGAGTTCTTTCCGGTTCAGTTTGTTCTAAAATTTTCTGATAAAGAATGTATTGTCCCAAAGCCTTCTCTAAATATAAAATTTTAGAATCACTGATAAAACTTTTAACTTCAACAGCTATCTTAGACTGATTATTTTCAGCAGCAATCAGTTTTTCTGCTCCGAGATCGACAAATAGTTTTCGCTTGGCCCATTTCACTAACAATGGGTCATGAGTAATTTTCCAGCCAGCTTTAACAAGCGCCTGTTTCACAACTGGATGATAGTAATCTTTTGCTGACAGTGTTGCTCCTTTTGAACGATGTGAATATTAGAGATTTGGGTAGTTTCATTATAACTCCTGCTCACCCCCCTAATTAGTCTCAGTTTTTACGTGAATATCTCAGCCCAGATTAACCCTACTTTTAAACAGGCCTGGGCACTTCGTAAGTCAAAAAGTCATAGGCCATTTTTGTATTCGGAAAAATAGCCTGGGCTTCTTTGAGCAAATCATCTAGGACGATCGCATTTCCCGGAGCGTAACGCGGGCTAAAATGCGTCATAATTAATTGTTTTGCCCCAGCGAGCAAAGCAACTTGAGCCGCCATTGTTGAGGTTGAATGCAGTCGGTCGAAGGCCATTTGAGCATCTTGATGGGCAAAAGTCGCTTCGTGCACCAACAAATCGGCATCCTTCGCCAATTCCACCGCCCCGTCACAAAAAACTGTGTCTGTACAATAAACAAACTTCCGCCCAATTTGATCCGGGCCGCAAAAATCACTACCTTGAAACTGTCGCCCGTCCGATAATTTTACCGTTTTTCCTTGTTTTAATTGCCCGTAAATTGGCCCGGAAGGAATACCCACAGCCTTGGCTTTTTCTACATCAAAATGTCCGGGACGATTTTTCTCAGTTACTCGATAACCAAAAGCAGTAACTCGATGCTTTAAAGGAGCGCAACTAACAATATATTCGTCATCTTCATAGATAACTCCCGGCTGAATTTTGTGGATCTTTACCGGGTAAGAAAAATGAGTTTGAGAATAGCGAACGCCAGCTTGCAAATATTCTTCTAGTCCCGGAGGCCCGTAAAGATCGATGCGCTTGACATTCCCCGCCAAACCGCAGCTAGCCAGCAAACCCATTAAGCCGAAAATGTGGTCGCCGTGCAGGTGAGTGATGAAAATACGGCTCAGTTGGCTGACTTTGAGCTCGCTTCGCAGAAACTGATGCTGAGTTCCTTCGCCGCAGTCAAACAGCCAGAGTTCCGCTCGCTGAGGCAAACGCAGGGCGATGCTGGAAACGTTGCGCGATCGCGTCGGCACGCCGGAGCTAGTTCCGAGAAATGTAATCTGCAAGAGTCAAATCACCTCAATTAAATCTTAAAAAATATGTTACATATATCCAGAGTGCGGCAAATCCGACCTGAATGAAATAGTCGCAGGCAGGAACCGGGATAAATCGCTGTTGCTGCGAGCATCGAGTCGTTCCAATCTTTTTTGACAGGCGCACAAAGTGCCAAACCCAATTCTAACGTTTTCTTTCTGCCGTTCTCCTTCCTTTTTCCAGAACCAAACCTTCCCCTTAAAAATTCTCAAACTCGTACAGCACAGGAGGAAATTTTTTAAATGCAGCCAGGAGTGTTATTTGCTTCGCTTCTTTCAAGATTAACAAAACGCTACTTTTGGATTTCTCTGTTGTTTTGGCTGGTAATGGTAGCCCCAGCACAGGCGGCGCTGATCTTGCGAGTGGCGGTACAAGACGGCGCAAGTCAGATCAAAGTCGGCAGTTCTACTAAGGCTGCAATCCGCGACGGTAGCGGGCGCAATTTGGGCGAACTGTCTGCCAACAGTTCTGGATCGGCTCAATTTCGATCGGGCAAAGTGGCCATCGGACGCTGGGCCGCCAATCAAATTTGGATCGAGCCGACCGGGAACGGGTATGTTTGGATTGGCGATCGGTGGTATCGCGGACGCACCCTTGTAATTCCCGAAAAAGGAGGCCTGACAGCAGTCAACTACGTCGATATCGAACAGTATCTCTACAGCGTTCTGGGTGCCGAAATGAGCGGCAATTGGCCTCTAGAGGCATTAAAAGCCCAAGCAGTCGCTGCCCGTTCCTACGCTATCCACGAGCGCCTCAAAAGCGAAACCGACCTTTACGATGTGGACGACACTCAGTCTTCGCAGGTTTACAAAGGACTGCAAACAGAATCTTCGGGTACTTATAGCGCAGTCGATGCCACCGCAGGTCAAGTTCTCACCTACAACGGTCAGATTATTTTAGCTGTTTTCCACTCGGCATCTGGCGGACATACCGAAAATGTTGAGGATGTTTGGACGGAACCCCTGCCTTACCTGCGCGGTGTTCCTGACTTCGACCAAGGCGCGCCGGTTTATCAGTGGAAAGAAAATTTTTCCCGCGCTCAAATCAGCAGCAAGATTTCCGGTGTCGGTAACGTAATCTCGATGAAGCCAGAACGCACTACCGCTTACGGCAGCGTTTTGAGGATGAAAGTTGTGGGAGATGGCGGTTCTAGAGTGATGACTGGGGCAGATTTGCGTCGGGTTCTGAGTTTGAGGAGCACGCGGTTTACGGTGATTCCTCAGTATGCAGGCGGGAGCGCCAAGAACAGCGGCCAAGCTCCTACGAGTTTTCAAGTTGCTGGCAAAGGTTTCGGTCACGGTGTTGGCATGAGCCAGTGGGGAGCTTACAATTTGGCCAGGCAGGGATACGGCTACCAGCAGATTTTGTTGCACTATTACCGGGGCGCTGCTTTGGCTAGAATTGCTGTTCAGTAACTGCTGGGAAGCAGGGAGAGTGGGAGGGGAGAATCTGTGTTTTGCAACGCCGCATTTTTTTTACTGGTTGAACTGGTTCCTAGGCTCTTTTCACTGGTTCCCAGGCTCTGCCAGGGAACCCATGTAAGCGAGGCTCTGCCTCGTCGTCGGCTGCGAAGATGGAGGCAGAGCCTCCGGGTCTGCATTACCAGGCAGAGCCTGGTAATGAGTAAATGACTAATGACTGATGACTAATGACTAATGACTAATGACTAATGACTAATGACTAATGACCAATGACCAATGACTAATGACTGATGACCAATGACTAACTACATTAAGGATAACTATGCAAAAGTGGGAGTATTTTTTTGTGGATGCAAATATGTATCCCTTTGGCAATAAGCTGATTAGTTTATATGTAAATGGTGAGGAATTGCGAGATTGGAAACAAGGATCGCTGCATCTATTTATCAATCAGTTGGGGGAGGAGGGTTGGGAACTTGTGGCTATGCGCCATGACTCGAAATACGACCAAAATTGTTTGATTTTTAAACGTCCTAAAATTGTCAAAAAAGCTAGGAGTACGAAGCAGTCTTTGGTACAGCAAACTTGACCTAGCTCAATCTAATATTCATCGGATTTTAGATGTTGACTCAAAATTATTAATTAATTTCAAATCGTCAAATAGAAAATCTAAACTCCATCGATTCGCCGCTGCCATTCGGCATCTATTTTTGCTGACTGTTCTAGTTCTTGTTGGGTTAAATCGGTTTCTGTTGTATAAGCTAAATCTTCTCCCGTCAGTAGGTTTTCTGCTGCAAATTCCTGGGCGTAGCTTAATTTTTGCTGCAAGTTGGCATCTGGTTGGTTTAATAACATGGCTCGCTGCTGCCGCTCTTGATTCCGGGTTTCTATCTTGCTATTTTTCCACTGAGTCCAGAAGTACCGAATTAAGGGAATTGTCAAAAATCCGATGCCGTAAATCAGCAGTAGTGGATAAATACCGCTGACGAAACCGATAAATCCACTGGCGATCGCACTTTTAGTTAATAAATTCCCCAAAACTAACGCACCGACAAGATTCACGGCTCCTAACCCCGCCGCGAGCATGACTTGGCCGGAGCTGGCGTGGCTGAAACGCCACAGCATTTCTCGCAAATAAGCTCCTACTGGTTGAGGATTTTTTTGAACTGCTGTGGTTTGCAATTGCGGAAAATGGTAGACTATTTGTCCTTCGGGACTGACTTCGGGGCGGCCGTCAAAACGCGCGAGAGTCGGTAGCATATATTCTTCGTATTCTCTCGCGTATCCTTGTCCGAGATTGTCGAGATAGGGCGCTATTTGTTCGGCGACGACGGCACCTCGGTTGTTGCGAATTGCGGTGGCAATATCGCTCCACTTGCGCTCTTCTAAATTGTAATTTGGATTGCCATCTCCAAATAGAAAGGAGAAAACTGCTTCCAGAAAACTCATCTGGGGTTTTTGGCCGCTTAAGCGCGATTGCTGCTGGTAGTAAGGTTCGTTATGGTTCCAGTAAAATATCCAGGGTAACTCGTTCCAGAAGTACGGAAAAAAGAAGAATCCGCCGCCTCTGTTACCGTCGCTTCCGCCTCCGCCTCCGCCTCCGCCGTTATTGTCGCTGTTCATGCTGGAGAGTAACATCGTGATGGCCGCAAAAATTAAGAGGATGGAAGCTACCAGCACTATGCCAAAAGATACTCGAATCAGGTAAAATAGAATTTTCCAGATTTTTTGCCACCATTCCTGCAACTGCAAGCGAAAGAATTTGTTTCGCAAAATATCTCGAAAGTTGTTGGGAAATAGGTAGGCAATATCGCCGGATTCTGCTACTTGCAGGTGACCGCCTGCTTCGGAGGCGAGGGTTAACAGTTCTCGCTGGGCAAAATTAACGTCTAATCCAGCTTTTGCCGCCACGTCTCCAACCGTAACGCGGTAGCCAAGTTGCTCGACGGCTTGCATAATGGTGGGATTCGGAGCCATAGGTTTCTCTCTGTGAAAATTACCCGGTTGTTTATATTATATATTGTGGGAATTCAAACTGGTTTTGAGTCGCTGGTTTATGAATTTTTTTGATGATGCTCTTGACTTTGGGGCGAAATGTTGCTAGGTTTTTGCCCGATCGCCCGTAGAGTGCGGTCAATAGGTTAAAGAAATGTGGTTTTTTTTACCAAGTTTGGCAAGAGTTATCTAAAATGGATGGGATTTGCACTCTTTTGCACCTCGCAAGCGCGTGTTTTCAGGTTTGCAGTTGTGTCTCACCAGCGTTTGCAAGCGTCGGCGGCCGGACTGAACCGAAACAGTCGCAAAACTCTTAATAGGAAAACTTTACAGGCTAATATTTTTGATTGGCCGTTAACCAAAGAATCGAATTATGCCCAGAACTCAACGCAACGATAACTTTATTGACAAAAGTTTCACGGTAATGGCCGATATTATCTTGAAGATTATGCCGGCGAAAAAGCAGGCGAAGGAAGCTTTTGCTTACTATCGAGATGGTATGTCGGCTCAAGCTGATGGCGAATATGCTGAAGCGCTGGACAATTATCATGAAGCGCTGAAGCTGGAAGAAGATCCTTACGATCGCAGTTACGTGTTGTACAATATGGGCCTGATCCATACTAGCAACGGCGAACACGAGCAAGCTTTGGAGTATTACAGCGAAGCGCTGGAACTGAATCCGAGAATGCCGCAGGCGCTGAATAATATTGCTGTGATTTACCACTATCAAGGAGAAAAGGAAAAGGAATCTGGCAATGTGGAAGCGGCGGAAGGGTTGTTTGATAAAGCTGCAGATTATTGGAAAGAGGCTATTCGCTTAGCGCCGAACAATTACATTGAGGTGCAAAATTGGCTGAAGACGACAGGCCGATCGCAAATTGATGTGTATTTTTAACTATGATTGGGAATGGGGAATTGGGAATTGGGCATAGTTAGTAGTTATTGGTTAGTAGTTATTGGTTAGTAGTTATTGTTTAGTAGTTATTGGTTAGTAGTTATTGGTTAGTAGCTTCTCTAATAACAAACAACAAACAACAAATAACAAACAACAAATAACAAATAACAAATAACAAATAACAAATAACCAATTCCCAATTCCCAATTCCCAATTCCCAATTCCCAATTCCCAATTCCCAATTCCCAATTCCCAATTCCCAATT
>NZ_JAUBTX010000014.1:7477-116959 GCF_036705185.1 Microcoleus sp. B4-D4 | reverse complement strand
AACCAATAACCAATAACCAATAACCAATAACCAATAACCAATAACCAATAACCAATAACCAATAACCAATAACTAATTGCAAAGCGGATCGAAAACTTGGCTGTCATCCGGGTTCTCACCAATATGCCGCTGATTGTGGCACTCTGGCAAGACAACAGCTAACCTATGGGATTTGAAATTTGGGGTTTTTGATTAAAAAATTGGGAATGACTTATTGTGTATGGGTTTGCAGCTTGCAAGCGAGTTGCATTATTTCGGGAAATTGGTATAGCCAGTGGCGCGACTGAGAAAAAAATTAGGACGAACACGCCAAAAAGCTCTATCTTAATAGTTATAACTTGGCTCTAGGAGGACTCGATCGGTGTACCGCCGCTCTTACAACTTCAGCTATGTCGCAGCTATAAGTATTGTTGTATCTCCCGCACTCAGCCTGCTGGCAATCTCAGACGCTGTGGCCTTTGCCCCTATTATAAATGCAAGGCTGGTTCAAAAAAGCGATCGCGCCCAGGCAACTGAACCCAACACGCAAGCAGACACACTCTTTGAAACAGGAGTAAAACAGCACCGCGAGGGTTTGTTTATCGAAGCAATCCAGACTTTTGAACAAGTTTTGGCAATTCGCAAGCAACAAAATGACAAACCCGAAATCGGCAGAATCCTCAACCGCCTGGGAGAAGTTTATGGCGAAATGGGTTCAAAGTCCAAAGCTTTGGAAGTTCTGCGACAAGCTTTAGTCATTCACCGAGAAATAGGCGATGCGCGCCGCCTCGCTCAAACCCTCAATCTCATCGGTTTCATCAACCGGATTTCCGACAAATTTCCCGAAGCGCTGAAACAGCACGAAGAAGCGTTGGAACTTGCCAAAACTGTCAACGACGAAGTTGAAATCGGAGAAGCACTCCATAACATTGCGGCCGTGTACGCAGAACAGGCAGAATATGCTAAGGCGATCGAATTTTACCAGCAAGCGCGGGTCATTCGCACCCAACAGAGCGATCGACGAGATTTAGGCCGTACCCTCAACAATATGGGCGGCGTTTACTACAACATCGGCGATTTTGACAGAGCGATGGAATTTTACCACCAAGCTTTAGCAATTCGCCGGGAAATCGGAGATAGGGCTGGCGTGGGCCGCCTCCTCAACAACATGGCACTTACCTGTCGCAAACAGGGTAAAGATACTCAAGCGCTGATCTATTTTCAGCAAGCGATACCGATGTTGGAAGCAATCGGTGACAAGACAAGTATCGGAAGGTTGCTCAACAATATGGGCGAGATTTATGAAAGTCTCGGTCAATCTGCTAAAGCTCTCGAATCCTACGAGCAAGCTTTGAAAATTGCCCGCGAAAAGAACGATAAATTTGGAGAAAGTGGGGCGATGGAGGGAATTAAGCGATTATCTTCCGGTCGGCTCGTACCGCAATAATGACCAAACAAGGTTTCAGGAACGCTAGAATTTTGATTAATATCTGGCTCTAAAGATAGAAACAATTTCTCGATGGTTTCGTCGGTTTGCTCGATCGCCCACAATCAATCTCAGCTATGGATATCCGCCCCGAAAAACCCGAGAATGCGGCAGCTAGACTAATACCATTATCATAAATTTCCAGTGACCAGATACCAGCCTAACTCCCAACCTAGGATAGAAATTTCCCAAAGTCACGGCTTGCTAGCTCCTGATTTGATCCGAGTAGCTCGATCGGCCTATGGTATGTATCTGAAAGTGCATTCCGAGCAGATGGAGCGTCCTGCGGGTGTAGTTGTTAGTCTAGGCAGCAATCGAGGTCAGCTAATTTTTGCTTCGCAGCCCGTTTTGTTGCCCGGTGAACGTTTTGTTACTTTTGACGAAATTGAATCTCAAATGTATTAGTTATTTTTTATTAGTTAGTTGTTATTAGTTGTTGGTTGTTGGTTGTTGTTAGTTGTTGGTTATTAGTTGTTGGTTATTAGTTGTTGGTTATTAGTTGTTGGTTGTTAGTTGTTGGTTATTAGTTGTTAGTTGTTAGTCATCGGTCATTAGTCATCAGTCATGCCAACTCGGATTTTGCTATTATTATAGCGGTTCTCACAAAAGTGAGGTATGCCCGGTTTGGCCGGTTTGGCCTATCCCGGATAGTACCTCCTATGAGAGCACAGAAAGGCTATACCTTTATCTTCTGACTCTTCTCTTCGCGCTCTTCGCGTCTTCGCGGTTCAATCATCAAGGGGGTAAACAATACGGATTTGGGATACTTGGGAAATTGGTCATCAGTAATTAGTAAGTAGTAAGCAGTCATCAGTTATTTGTTATTGTTAGTTGCTACTAATGCCAGATACCATAAAAAACAACCAACAACAAATAACAACTAACAACTAACAACTAACAAATAACAAATAACAACTAACAAATAACAAATAACAACTAACAAATAACAAATAACAACTTAATGGAAATAATCTTTAATGTCCTTGTCACCGCGATCGTCTTTGTTGTCGGCTCGGCGATCGGCAGCTTCTTGAATGTGGTAGTTTATCGGTTGCCTGCGGGTTTGTCGGTGATACACCCTCCCTCTCGCTGTCCCAAATGTTTAAATCAACTCAGAACTTACGAAAATATACCCGTGTTCGGTTGGGTGTGGCTGCGGGGACGCTGCAATCACTGTCGCAGTCGGATTTCTGCCCGCTATCCGCTGGTAGAAGCAGCTACGGGTTTGCTGTTTTTGCTCATTTTTTGGCGGTTTGGGATAACAGTAAAAACTCTGGGGTTTTGGGCTTTTTTTAGCTGGCTATTGGCTTTATCTTTGATTGACTGCGATACAATGACTTTGCCCAATTCTTTAACTCGATCGGGCTTGGTGCTCGGATTGGTTTTTCAAGTGGCGAAAGGTTGGTGGCCGACTTTTAGTCCGATCGACTCGGTACACTATCTGGTACTCGACGGTATTCTGGGAGCAGTTGTCGGGTTGTGGCTGTTTGATGCGATCGGACTTGCAGGTTCGATCAGCTTCGGGCAGACTGCTATGGGGATGGGAGATACCAAATTGGCAGCTTTGATGGGAGCTTGGCTGGGCTGGAAATACTTGCTGTTAGCGGGATTTATCGCCTGTTTCGCTGGAGCTTTTGTCGGCGGCGGGGCGATCGCCCTCCGATTGCTCGATCGGCGTCAACCCATGCCTTTCGGCCCGTTTCTGGCCCTCGGTGCAGCAATTACTGCCCTGTGGGGCGAAGCGATCTTATCTACTTACTTGCAGTTATTTTTCCCGAATTTTACTTTCTGATATGTCGGTACTCCGGCGCGATCGAACATAACATTGTCTCAATAATTGGTAAAATTGTTCCGTGTCTTGGATTACACTTACAACTACTAGCTTTCGCTGGGAAGCGGAATTAATGCAGCAGATCCTAGCTGCTCATCAAATCCCAGCTCGCATCGTTGACTTGGGCGTAGCATCTTATTTAGGAGCTGGAAGTGCTACAGCTTTGCAAGTTCTTCCAGAAGACCAGCGGACTGCATCGCTCCTCATCAGTCCCATTGAAGAGGAACCCGAATCTAACAGTCAACAGTCAACAGTCAACAATTAACAGTCAACAGTCAACAGTTAACAATTACCAAGTTTTAATGTCTCTATTTGATTGGTTTGCAAATCGAAGAAAATCTGTACCGAACTCTCAAGAACGGCCGGAACGGGAAATTGCCGACGGGCTTTGGAATAAGTGCGAGGCTTGCGACGCGCTAAGTTATACCAAAGACCTGCGAGCAAATCAAATGGTTTGCTTGGAATGCGGGCATCATATCAGAGTTTACAGCGACGATCGCATTGAACAGTTGATTGACCCCAATACCTGGATGCCCCTTGACGAAGGTCTCCACGCCACCGATCCCCTAAAATTTCGAGATCGCAAAAAATATAGCGATCGGCTGCGAGAATTTCAAGAAAAAACAGGCCACCTAGACGCGGTACAAACAGGCATTGGTCAACTCGAAAATTTGCCCGTCGCCCTCGGAGTCATGGAATTTCAGTTCATCGGCGGCAGCATGGGCTCAGTGGTCGGAGAAAAACTGACCCGCCTCATCGAACACGCCACGCGGGAACGTTTACCTGCGATCGTGGTCTGCTCCTCTGGCGGCGCAAGAATGCAGGAAGGAATGCTCAGCCTGATGCAAATGGCCAAGATTTCCGGGGCTCTGGAGCGCCACCGGGAAGCGAGACTGCTTTACATCCCAATTTTGACCCACCCGACCACAGGCGGTGTCACAGCCAGTTTTGCCATGTTGGGAGACATTATAATTGCAGAGCCAAAAGCTACTGTAGCCTTTACGGGCGGTCGGGTAATCGAGCAAACTCTGCGGGAAAAGCTGCCGGAAAATTATCAAACTTCCGAATATTCCTTCGCCCACGGTTTTGTAGACTTGATCGTACCCCGGACTCAATTAAAAAAAACTCTCGCTCAACTGATCGCTCTCCACCAGCCCCAGCCTTTCTTGGCAAAATCGGAATTTCCAGCCCTCGATGTCGGCGAGGGCCACCACGCTTTACCCGCACCTACTCACGCTCTCAAGCTTTCTCCCTAAGCTCAGCTGCAGCGCCAAATGACTTTTGTCGTCAAGAGATCGAAATTTTAGACTTTGGTTCAAGCCCCAGATTGCATCTGTGGAGTAAATCTCAAATCTCAAATCTCAAATCGACTGATTGTCTGTTGGTGAGCCCGCCCAAGACCAAAATCTCAGAGGAATTGCCAAAAAACCCTGGTTTCTTGGCAAAACATCAAGTTTGGTGGCGAGAAATTCAGCCAAATACCGGGTTTTGAGCCCCGCGCGCTCAAGTCCTATTGATAATAAACACCCGGCAATGGGATGATATTAGTTGGAAGTTGATGGGCTATGAAGTTTGAGTGAGCAAAAATGCTTAGTGGTAGTTAGTGGTTAGTGAGCTGGCGATCGAACAAAATCTCAGAACAAACTAACAGATTGGGAGCTAACACCACTTTGTTAAATTGTCCAGCTTTCTGTCAATAGCCGTCAACTCAATTTTGACCAGTCAGCGACCTAAAAATTATGGGTTTTGCAGACCTATCCATCGCAGAAATAGCAGAGGACTTCGACGTCCCTGTTGAAGACGTGCTGCGCTTGTGCGACGAGTTGGAAATTGCCTACAAGCATCCTCAAACCCGTTTGGCTTTGGAAGATGTTAAGGCAATTATGTCCGCTCTCGAAAAAAGGCGCGACTCAAAAGGGATTCCAGATTAGATAGCAAAATTCCTCTACCTCGACGTTGGGGTACGGCTGCACAAATTTTTGCCAATTGTCGCAGCAGGAAGGAATTTTCAAGATCAATCTGTTTGCCGCCTACGCTCTTTTAGCGTTCAATAATTTGTCGGATTTTTTTAAGGAGAACCATGCTTAAAAGATATTTCATTGCTCTGACCGCTGTATTCTTGACATTTCAGTTATTTGTCAGCAGCGCGATGGCTATCGAACTGAGTCCGGAACTTCGCACTGTGACTTTAAATGACAAGGGCGCTCCGGTGGTGCTGAACCTCAAACAAGTTCAGCAAGGCAAACGCCTGTTTAACTCAGCCTGCGCTCAATGTCACGCTGGGGGACAGACAAAAACTGACCAGAACATAAATTTGAGTCCCAAAACTCTGGCTTTGGCCAACCCACCCCGCAACAATATTGAGTCGCTGGTGGACTTTATGAAAAATCCCACCACTTATGATGGCTTTGAGGAGATTTCCGAGCTGCATCCGAGCATGAAGAGTGCGGATATTTTTGCTGAGATGAGAAATCTCTCAGAAGAGGATTTGTACGCGATTGCCGGTCACATTCTGTTGCAGCCCAAAATAATTGGCGAGCAGTGGGCTGGCGGTAAAGGCGCTCGTTAATTGATGTTAAATTTTAGATTTTGGATTTTGGATTGGGAGAGGGCTGAGATTTGGCAAGCATTGCTGACCGATCGTTTTTCGCTCTAAAATCCGAAATCTAAAATTTACTTGTTACTTATTGATATCGCAAAAGGTTGTAGTGCGTCATGCAGCGTCCTGGTGTTTTTGTCTGCTTTTTGTTGGGAATTTTAATTATTTTGCCGTTGGTGCTGCTGGCACCTCAACCAGCCTTGGCTGCTTCTGATGCTTACGTGACTCGTTATTTGAAAGTCACCGAACCTGTGGCATTGGAATTGGACGCACAGGGAAACACTCGGTTATTTTCGGCTGAGGATTTGTCCTCCGGTAAGCGGTTGTTTGAGCAAAGCTGCCTCAACTGTCATGTTGGGGGAACAACTTTGCCGGATCCGACTGTATCTTTGTCTTTGACTGCTCTGGAGGGGGCAACGCCTCCGCGCACCAGCATCAATAGTTTGGTGGCGTATCTGAGAGAACCCATGACTTATGACGGTAGTGAGGAAACTTTTTGGTGCCGCCAAGTGCCGGAAAGCTGGATGCAGCAGGATGAGATTGAAAATTTGGCTGCTTTTGTGCTCCGGGCTGCTCAGAAGGCTCCGGGCTGGGGCGTGGATAATCTGGAGAGTTGAACGGCTTTTTGTCAAAAAGTGTAAATTACTAGAAAAATCCCGATCGCGACTGCGTGTTTGTGCCTGAATAAACAGGTAAAATAACTAAAGAATCACCTTCAAAGGTGTCCATTAGAGGAGAACTGTGTTGAAAAGACTCTTATCGATCGCCCTGTTAGCGATCGCAATTTTTACCGTCGGCTTCGGCCGCCCTGCTTTGGCCGGCGATGCTGCTAACGGAGCTAAACTCTTTAGCGCCAACTGTTCTGCTTGTCACATCGGTGGCGGCAACGTGGTTATGGCAATGAAAACCTTGAAAAAGGATGCTCTGGAAAAGTACGGCATGAATTCCATCGAAGCTATCACCACTCAGGTAATTAAGGGCAAAAATGCTATGCCTGCTTTTGGCGGCCGCTTGAAGCCCGAACAAATCGATGATCTCGTAACCTACGTGCTCGAACAATCTGAAAAGAACTGGAAAGGCTAAACTGCCTCTTTGAATTCGGACAAGCTGGACTTGATTTAATTTAAAACTTGTCCTCCCGATCGCACCCTCTCTCACTTTTTGCCGAATAAATGTTGGTTGGCAGCGCTCTTAACTTGTTTGGGAAAGCGCGCCAGAAATCGGATATTTATTTGCCCAAGAGCGAGGGAGGGTAATTTTATTTTAGATTTTAGATTTGAGAATTGAAGACTTGCTAAATGCTGACTTTGTATAAATTGTCAAGCACTTTACATTAAGATTTATGTATGGAATCAGGTCATAAATTGGGTTGTGTGCTAGGATATAAACCCTTTACTAGCAAAGCATTGAAATCTAAATTAAAATCGATCGGGGATGTGGACTCTACACTTGTCATGAACGTAAAAACATCAGCAAAAGTTAAAACTCTCGGAGACGCAGCCTCTGGTGCGATCGAGAAATATTTTCGTAAAACAATAGCGCACGAGGCTGAAGTTATCAAAGACAAAGATGCAGAAGAACTTCACCAAATGCGGGTAGGATTGCGGCGTTTGCGATCGGCTGTAACGGGTTTTGCTCCGGTTTTAGATTGGCCAAAAGAAGCTTCAGAACGCAAAATTGGTAAAGTGGGGCGGATTCTGGGAACGCTCAGGGATTTGGATGTGATGCTCGAAAGTCTCCAAAACCGCTATTACCCGAATTTGCCGACTGAAGAACAGGAAGTTTTAGATGAGGCTTTGTCGAGTTTGCTAAAACAGCGGCGCCGGGCTTTGAAAAAGGTGAGGGCTGTTTTGGAACAAAAAAATTACCAGTCGCTGAAAAAGTCGATCGAAAATTGGTTGGAAAAACCGCAGTTTCGGGCGATCGAACATTTGCCAATTGCTGAGGTTTTGCCAGATTTACTCTTACCTCAAGTCAGCGAATTTTTTCTGCATCCGGCTTGGCTGCTGGGCACAAAATATGAGGATGGCCAAGTTAAAGTTTGTGATGGTTTGAATGAGTCGGCTGTGGAAGAGAAGTTAACAGCGGAGGGAACTATTCTGCACGATTTGCGGAAGCAAGCCAAGCGGGTTCGCTATTTGATGAATCTGTTTGGCGATTTTTACGGCCCGAGTTATGAAGGTTATGTAGAAGATGTCAAAGCTGTTCAGGAATGTTTGGGCGACATTCAAGATTGTGAAGTTTTAGGTGAGTTTTTGACAGATTTTGTGGATCGCGATTTGCAAAAAGAGTTGCCGCAACTGGCGGATTTATTGGCGAAAAAGCGCTACGAAGCTTGGCAAAAGTGGCAGGTTGTGCAGAATAAGTATTTGAGTTCGGAAGTTCGGCAAGGTTGGCGATCGACCTTAATTAATCCTGTGATTAAAGATGCTGCTAATGGGGATTCGTCGGAGCAAAATTAGGTTTTTTGGGTACAGATGTAGACGGCGGTTGAAACCGCGCCTACAAAAACGAAGATAAGACGGCGGTTGAAACCGCGTCTACACAAACAATGTCCGCCTCTGCGGACTAAGAGAGAATAACGTAATATTTCATTGCCCGTTCTTCAACCCGCGCACCATCCGGGTTTTGTCTGTATAGACGCGAATTCAATTCGCCCGGTCTTCTAAAGAAAGGTCGATCGCGCTTGCTCAGAAAGTGCTATCCTAGATCGGAGCACAATCAGAAATTGGCGAGGAAAAAATCTTGTCAACCATCACCGATATTGGCACTCTCATTAGCCATCATCCTGACATACATGGTAGCGGTGCAATCATTGCTGGAACAAGTGTTACAGTCCGTCGCATTGCTATTTGGTACAAGCAAGGTTTGACCGCAGAAGAAATTGCCTCTCGCATCGGGCATTTAACTCTAACTTAAGTCTATGCAGCTTTGACTTATTACCATGCTAACCGAGATGAAATTGATGCTGAGATTGTGGCGGAAGTAGCGGAAGGATCTCGAATAGAAGCATTGTACCAGTCTCAAACACAAATACAATCTAAATATCAAGTTTTAGAAATGCCTTCAGTTGCTCAATATCCCAGCCGTCGGGAGTTTATGAAATTGCCCATTGAAGAGAGACGGCGCATTTTAGCAGAACAGGCTGAGGTGATGTTAATTCATTACCAGGATGATAGAGAATGGCAAGAATTACAAAGAAGTTTCGACTACTACTATGGATGACATTGCAATAGCGATCGCATCGGTAATTGAGTATCGGTAGTTAATCAAAGGGCGATTCCCTACCCAATAGCTTCGCCGCGCGTGCTTGACTGAAAAAAGGGATCTCGCCCGATGTGCTAAAATCAGGATGAGAGTAAGAACTAAGTAGGTATTGCAAAAAAATATGCCTCGTATCTTTACAGCAATCGTTTATTGGGAAGAAGATGTTTATGTGGCAGAATGTCCTGAAGTGGGAACTGCTAGCCAGGGTGAAACAATTGAAGAAGCGATCGCCAATCTGAAAGAAGCAACAGAAGTCTATTTAGAGGAATTATATTTTTAGAATTGTCAATTTTTAGGCGATCGCACTTTAGGAAAGGAAGGGCGATCGCACTTTTCGATAAATGTTTACAGGAAATCACCTTTTAATCAAAGAACTCAAAAATGACTTCAAAAACTAGCCAGATTATTTCAAGCCAACTCAAATCGTTTCTCATCTTCCCTCAATGTTTTATAAACAATGTAGAAAATGCGACAATCCCTAACTTTTCTCCTCAGATTTTTAAGGATGCACTGTGCCATCTGGCATAGTTGCGCCCGTCAGATTTACATTTTTAAAATCTTTCATGTTGCCTAAGTTAGAGCTTGTGAGATTTGCCTTCTTAAAACTAGCACCATCAACCATTTCATTTGTCAAACCTCGCCAGATAACCAGTGATAAGTCAGCATCATCTAAAATTGCTTTTGTCAACTTTAATCCACTTCCTAGCTGAGCATCCTTCAAGTTAACACCAGTTAAATCAGCTTCCGAAAAATCGGAACTCTCAATATTTGAACCACTTAAATCTGCACCTTTTAAATTAGCGCGGATTAGGCTAGGCCCCTGATAAAATCTAGCTTTGCTTAAGTTAGCCTTACTCAAATTAACGCCATCAAAATTAGTAGGGCCTATTTGAGCCGTACTTAGGTTAGCACCGCTGAGGTTAGCTCCTGTTAAAATTGTATTTCCATCGAGCGTGGCACCCGCTAAATTAGCACCCGTCAGGTTAGCATTTTTCAGGTCAGCACCGCTAAGGGAAACTCCTTTAAGATCGGCACCTTGAAGGTCACAAGCTGGACATACACCTGTTTGCTTTAAACGCTCAACAGCTTGACTTACAGATAAAGAAGATGGCGTAGCTGTTGGAGATGGAAATGCCGTCGCATTCGGAGATGGCGTAGCTGTTGGAGATGGAGATGCCGTCGCATTCGGAGATGGAGTTTCTGGTACTAAAACCGAAGCCGTTGGCGATGGCGTTGGTGTTTCCGCAGCCAAAGGTGTTGAAGAGGGAGTTTCTGATAGTGCAACTGAAGGAGTTGGAGAGGCTGAAGTCGTAACTTCTGATTTGTTCATCACTGCTAAACCTGCAATAACTAGAATTACTACAATAGCCCCCAACCCCAACACGATTGCTAACGGAAAATTACCCTTTTTCGGGTTGCCGTCATTTTGATTGTTCATAATAAAAAATACTCGCTGAGTAAATATTTTTAACCTGAAAAGCAAAGTTTGAAAACTTACGCACTCAGGCAATAAAGGAACAGTTAATTGAGGGTTTGATGCTTCTTGCTGAAATCTGAGAAAGGTTCAAACCCTGATAAAAATATTTGGATGCGTCAGCCCTAAGTTGAACCAATCAAGAAAGCTCACTATCAGTCAAGCTTGACTCTTAGGCGTGGCGAATTTCCCAAAAGTCTGATAGCTTGGTATTCAAAAGTGTAATTGCTGCTATCTTCTTCATTCGGGATTTGAAAAGTAATCCATCCCCGAACGCGCTCTCCTTTTGGCAGATCATTCATAGAATTTAGTGCAGGTTGTACCCCAAAGAAAGTTGGAGTATAAACATAGCCACTGTCACTTTTTAGTTTGGCATAAAGTAGATTCGCACTTACACCCTGATCGGACTCGCTAGCAAGCGTTACATCAACAGCTACGTATGGTTCTCCACTGTCATTCTGACCAGTTTTCACCTCGTTAACTGTTAAGTTGTATCCCTGCTGGATCACGGGTTTGCCAATAGTACCAACTGAGGCAGCTTGGGCTGGAAACTGTCCTAAGCTGAAACTTAGCATAAAGCACAAAAGTAAAATAAACAGCTTTTGCATTTTTTCTCCGGTTAATTTTTGTGTTTTATTTATTGCTTGGATGCCCGTTATTGAATATTTTTACGTTAATTTATCTATAGTGTCAAGTAAAAAATGTCATAGTTTGTCAGGAGTTAATAAAATCATCTAGCCGTTAAAAGTCACATTTTGCCCTTTTTAGTCATAAAATGTCATAAGAAGTCTGATACAATAGATAAAATCTCCTACACTTGCCTAATTAATGGATGTTCAAGAACTTTTAAGGTTTGCCAATGGCTTGGTATTCACTAAGACGGGCAAACACCTAGACGATATGCAAGAGGCAGTAGTGCGTGGAACTTGGCAAGGTAAAAGATACTCCGAAATTTCCAAAGAGGTTCATTGTACTGAACGCCATGTCAGAAATGTTGCCTCAAAGTTATGGCAAATTCTTTCAAAAATCTTAGAGGAAGATATTAATAAATCCAATTTTAGCTCTGCGATGGAAAGGTATCAAATTTCTAAAATTTCAAATTTTGGTGATTTTAATTTTGTACAAAACAAAGGTAACATCAACGTTTGCACAGAAACCTTATACCATCCCAAAAATTCAAAAAACTCACCCCCAACACAAACCTCAAATGAAGACGACACGCAACAGAAACCGCGACTTGACTTAAGAGATGCACCAGATATCAGCTCATTTTACGATCGCACATCCGAACTCACCACCCTACAACAGTGGATAGTACACGATCGCACCCGCCTAGTCGCAATATTAGGAATCAGCGGAATTGGCAAAACCAATCTCGCACTTCACCTCCTCCCACAAATCCAGCATCAATTTGAATATGTAATTTGGCGAAGTCTCGGCACATCCCCAACCCTCAATAATACCCTAAAAAGCCTACTTAAATTTTTATCTAATCAATCCCCACCCTTAGCAAGGGGGGGCGAAGGGGGGGTTTTGCCAACAAGCACCGATGAACTGCTATCGCTGCTAATCGACAAATTGCGATCGCACCGCTGCCTCATCATCCTAGACGACGTACAAACAATTCTCAGCAGCGGACAAATAGCAGGCAATTATCGACCAGAATATGAAAATTACAGCACCCTATTCAAATGTATTGGTCAAACTTGCCACAACAGTTGCTTAATCGTCAATAGTTGGGAAGCGCCTAGAGAAATTGTCGCATTAAACAGAGAAAACGCCCGCGTTCGCACCTTACGACTCAACGGTTTAGGTGCAGCAGCAGGCGAAATACTCCGAGAAAAAGGTTTACTCGAACCGGAGAAATGCGAAACCCTGATTAACAATTACCGAGGCAATCCCTTGTGGTTGAAAATAGTTGCACCCATGATTCAAGAATTATTTGGCGGGCGAGTTGCCGAATTCTTGAAATATGATACGCTATTCTTGGGAGACGAATTGAAAGCAAGATTGCAGCAACAGTGCGATCGCCTATCAGACTTAGAAAAACAGGTAATGTGCTGCATCGCGAATGAAATCGAGCCTGTTTCTATTTCTCAAATTATAGAGAAGGTGCAATTATCGCCAGACGATTTATGCAATGCGCTGCTATCTTTGGGAAATCGAGCATTGATTGAAAAACAAGAACAGGATAATCAGGCGCTGTTCAGTTTATCGCCAGTGCTGAGACAATTTGTGAAAACTGAATATTGTCGCGAGGGAAGATGAGATGCAATTTGTAACACTAAAATAGTGACGATTTAGCACTCAAACTGCTAGAATTTTTGATAAATAATCTAAATTTAATTAACTGTTACGACTATGACTGTTTCTAAAACAAAAGCCTCGACCATAGCAAATCGACTGCCAGACCACACTCAACTGCCAGAATCCGAGGGAGATACAAACTATACACCAATAATCGATCGCCCTCCCGACCACACTCAACTGCCAGACGAAGACGGTACATTTGTGAAAAACTTTCAGGAGCATCCTCAAAGCATTCTGTTGACTGATGCCATCACCCCGCGATTGCAGCAGCGCCATCGGGACAATCAATATTGCATAGGTCAAGATTGCGGCATTTATTGGCGTTTGACAGACCCGACAGACAAAGGAGCTGAAGCACCCGATTGGTTTTATGTTCCCAACGTGTCGCCCTTAGTTGACGGTCAAATTCGGCGTTCTTACGTGATGTGGTACGAAGTTATCGCACCTTTAATTGTCATCGAATTTGTTTCGGGGAATGGCTCCGAAGAACGAGATGCAACTCCTAAGACTGGCAAGTATTGGGTTTACGAACAAGCAATTCGCGTGCCGTTCTACGCTATTTATGAAGTGAGTCGAGCCAGCGTAGAAGTGTATCAGTTGCTAACAGGTAACTATCAGTTATTGCCAGCCAACGATCGCGGACACTATCCGATTGAGCCTTTGGGTGTAGAATTAGGAATTTGGCAAGGACAGTATCAAAATGCGGAATTGCCTTGGTTGCGTTTTTGGGACGAAAAAGGCAATTTGTTGCTGACGGGTGGAGAACGAGCCGAACAAGAGGGACAGCGTGCCGATCGCGAACAACAGCGTGCCGAACAAGAGCAACAGGAGAAAGAATTGGCTCAACAACAAGCTGAGCAAGAACGACAGCGGGGCGATCGACTGGCGGCTCAGTTAAGAGCTTTGGGTATCGATCCTGAGTAGATAAAACGGCGGTTGAAACCGCCCAATCTTCTTATGACTGCAACCACTTCATAAACTTATTCGTTGCAGTACCAATAGACTCTCCCACCTGTTTCTTCAAACGCCACCGCTGAAACGCTTGTTCGTAATCTTCCCCTTCAGTTTGATAAACATTCCAAGCATTCAGCGACAATCCTAAGCCCCACGTTAGTAAAATGAAAAGCGACCAAGAAAGCTCGTGCGATCCTGCTAGATTAAACAAAACTAGAAAACTATTGATAATGCCGTACTTTGTCACATTTTTCTGCAATTTGCGACGACGGTAAGTGTTAAAAACCAGTTTTTCTTGAACTTCTCCTCTGGTGGCTAACCATTGCTGTTCCGCAGCCACGATATCCTGTTCGGAAATGCCCAATTCCGCTGCAATCTCGAACAACTGGACTCGGGAAAGTTCGCCTTCGTCTTGTCGGCGGGCGATCGCAAGCTGTAAAATACCTTGAGCATCCTCCGAACCGTAAATTTGATTAATTTGACTGTCATTAGTCGCCATATAACAAGTTTCCTATAATTCCTGATATCCTTTCTATGATAGAGATAACCGCAGTTAAACGGCAGGTGGGGACATTGGCGGATTTCAACACCCGGACATTTGAGTTGACGCATTGGGCTAAGGGCATTGGACTAAGGGCATTGCTAATTGGTAGTAATGCCAACAACCAACAACCAACAACCAATAACCAATAACCAATAACCAACAACCAACAACCAATAACCAATAACTATTGACTAACCTAAAGTATACATCCACCCGTCTCTCGCGCAAATCCTGACAATTCCGTCCCAAACTACAGGTGTCGCCTCAAAGGATAAACCAGGTTTAAATCTCCCCGATTCTTTTACTTTCAAACGGTAAAACTCGCCTTTAGCATTTTTCAAAGCATTTTTATCTCCAGACTTCGCTCGTTCCCACTTCAATTCAAACAAATAAACACCGTTGTATCCAGCACTAATTAGTTTATTGCCATCGGTAAAAATCGGAGTTGAAATTGAAGAGCCAATCTCTTTTTTAAAGACTATTATCGGAGTATCATAAGACTGATTTCGCCAAGGCACAGCATTCTTTTTACCTGTAATCATATCTTGGGAACCGATGTACAAATTGCCGTCGATCGCATTTGTGGCAAACAGCGCTGGAAACCCCCCAGGATTGTACTCGTCGTTCAACGCCACCGAACCAATTATCCCACCTTCCCAACTAGAAAGTCGGCGGTTTCCGGTAGGCAAAAACCATTCGACACTGGCATTCGGTTCCTTGTTAGGATTGAGTTTGAGGACTCCGCCGTTGCCCTGAATGTATTGTTTTTCAATCGCACAAAACAGTTTACCAGATTTAGAAATTACAGCACTTCCATCCAAATCTGAACCAGTATAAAAATCCCACACAATCTTTTTTGTTTCAATGCTAATACCGTAAATATGACCGGAACCAGCGGCTATAAATATTCTATTTTTTAGCCTAGATGGTGATGATTCTGCTACCAAGTTGCCGCCGTGCTTGCCGATATCTGCCGCTGCATAAAGTTGTACTTCTGACAATATCTTTGGCTGTTTAATTCCTTGTTTGAGCTTGGCATTGCTTGTGGAACTATCGAGAAAATAGCCGATCGCATTTTCGCCCGCATTGAACAACACGCCATCACCCAAATACAAAGGACTGCTATCATTATCCTGACTGTAGCTTGGCGTTTTCCTGATGTCCAGCTTCCACAGTTCCTTGCCGGTTCTAAAAGATATCGCCCGAAAACTCGGCACAACATTTTTGCCACCTCCGCCGCTGCGACTGCCTTGCAAAATTACTATTCTATTCTCGGCGTTGGCTGTTGTGTCGATATAAATTGTTGAACTTCCTTTAATTATATCATCAAATTTATAGCGCCAAACTTCTTTATTGGTCGCCATGTCTATTTTGTGCAGATAGTGGTCGAACGAACCTATAATTAAATAAGTTTTGTCTCGGTCTCTGGTAATTGTTGGCTGTCCAGTCCAACCCGCGCCGCTCCAAATTTGCGATCGCCTTCCCAGAAAAGTCCGTCCGCTTCCTAGCTCAAATTTGTCGATTAACTTCAAGCTTTTCGGAATGCCTCTACCGTAGAAACGGCGCTGGTCGTTACCTAAAAAAGTCGGCACAAATAATTCTACTTCGGGAATTACTTTTTTGCTCGAAATTTGGTTAATATTAGTTTTTAATGCAGGTTTTGTTGATGCTTCGGCTGGCTGCGATGGTTCGGATTGACGCTGTTTTGAAATGACAGGAGGAACTGCGGCACTTAACAAAAATTGTCCGAGGCGGATATTGAAGAGTCTTCGGGATAATAAATTCATTTTATATTGAGATAAGCAGTGATAATATTAAAACATGATTGTCGCCACAACTTAATTAAAACAGATCGCGCTAAACTGCTAAATAACTGACAAGCTTACTCAGTACGAGTTAAAGTATATTTGATTATGGTGAACCGTCTTGCTCAATCCCAAAGCCTTTACCTGCGGAAACACAGCGAAAATCCGATCGACTGGTGGCCCTGGTGCGACGAAGCCTTAGAAACGGCCCGGAGCGAAAATAAACCGATTTTCCTGTCAATTGGCTATTCTAGCTGCCACTGGTGCACGGTGATGGAAGGGGAAGCATTTTCCGATCGCGCGATCGCCCAATACATGAACTCGCAGTTTATACCGATCAAAGTCGATCGCGAAGAACGCCCGGACATCGACAGCATATATATGCAAACCTTGCAAATGATGACCGGTCAAGGTGGTTGGCCGCTCAACGTTTTTCTCACTCCCGACGAGCGAATTCCCTTCTACGGAGGCACTTATTTCCCCGTAGAAGCCCGCTACGGGAGACCAGCATTTTTAGAAGTTTTGCAAGCAATTCGTCGCTTTTACGACACAGAAAAAGGCAAAGTAGAAGCCTTCAAAGCAGAGATTTTAGACAACCTCCAACAGTCGGCGCTGCTGTCAGCAGGAAGCGCAGAACTAAATCGCGAAATATTCCAAAAAGGCTGGGAACTCAACACCGGAATTATTGCCGGCAGCAACCCAGGGCCCAGTTTTCCAATGATGCCTTATGCTGAGCTAGCACTGCGGGGAACGCGCTTTAATTTTGATTCAAAATACGACAGCAAACAAGTCTGCACTCAGCGCGGATTAGACTTAGCATTGGGCGGCATTTACGACCACGTAGCCGGCGGATTTCACCGCTACACGGTTGATGCAACTTGGACTGTGCCGCACTTTGAAAAAATGCTCTACGACAACGGTCAAATTGTTGAGTATTTAGCAAATTTGTGGAGCGCGGGAATCCAAGAACCGGCTTTTGAAAGTGCTATCGCCCGGACAGTAGAATGGTTGAAGCGAGAAATGACCGCAACCACAGGCTATTTTTACGCCGCACAGGATGCCGATAGTTTTAACACTTCAGAGGAAGTTGAACCGGAAGAAGGAGCATTTTATGTTTGGACTTACGCCGAACTAGAACAACTGTTAACTGCTGAGGAATTAGCGGAAATTCAAGCACAGTTTACTGTGACTCGTGGCGGCAATTTTGAAGGCAAAAATGTATTGCAGCGCTACCAGCCGGGAAAACTCAGCGCCACGGTAGAAATAGCTTTAGCTAAACTTTTTGCTGTTCGCTACGGCGGCAATCCCGATACTGTGAAAACCTTTCCCCCAGCCCGCAACAATCAAGAAGCTAAGAATGAAAGTTGGCCTGGTAGAATTCCGGCAGTTACTGACACGAAAATGATTGCTGCTTGGAATAGTTTAATGATTTCGGGTTTGGCGCGGGCGGCGGCTGTTTTTGGGAATTTGGAATATCTGGAATTGGCGGTGAATGCTGCTAATTTTATTTTAGACAATCAGTGGCAAAATGGGCGGTTTCAGCGGCTGAATTATGACGGACAATCGGCGGTGGCTGCACAGTCGGAAGATTATGCTTTGTTTGTGAAAGCTTTGTTGGATTTGCATCAAGCGAGTTTGAATTTAGGCAATGGGGAAGCGGCAAAACAGTTGCCTAATTCTCAGTTTTGGTTGGAGAAAGCTGTGCAGGTGCAAGAAGAGTTTGATGAGTTTTTGTGGAGCGTGGAATTGGGAGGGTATTACAATGCTGCTAAGGATGTGAGCGGAGATTTGTTGGTGCGAGAACGCAGCTATATAGACAATGCAACTCCGGCGGCGAATGGAATTGCGATCGCCTCTTTGGTTCGCTTGGCCTTGCTGGGCCCGAATTTAGAATATCTCGATCGCGCCGAACAAGCTTTGCAAGCTTTTAGCAGTATTGTCCGAGATGCCCCCCAAGCTTGTCCGAGTCTGCTTTCGGCGATCGACTGGTATCAGCATTCTACCCTGATTCGCACTTCGCCCGACCTAATTCCTGGGTTGATTTCGCAGTATTATCCGACTGCTGTTTGTCAGATTGAGGCGGATTTGCCTGAAGGTGCGATCGGGTTAGTTTGCGAGTGTTTGACTTGCAAAGAACCGGCAAAAACTCAAGAGATGCTGTTGGCAGAAATTCGGAAAAGTCAAACGCGGGTTTAGAGGGACTCGGCGGTTGAAACTGCGTCTACACAAACGAAGTCCGCCTCCGCGGACTAAAGAAATAGGATTTATTTAACCGCAGAGGGCGCAGAGAACGCAGAGGAAGAGTGGAGGGAGATGAATGGTTCGGATGCTGACGAATTTGATATAGGGTCTCGAATCTTTAGTCTCACGTAGCCCATTTGTGCGCCCTCAATCTTCCAAAATCTCGACCAAATCTTCCATTGTTACGTCGAAGGCGCGGGCAATTTTGTAGACAGCAGACAAATCGACTGTGTTCAAAGTATCGCGCTGAACGTAGCTTCTGACAGTGTTGTAATTGACTCCGGATCGATCGGCAACTTGCTTTAGCGTCCAACCCTTTTGTTCAGCTAGTTCTCGAATCCGCAGTCTAACGTATCCCATGTTTTAACTTGACATTGATGCGTATGCAACATATAATATCTATGTACATTAAAAATGATCGCCCACCTAGCCTCGAAAACTTGAGGGCGATCGCTTTTATAGCCAACCCCGCAAACGCGGGGAAACATTACCCTATGATACCAACATCAAGGCCAAAATTAAACATTCATCCCTGGTGCATCGTGCGGCAACTGCCGAATATGCAGCGATTGGTTGTGGCGCGCTTCCACCGCCGGGGCGATGCTGACGGCTATATCCAGATTTTACGGCGGCTGTTACCCGCGACTGAACACGCGATCGTCTTTGATACGACTGGGGCCGAGAAATTGCCAGAAGTGCGATCGGCCCCGTTAGAACGACTGCTGTAATATTTGATGGGGGCGATCGTATTTGATGATAAGTGCGATCGTCCCTTCTGCAAATTCACTTAGCAACTTATAAGCTACAATATTCCAAGAGTATCTACGAGCTTTAATTCCTATGAATACTCAATTAATGGTGAAACCTTCCTCCTTAATGCTCCAAGGCCTTAAAATGGTAGAGTTTGGGAATATTTACTTATTCAGATTTACCGACGATCTTCAATCTCGCATGGAAGAACTGCTAGAGAGAAAAAAAGTAGATTTACTAACTGCCGATGAAATTCCAGAATTAGCTGGCATCATCGAACTATCTCGAATTTTTACATTGATTAATGCCCAACTTTCCACCCAAGCTAAATGGTGTCCGATCGCACTCGACAACTTATACGACAACGAGCTAAATATCTCTGCGAATACTGCCACTCTCCAGAATACCTAAGCCCAGATCGCTTTACCATAGATCATCTCATGCCCAAATCTCTCGGCGGATCTGAGGACAGTGAAAATTTAGCATTAGCTTGTCGTCGCTGCAACGAACGCCACTACAATTTTACCAAAGGAATTGACCAGGAAACTCAGCAAGAATTTTTCTTGTTTAATCCTCGTCAGCAGCAGTGGTCAGAGCATTTTATCTGGACAGCAGATGGTCTAAATATTGTCAGTAAAACTCCAGTAGGTCGAGCAACTTCCAATCGCCTCGATCTTAACGATCAACGTTATGATGAAGAGGATTCGATTCGGCGATCGCGCAGTTTTTGGGTAGAAGGCGGTTGGCATCCACCGGCTGAAGATCCTCGTCAATTAGAATGAGCAAAATCCCTCAATTAAACTTGACTTCTGCTATGTTATATTTCATAAAAGAGGTATCCAAAAATAAATTTTAGAATTAAACTGCTTGATGTTATTGCATTACTAGAAGACTTACCACAACAGGGCTTATATCGGGTCAAGTGGGAACAGTAATTGATGAATATGATGCAGAATTTGTTGAGGTTGAGTTTAGCAATTTGCAAGGTTGTACCTACGCGCTAGAAGCCCTTAACAAATCGCAATTAATTATTTTGCATCACAGTCCGCTTGCAGAAACCCAATGGCTAAAAAGTCAGCCATCAGTACAAAAACCCGTTTTAAATCGCTAAGGATTTCACTGCAGCTAACAATTAGCCGTCAGCAGCTAAAAACATAAGCTTTTTTGATATTGACTGAACCGAATTTATTAACTATAATTACCAGGCCAAAAATAACAAAAATCTTACGCCTAACAATTTTCTCAAATAACAGGTAAACTATTCTAACGTTTGCCCGTACCGAACGCTGCAGGCAAAACCTATATCTGTTAAGCATTCGTCCTAATTCTTAGGAGCAGGATTTTAAAATATGCATCTCAGCGAACTGACTCATCCAAACCAATTACACGGCCTGTCGATTCATCAACTCGAACAAATTGCCCGACAAATTCGAGAAAAGCATTTAGAAACAGTAGCTGCAAGTGGCGGACACCTAGGCCCTGGATTGGGTGTAGTCGAACTCACCTTAGCACTGTACCAAACCCTAGACCTCGATCGCGACAAAGTTACCTGGGATGTCGGCCACCAAGCTTATCCGCACAAATTGATCACCGGCCGCTACAACCAATTCCACACCCTGCGCCAAAAAGACGGCGTTGCAGGCTATCTCAAGCGCTGCGAGAGCAAATTTGACCACTTCGGCGCCGGTCACGCCTCCACGAGCATTTCCGCAGCCCTGGGAATGGCAATGGCGCGCGACCTCAAAGGCGAAAACTTTAAAACTGTAGCAGTCATCGGTGACGGTGCGCTGACGGGCGGCATGGCACTCGAAGCGATCAACCACGCGGGCCATATGCCGAAAACCAATTTGTTAGTTGTGCTCAACGACAATGAGATGTCAATCTCCCCCAACGTCGGCGCAATTACCCGCTATTTAAACAAAATGCGCTTGTCGCCACCGGTGCAGTTTCTCAAAGATAACTTAGAGGAACAATTCAAACAAATTCCCTTTGTTGGCGAAACTTTTACTCCAGAAATGGAACGCATCAAAGAAGGGATGAAACGCTTGGCTGTCTCGAAAGTTGGAGCTGTAATTGAAGAATTGGGCTTTACTTACATGGGCCCGGTAGATGGACACAATTTGCAAGAGTTAATTACCACTTTCAAACAAGCTCATACTATCCAAGGCCCTGTGTTAGTTCACGTTGTGACGGTGAAGGGCAAAGGATATGCGATCGCCGAAAAAGACCAAGTAGGATATCACGCCCAAAATCCCTTTAACTTAGCCACCGGTAAAGGCATTCCATCCACCAAACCCAAACCTCCAGCCTACGCGAAAGTCTTTGCCCACGCCCTAGTCAAGCTAGCAGAAGATAATCCGAAAATTGTCGGCATTACTGCTGCAATGGCAACCGGAACTTGCCTGGACAAACTTCAGGAAAAGCTGCCGAAACAGTACATTGATGTTGGCATTGCCGAACAGCACGCGGTGACTTTATCGGCTGGTTTAGCCTGCGAAGGAATGCGCCCGGTTGTCGCAATTTACTCTACCTTTTTGCAGCGGGCCTACGACCAAATAATTCACGATGTCTGCATCCAAAACTTGCCTGTTTTCTTCTGTTTGGATCGCGCCGGAATTGTCGGCGCTGACGGCCCAACTCACCAAGGAATGTACGATATTTCTTACTTGCGCTGTTTGCCAAACATGACAATTATGGCTCCCAAAGACGAGGCAGAATTGCAGCGGATGGTAGTCACGGGAATCAACCACACCAGCGGCCCGATCGCGATGCGTTACCCGCGCGGCAACGGTTACGGCGTACCTCTGATGGAAGAGGGTTGGGAAGAATTGGCGATCGGCAAAGCCGAAATTCTCCGCAACGGCGACGACTTGCTAATATTAGGTTACGGTTCGATGGTTTATCCGGCAATGCAAACCGCCGAGATTTTGAGCGAACACGGCATCGAAGCAACAGTCATCAACGCGCGTTTTGTCAAGCCTTTGGACACTGAATTAATCTTGCCTTTAGCACAGCGAATCGGCAAAGTTGTCACAATGGAAGAAGGTTGTTTGATGGGCGGTTTCGGTTCAGCAGTAGCCGAAGCTTTGCTAGATAATAATGTTCTTGTTCCAGTGATGCGCTTGGGTGTACCTGATACATTGGTAGACCACGCAACACCGGATCAGTCGATGGCAACATTGGGGTTAAATCCGTCGCAAATGTGCGATCGCATCTTAGCACAATTCAGCCGCAAACAATCACCCGTTAGCGTCTAATTAGCTAGAATTGTAGGGTGCAGCGCACCTTACAATTCTATACTGCACAAAAGGAGAATCAACAATGACTAATCTCAACCCAAGTCGCAGAGTTCCCCGCAGAAGATTGCACCCAAAACGCACGCTTTCTCCAGAAGAGATAGCTCAATGGTACGCTGAAAGAGCCGCATTTCGGCAGCGGTGTCAACCTATATTCGATCGCCTAAAACCAGAATTGATTAAAACCCACTACAACTGGTACATGGCAGTTGAACCAGACAGCGGGGAATATTTTATCGAAAAAGATTCGTTAGCTGCTGGAAAAATATGTCGCCAAAAACATCCTAATGCGATCCCGCACGTCTTTAGAATCAATGAAACAGGAGTTTGTGGCACGATATGATGGAAGGAATATTTGGCGATCGGGACGAGCTATTTTTTGAAATTGCATTGATTGCTGATAACGGCTTATAATTACCTGTTGATGCTCTGCTTGATACAGGTTTTTCGGGATGGTTAGCAATGGAAATTCAGGATTTAGAGGGGCTTGATTGGACTTATGTAGAAAAAGAAACAATGCGAACAGCTAAGGGAGAATTTGATTTCGATATTTATGCAGGAAAAATTACAATTGATGAGCAAGATTTTGACATTCCCGTTCATGTAGGCGCGGGAGTACCGGAAATTTTAATCTGTCGCCAATGGCTAAAAAATCGGCGGTTAGTAGTTGATATGTCTGCGGGTATTTTGACATTGGAAGCGATTTAAAAGCAAAATGAACTTAAAAAATTTTGATATAGTAATAGTAGGAGCAGGCCCAGCAGGCGGTCACTGCGCGAGAATATTAGCAAAATCCGGCCGCAAAGTCTTGCTTGCCGAACAAAACGACAATTTTAATAAAAACGACTTTTCCAGCGCCGCCACGCCTTTAGAAACCCTCTCTCAATTCGATTTACCCGAATCAGTAATCGGCAGTTTTTGGCACAAACTGACTATTGAAACTAGCAAAGTCAGTCAAACTTGGGAGTCTCCCGAAAAGTTGGGAGTTGTTCTCAATTTTGCTAAATTTAGAGCTTTTTTAGCCGAGGAAGTTGAGCGATTTGGCGGTGAAGTTTGGCTTGGTTGTCGCTACACCGGACATTCGCAAGCTAACGGTGAAACAATCGTAGAATTTAAACAGCTATCTGACGGTCAATCTGTCAAAGTTAGCACTAAAGTTTTGGTTGATGCTACGGGTTTTGCTAGGGCGATTATGTACGAAAAAGAAAACGATAAGCCAGAGTTTTTATCGGGAACCGGCATCGAATATTTAATTGAAGTAGAACCGGAAATTTATCATAAATATGCCAATGATTTAATCTTCTTTTTGGGCGATAAATGGATGCCGAAGGGTTATTCTTGGATATTTCCAATGGAACAAAACAGGCTAAAAGTTGGTGCGGGCCGCATTTTTTTAGATCCGAAAACTGTGAAAAATTTGGAACCTTTGAAAAAATATATCGATTTGCTGATTGATGAATATCTGAAGTCTAAAAATTATACAATTATTGACAAACACGGTTCCACTCTGAAGTACAGTCAGGGTTTGCAGGATATTTATTACAAGGATAATATAATTGCGATCGGCGATACTGTCTCCACTGTAAATTTTTTGGGCGGCGAGGGTATCAGACACGGGATGGATGGTGCCGAAATTGCGGGGAAATACATTGAAAAATATTTGGACGGGAAAATATCGGATTTTGGAGATTATGAAACCCAAATGCACCGCAAGTTTGATAAAAAATGGCATATTTCCGAAAGGTTGGCGGTGAGAAAGTATATCGATGATGTTAATGATGAGCTTACAGACAAGGTAATTTCTTACTTAAAGTACATGAAAACTGATGATGTGATGGATATTTTATTTTATTATAAGTTTGAGAAGATTTATAGAGGATTTGGCGGTTATTTGGGGCGGAAATTTCAGGGTTTGCTGCAGCGGCTGAGAAAAAGTTTCTAGTAATGATCTAAATCGTCATCAAGTTGGTTTGTAGTGAGGACTTTAGTCCTGATTTTTGCGAACTGAAGTCCTCACTACTAACCTAATTTTAAGGGATTTTCCTTTGTGATTTGAATGCGGGGTAGCGACATTAAAGAATCGTCTAAGCTGCTAAACTTTGACCTATACGATACACCAAAAGTATACCCAGTCGCCCCGATTAAATGTTCTACAATTTTATCGACATCTCCGTAAGGATAAGCAAAACATTTAACAGATTTTCCTAATCCCCGTTCCAAAATAGCACGGGATTTTGCCCCCTCACGCACAATTTCTGTGGGCGACAAGGTAGTTAGAGGTTGATAGGTAGCAGACATCGAACCGAATTCAATTCCTGCATCCCGCAGTTGTCTAATTTCTGGCCATCCCATTAACTTTACTTCTTCACCTTCGGCTTTTTCCCAACTATTTGTCTTTCCAATCGACTCGGCTACTAAAAAAACAGTTGCTGTAAAATCATAGCGTTTTAGCAAAGGCCAAGCATATTGGAAAAAGTCGAGATAGCCTCCGTCAAATGTCATCAATACGGCTTTACCCGGTAAAGGAGTTTTATCCCGTTTCGCATTTTGCCAATTTTCCCAACTCGCACTGTAATAACCTTTTTCTTGTAAATCCTGTAGTTGCTGTTCAAAAAAGTCGGGAGTAACTGCATTTAAACCATCGGGAGAAATGCGGCGGTAGGCGAGAATCGGCAGTTTTTCTGTGACGCTGTTATTGTTAAAATTTTGAGGTGGTGCTGGGTTAGCAACTTCTCGATAAGGCGATTTTTTCCCGATGATTTCTGGTGCATAAAATACTTGTTTTTGTAGCTCGTTTTCTTGGGGAATTTCCATTGTTGTTTCCCCAGCGATTGCTGCGGCTGATGCGATTTCTCGCAGCGCTGCGGCTGGGAGTGCGGCGCGGCGGTTGACACTTGTGCCGATCGCACCCGATCGCCTGCCGAACATCACCGCATTTTCGGGGTAAATACCCCCAGCACCCGCTGCATTTAAACTGTCGGGCTGATTCGACCTTTGTTGAGCAGCAGAGGCTAAGCGCGATCGCAGCGATTGCTTGCCGTCGAGCGGTTTTCCCAGCAAAGCTTCTCGCACGGTGGCGACGCACAACTCAAAACCGCTATTTCGAGTAATTGTCGATCGCAATTTTTGAGCAGAAACGAAATTATTTTCCACCGCAACAGTGACTCTACCGATAGCAACACCGCCGACTTTCACCAGCACATCAATTTCAGAAAGCTCAACTTTTATATTAGGCAATTCCTCGCTAACTTCTACAGCAATTAAATCTTTTTCGAGCGTAATTGTTGGGACTTCTTCGGCTATTTCTGATTGATAAAAATTATCTAATTGCCAATTTGGGCGTTCCCAAAAATCTTGCAAAAATAGCGTCCAATCATGTTTGGCGCGCAACGGTTTCAGCAAAAATTCCCACAACTTATTACCTTTTTCGTAGCGATACCGTTGAAAAAAGCGATCGAGAATTTGCCAAGCAAACTGGGCTGCGATCGCATCCGCCAACACCGCACCCGCCACAATCCCGTCGCAGACTGGCAATTCCACAACACCGAGTTTAATGCCTTCTAGTTCGATCGTACAGTGCAGGCGATCGCATATTTGCGGAAGAGCGCCAATATCCGAAATTGGTTCGCTCACTTCTACCGTAACTTTCCAGGCAATTTCACCCTTGACTCGCTTAATCTTATCTAAAATATCTTTAATTTCATTACTCGTAAAAATTTTATGATATTTGTGAATATTACTACTTTTAACCTCTCTCTCAATTCCTTGGTGCCAAGGTAAACTCAAACTGAGACTAGCTGCTTTTTCTTGATAAAACTCCAGCATTTTTGCGTCATATTCAACCCCCATAAAATGACAAAGCTCTTCTAATTTCTTGACTTTATTATCGACAATTTCCTCATACTTGACTAATATATGATTAGAATTTTTAGCATATTTGTGACTAATTAACGTCGCCTCCTTCCAGCGATGAATACAGTGGTTTAAATCCCAACCAGGCCCCCACAAATCATGAGAATTCCTAGTAACCTCATGCAGAGAAGCTATTGTATCCATACCATTTCGCAAAATATGTATAAATTTCGCATCCGGTAAAAATCGCTCTATGTCATCAATAAAATATATATGTTCCGGCGTTTTTTCCAACCAAATGCTTTTGTTTTGTTCCGCAGCCAAACCATCCAAAACTCCCACAAACCAACTAACTTTAGTTCCCAAACTTTGACTGTCATCAAAACCTTGCAAAAGTTCAGGGCGATTAATCTCATCTTTAAAAAAAGTTTCCACCCTACCTGGAAACTTTCCCGCAAACTTCTTGTAAAGTAAATATTGAAAAAACTTAGATTCGGGAAAAGAAATAACTTCAGGATGAGCAGCTAATAAACTTTGAAGCATTGTTGTGCCGCTTCTCGGAGAGCCTATTAAAAATATCCGTTTCATTTTTATAGCTAATAAAGGGTTTGTGAATTAGATTTTTTTTACGAACCGCAGAGAGCGCAGAGGGCACTGAGGAAGAGAAGAAAGAGGTATGATTGATGTTCCTCTCTGGGATCTCTGCGGTTAAAAACTTTTTTCCTAACTCCAAGTAAAATCTTCTTTTAACAAATCCGAAAGTTCCTGATTGTAAGGCTTGAAATAATTGGTTAATTCTTGTTCAATTTCCGCAGGCATTTGGCTGTAATCCTCGACATGATTAATTTGATCTTCTTTAATTGCAATGGCACTAATATCCAAAAAATTCGATACTTCCGAAAAGACTTTGCCTGTATGCGCGTAAAAATCTTCGCTCTTGATAATTAGCAATTGTTCTCTCGGAAAATAGTCGAGCCAATTTTTGATTTGTTCTACATAAATTCCCCGCGACAAATAGGAATAATGCTGGTGATTGAAACTGTAATAATTTTCATCTGCTTTGATTTTTTCAATCTCACCTTTGAGTCGATCGCCCTCAGAGGCGATCGCCTTTTCAAAATCCAACTTTTCGCAGCCGTTCGCCACTTCTAAATGATAGTGCATCCACGCTCGTTTTACCGGGTTTCGCAGCATTACAATCAGCTTAACATCCGGGAAACACTTGTAAACTCGCTCCGCTACCAAGGGATGATAAATATAGTAAGCAGTCATCTCCCAAAGGAGCACTTTTTCACTCGCTACACTCCGCGTCAACTGCTTGCTGTACCACTCAACACCACGCTCGAAATTTAATTCAAAAAAGTGAATGTCCCGCGAACCTTCTTTGATAATTTGCAAGTGATTTGCGAGATAGCTGTATAGAGATTCCGTGCCGCAGTTTTGAGCACCAATCATTAAAAAATCAGGTTTTTGCTTGTTTTCCAACTGAGTCAAAATCTTGGCGTAGCCGGGATTATTCTTATCCAAATCGTAAGTTGCAGCGGCTGGTTCGGCTAAATCTAGAAGCGGCATTTGTCCCTCAAATTCCCAGCGGTACGGCGGACAAAGAACCGTTTTTTGGTTGACAGTCGATCGCACGTACAGCGGATAAACCTGCCAATGATAATCGTAGGCGTAAGCCAAAGTTTCCTCATAAACCCCAGCATTCACGTAATACTGACCGTTTCCTAAATCCAGCCTGTCTATTTGCAGCCGGATTTTGCCTTTCCCTTTCACAAGCGGCAGCAGTCTGCCCATTTGATTAGTATTAGTCTCAAAACAACTTTGACCATCATCCCTGCTGATTGTCACGGCAAAAATAGCAGCAGAAATTTCCTGGGACACCGAATAATGGATTTCAATGCTAATAGCATCACCGCTATCTATTTCTGCATTCGGAAATACTTTAACATCGGTAATTTCTACTTCCAAAGAACCGAAGCGATTCTGATTGCCTCGCAGTGGCGAGCCGCTACTTGTAGCTTCAGCACCGCGCAGGGGAGTGTGATTTTCTGTGGACGATCGCATTTCTGACAAATACTGACCGACTACTACTTCCGGTTCCCCATAGGCCACGATTTCACCTGATTTCAGCCACAAAGCCCGATCGCACATTTTCTGAATTTGCGACGCAGTGTGAGAAATCAAAACAATCGCACATCCTTGATTTTTAAACTCAGTTATCTTATTCAAACATTTGGTTTGAAAAGCCACATCACCAACCGACAAATGTTCATCAACTAACAGCACTTCTGGATCGGTATGCACCGCCACGGAAAAAGCCAGCCGCATTTTCATCCCCGTACTGTAAGTCCGCATCGGGCTGTCAATAAACTTTTTTAACTCTGCAAATTCCACAATATCGTCAAACCTGCGCGCCACTTCCCGGCTAGTCAAACCGGCCACCACAGCACCCACCAACACGTTTTCTCTGCCCGTTAGATCCGTGTGAAAACCCGCACCCAAATCTAACAAGCCGCCAATTCTGCCGTTAACTTTAATAGTTCCTTCCTCAGCCTTACCAATCCCGCCGATAAGTTGCAGCAGCGTTGATTTTCCCGCCCCATTCTTGCCAAGAATTCCCAGCATTTCCCCAGGAGAAACAGTAAAATTTATATTCCGCAGCGCCCAAAAACTCGCCTCCGGCTTTAGCTTCCACCAACCGGACAAAGCTGCCTCCATAATCGTATAAGGTTTCGCGGCAGAGTAGCGGTTAAAACGCTTACCCAAACCCTTGACAATAATTGCTTCTCGCATTTATAATTCCTCCACAAAATGATCGCTTTGTCGTCTAAAAATTCCCAGTCCAATGGGCAAAAGAGCCGCCACAGCCAAGCTCAAAACTAACAGAGCCTGCCAATCCGGCTGCATACCTTTGAGCAGTATGGCGCGGTAAGCTTCAATCAGCGGCACCATTGGATTTAAGTAATAAAAAATCTTAAATTTTTCCGGTACACTGTTGATGTCGTAGAAAATCGGAGTTAGGTAAAATATCATCTGCAAAACTACTCCCAAAGTGTGCTGAGTGTCGCGAAAAGTGACATTTAAAGCTGCAAGGGGATAAGCAAAACTAACTGTCAACAAAAACTGAATAATCATCGGCAGCGGCAACAAAAGCAGCACTAAATTGAGATGAACACCATCAATTAGCAGAAAGATAATTAACACCGGCAAAGCTAACACAAAGTGAATTAGCCCAGTCATCGTCGTGACTATCGGCAAAATTGCCGTGGGGAAATTTGGCTGCCTGATTAGTGCCTCATTACTGGTAATTAATCCCGTTGATTTAAATAATGCCGTTTGAGACCAACTCCAAATTAACAAGCCGCTGAAAACAAAGGAAGAATATTTGGGAATATTAAGCGCTACGACAGAGCGAAACAAAAAGGAAAATACAGCCAACTGTAACAGCGGACTGATTAAAGTCCAAGCAATGCCCAAGGTCGATCGCTTGTAAAGTAATTTCATATCGCGATCGACCAATACCCGTAGCAAATCAAAGAAATGAGTGATTTGGCGAATGTAAGCTACCTTTCCCGCATTTATCACAGCACACCCCCAGCAACTATCTGAGGTTCTCGCCCGGATAAATTCCAGGGCTGAATCTTAACTAAATTCTGGGTCTGCACCAGGTTCAACTTATCAGGAATTGGTTCTAAAAAATTAGCTTTATTCAATTCTATTGCCATAATTACCATTGTCAATTTCTATTTTTTTACTCTAAATTACTATTGCCGAGCAATTAAAGGCTTACTTGATTACACCTCTATATTCTATTGTTTTTAGAATCTAACTATGTCATTATAATGCAGAATTTTCCAGCTTTTTTTTGTCCAATACTGTAAACAACTGTAGATGTTGAAGTAGGATGTTGTCAACTAAACTAGGCTCAGAATGAGCAGCACTTTTGGGCATACCGTTAACCGCGATCGCCCGAGCCAGAGGTTCGGCAAAGTCAAGCGCCAGAATCGATCGCAAGTGAGCGCCCCGCAGTGGCTCTACACCGAATTTGGGAGTGACGTGACCGATCGACAGTTCACCGTAACGCAGATAAATGCCATCGGGTTTTTTCTCATCAATAATTCGTTCTGCTGCTTCCCAACCTTCCTGCAAATCGATTTCAATTTCATGTCTGCCCAAATCGCCGCTAGCCGTTCCTTCTTGCATAAAACTAGAAAGGGCCGATCGGGTTTTTAACTGATCCATCACTCCCCGCAAGTACGAGTAAGCCAGTAGTTTAGTCCGCAACCACCGCCAAGTTCCCCGCATCCCCATGTATTGAAGCCAGTCAAGGGATTTTCTCAGTCCGACAGCCAGCAAATCTAAGGCGGCAGGCCAGAAAAATACGATCGCGACCAAAATTTTATTTACCAGCGAATCAGGAGTTTCGTAGTCTTTTATGTGCAGCGTCGGTTTCATTTCCGGGTGCCGCTGACCGATCAAAACATCCGATCGCCCTTCCGCGCGAGCTCGCCCAAAAGAGCGATCGAGGTTGTTAGTTTCGTGTTCGTAGTGATACCCGACTGCATCCGGTGCCACCGCAAAAGGTACATTTGCTTTGAGCAAGCGCAAGGCAAACTCGTAATCTTCATAGGCAGTACCCGGGCCGAAGGCAGAATCGAAGCCTCCGGTGCCAGCAAACAGTTTTGTATCAATAGAAAGGTTGCCACAGAGCAAATCTTGATAAGTGTAGCGGTGAGTCGGCTTGCTCATCTGGTAAAACTTTTCCTCCCACCAAGTCCGCACTTCTACATCAAAAAAATTAGTCCTGGATTGCAACTTTGGCGGATAAGGGCCGATCGCGGCACAGCCCGGACGTTCTCGATGAACGCGCCCGTGGTTTTCGACTAAACACGGCGTTGCTTCGATGTCATCGTCCAGAAACAACAGCAGTTGTCCAGTAGCCTCCGCTGCTCCAATATTGCGAGACATACCCACACTCCGGCAGTTTGCCTCAATTGTGTGCATTTTAAAAGGAGCTTTGTAGTCTTGTAACATTGTTAAAGTATCGTCAATGCAGCTATCTACGACGACCCTGACTTCGATGAGATCCATCGGATAAGTCTGTGATTGCAGAGCATCCAAAGCCCGCCGCAGCGAAGAACTTCGGTTGTGAGTTATAAGAATGATGCTAAATGTTAGATTTTCCATATTTACATTAGGAATTGGGCAGAGCGAAGCGGAGAGATCGGGAAGGGAAAAGTGGGCCTTTTTAACACATAACAACTAACAAATAACCAATCACAACTAACTAATAATTTCTTCCTTAATTTTTTGCAACCACTTGCGAGAGGCAAAATAAGCCATCGGGCCACTAATGCAGCCCCGTAATTGAGCCAAAAGCAAATCACTAGGAACAGAATCCGGTTGCTTTCGCAAAGAAGAAATTAGTTCAGGAATTTGTTTGTACCACAACCATGACAAGCCTAACAGAACCACGCTGAATTCCCTATTCACCACAATCATCCCCGTCCAGAAAGCATAGACTCCGACTCCGTAGCCTTCAAGCGTATTCCGTAGTTCTTCCCAGGTACGCCGGTGGCGGTGCCAACTCAAGGCCCTGGGCTCGTAGACGATGCAGTAGCCCGATCGCAAAATGCGGGTAAAAAATTCGCAGTCTTCCCCGCTAGCCGTGGGCGTTCCCGCCCCCAGAACTTCGTCAAACAAGCCAATAAAGTCGATCGAGCTTTTCCGCAAAGCCATGCTCGCCGAAACACCCACAAGATTGACAACCAGAGGATTGCACTGCGCCCCGTCAAAAATTCGGCGTTCAAAGCCCCGCCCGTGGGGGCTGTAGCGCTCGAACCATTCTTGCGCTTCGGTTTCGAGCTCCAAGGGCATGATTAGCCCCGTAACGCACATCACTCGCGGATCGCTAAAATTCCCCAAGAGCGATCGCAGCCAGTTCGGATCGGGCACTGCATCGTCATCTGTAAACGCTACGAATTCGTGTTTAGCTTCGCGTAAAGCTCGGTTGCGGGCAGCGCTGGAGCCCGGTACTTCCTCGCGTACATAGCGGACTTTTGGGTAATTTTTGACCAATTCCTCAGTAGCGTCCGTGGCGGGACAATTGTCAATTACCAAGTATTCCTGACCGTCGTCTGGGAGCAGCATGAACGCTTCCAGACAGCGCCGCAAATCTTCCGGGCGATCGCGCGTGCAAACCGCTACAGTGGCGATCGGCAATGCCTCCATCGGCCCCCGCTCATCCCATTCGAGAACGTCGTAGAGCCAATTTTTCCAAAGGTTATCCCCCGCAGCATCCATCAGTGTTTCCCGCAATTGAGAGCCCTCAATGCGACCTCCGACTACCGAAAGTTGAGCGCTCGCGATCGGCTTTCCGTGCAGTCTAATTAAAACCAAGGCTTTGCTGTAACGCTCCTCAACCGCAATTTCTGGCGGGAGTTTGGAGATTTCTAGGTCGAGAATAGCTGTTGCCATTTTAGATTTTAGATTTTAGATTTTAGATTGCCAAAAAATCATAGAGTCTCAGTATTTTACCGGATGTATTTTAGCCAAAATTGTTGTAGGGGATAGCAACTTATCAACGCCATACTTGCCGATCGCCGATGCGCGAATCAAACATAAAGCCTCATATTTATTATTGCTGTTATTTATTTTTACTTTCGATTACCGGTTGATGTCAAGTTTTTTGTCTAAATAATTTTTGTCGCCGACAGCGATTGCTCGTCGAACACGATCTCAATGGCGAGTGTCATTGGGGGCCAGGGCTACCAAATTTTGCGATTAATGCCAAATCAAAAAAACCCGATTTTTTATTAAGAAAACCGAGTTTTGGCGATCGATCCTGATTTCAGCGTTAATTGCGATCGGCTACTATTCTCAAAAAAATATCAAACAATCAAACACCCTCGCAATTCAAACTTTCGCGAGTAGTAGTTCTAGTCAAAGAATTCCAACTATCCAACTCCGCCGAACTCCGGTGACAAAGCATCGCCCTCACCCCCTCATCTAGTCCCCGAACTCCAGTAAAATCCGCACCTTCAATGCTAGTAACATGATCGAAACTAGCATTAGTCAAATCAGCAGCTCGAAAATCAACACCCTGCAATTCCGCGCCATTGAACCGCGCATCCCGCAAGCAAGCACCAGTCAAAAAAGCCCTACGCAAATTAGCGCCGCTCAAACCCACACCTTGCAGGTTAGCACCAGTCAAATCAGCCCCGCTCAAATAAGCGCCTAACAAATTAGCACCCCTCAAATCCACAAACCGCAAATTAGCCGTATTCAAAAAAGCCCCAGTCAAAATAGCTCCAGGCCCCACAGCGCCGCAATTTTTGAATCTAAAACCAGACGGCCAAATTGTCTGCGAATCGTAGATAGCAACTTGCAATTTCGAGCCGCTCAAATCAGCCTCGCTCAGATTAGCATTCTGCAAAGAAGCCCTGCACAAACAACTGTTTTGCAAAGCAGCCGACTGCAAAATCGCCCCCTGCAAATTAGCACCGCGCAAATCCGCCTCAACCAGATTAGCACCGCTCAAATCTGCACCGCACAGGTTAACACCAATCAAACTAGCACCCGTGAGGTTAGCACCTGTGAGGTTAGCACCGCTCAAATCGCGATCGTACAAATCAACCCCGCTCAAATCAACACCCGCCAAACTCTGCCCCGACTTCACAGCAGCCAGTAAACTCTCCGAATCAAAATTTGTGCGATCGATCGTTAAATTAACCATTTCTTTAAAAAAAACACCTCAATCCAACTGATTATACCTTGACCATAACCCCTCCCGACATCCCTCACGCCATTTTCAATTTTTGATTTTTAATTTTCAATTGCGAATCATTTACTGAATGTCGGTTGGAAGCACAAGCCAGCAGTTATCTTCTTTTTGGCTGCTGGAATTACTAAACTTTACAATCAAACATTCTCAAATTGAGTAAAATCGAGAAAACCGCATTGCCAAAAAATCAGCAGAGGTCACAAATACCATGAAAATCAAACCGCCGATGACAATGATGGACTTCTTTCGCAAAAGCGAAGGAACCTGGTTTTCGCAGCGCTCAGTTCATCACTTCGACGCAGTAGCAGACGAGTCAGGCGAATCAAATCTCATCATTCAAATCATGGAAAAAGACCACCCCAAAATTCAAGAAATTTGCGAAAAGCAAGCAGTAAATCCAGCACTAGCCGTCGGTGGAGCTATATTCATGTGGCAGACAACCCTCGATGCACAAGACAAAGAACCAAACCCAAATTACGCAGCAATTCTAGTAGATATTCCCGATCGCCACAATCCCCAATCAGGAAAATTTCTCCGCAACCAAGGCTATGTAGAAGGAATACCAGTCATCGGGAGATACAATTTTGCAACCGATGGAGTATTGACAATCGACACCGAATATGAAAAAAACCAAGGTCAAGAACGCTGCTGGTTTATCACCGACGATTTTCGCGTGCGCGTCAGCACAGTACGCATGATGAACGGCATCAATCTTATGACTTACAGCTCAGAACGCCGCTGCGTCGCACCCGCAGATTTGCAGCAAATCATTCAACAGCAACAACTCATCACTCATTAGTCATCAGCCCTATCATGTCCGACTGAATAATTCTTAAATATTCAAAGATTTGTAGTATTTGTAGAGTGCGTCGCCATTAAAAATCCGTACATCCAATTAACAATCTCAGGGCGACGCACCTTACATCATATTTGAGAAAACAAGCCCAAGAATTATCCAATTTCAACCGCAGATTTTTATTTAACAGCGTTCATCAAACCTAGTATAAAAACTACCGTATTTAATCCAGTATTGCTTGAGTTCGTTCTGAGGAACGTGCAAACTCGCCTTAGCTTGATATAGAATAACTTTTCGGTGATTGCCAATCCAAACTTTATTAATCGGGTGAACGCAAATAAAAGTTCCGCCCAAACTCTCAATGCACTCCCCAAAATTTTCAATAGTAGGATATTCTAGAGTTTCAAATATAAAAAAATTTCCCGAACAAATCAAATGCCGGCTCCGAATCCAGCACTCCATTTTTTTTCTAGCTAAGGGCGGCAGCATAATATTTTAAACATTCAAATTTCCTCATATTACCAAGGTGACTGCAGGCACTTCACTGGCAAAACTTTCGACTTTATCAAACAGCAAAGGCCCTTCAGTCGAACCCCAAACTTGCTCGCCACTATTAACATCCATTCCTCGGTCTAAACTTGTCCAAGTATGCTCTGTTAATTCCACATCACTCACTAAATAAGTCTCGCATCCCTTGCGATTGATCAAACACTTCTGCCCGGGTTCTACGCTTCCTCGAAATATTTCGCCATCTCTCTTAAATACCATTGAACAGTTATAGCGGCGTTCAATACTATCCGGCGTAATCGTCATCAAAATATCTAATTCTCGTCCTGCACCTGCATAAAGCATACCATCTTTTAGGCCGTAATTTTCTATATAAATTTGATCTTCTTGTTCGACAAGTCGGTGAATTCCTTGACGGTAAGGATTCCACACATCGTAGTCATAAACTTGTTCGGAATAAAAACCAATGCCGCCAAAAAACTCAAAGGGTAAAGGCCGAAACAAAACCCGAATGTGAGCGTAGTTTTGCGGATTTGCAATTGATTGCTTTTGGTTGCTGAAATGCCCGGCCATCAAGTTAGCTAGGGTGATAAGTTCACTTGTCATTGGGAATTGGGAATTGGGAATTGGGAATTGGGAATTGGGCGGAGCGAAGCGGAGGGATTGGGAATTGGGAATTGGGCGGAGCGAAGCGGAGGGATTGGGAATTGGGAATTGGGAATTGGGAATTGGGCGGAGCGAAGCGGAGGGATTGGGAATTGGGAATTGGGAATTGGGAATTGGGAATTGGGAATTGGGAATTGGGAATTGGGAATTGGGAATTGGGAATTGGTAATTGTCAGCATTTTTTTATTAGCCGTTTCTCATCCAATGACTGATGACTGATGACTAGCCTTCGGCTTCGCTCTTCGGCTAAAATGACTAATGACTAATGACTGATGACTGATGACCACTGACTAATTACTAACAACTAACAACTAACAACTAACAACTAAGAGGGCGGGCACGGGGACAACTAACAACTAACAACTAACAACTAACAACTAACAACTAACAACTAACAACTAACGACTAATGACTAATGACTAATTAGCGGACAAACAGCGGATTTCTGATGAAAAAGAAGCGGTGGTAACGCCTGCGCCGTCGCTTGTTTTGATTAGGGAGACGCGGAAGCGCAAATTGGGAGTACCGAACCAGATGCGCTCTTCTGCAGCGGCGCGATCGTACTCTGTAATTAAAATAAAAGTTCCGTCCTCTGTCAACTGGTAGCGGCCAACAGCAGGCACTGTCTCAGCATACCCGCGATCGCGCAGCAGTTTCCCCTCGGACGGATTTTCGGGATTTGGCACGGGTACGAGCACGCAACTGCCTTCTAGTACCTCTTTTTCGTCCCAATCCGACTCGCCCTCCCAACTCATCCGAAAAGGATGAGCAGCGTCAGCAGGATCGATATTGTACGATCGACAAAGCTCAACTACTTCTGCATCGTCGGCATTCAGCGCTACAATGTCAATTCTAGAACGAACTTCCTCAAAGTGACTGAATGCTAAATGGTGAGCGCTGCGTTGCGATCGCCATTTGCCAATTGAACGATCGATAAATTCACTTAACTGCATCTGCTAATTGGTAATTTGTAATTTTAAATCAGTTATCGGTAATTTGTAATTTGTTATCGGTTATCGGTAATTAGTTATTAGTTATTAGTTATTGATGACAACCAATAACCAATAACCAACAACCAATAACCAATAACTACTGACCAATGACTGCCGACCAACGATCCCTCTAACCAACCTCAGTAATGCTGAGGATTTTTCCCCCACTCTTATTGATATACTGAATGTTCTGAGACAATTGGCTGTAACCCACTTCATAAGTTACATTGCTCACCTTTCTCCGAGAGCCACTACCCTTGACAGCCGAGATCCGAAAACGCTTACCAGTATTGCTGTAAGCACCAAAACCGCTAGCAGGAGCTTTGATTTTTGTGCCGAGATTAGCAGCTACATCGGTAATCAATTTTGCCTGATTGCTAGCATCGCTGGTAGCATCGCCGCGGTACAAAGCAAACATCCGATTGAAACCAACATTTTTGTTGCCAACTTGGGTGCGAGTGCTGCGGGCATTGGGAACAGTATTTTCCCCAAAACTTGAATTGTACTCGTTGCTATCGAGATAAGAGTCAATTTCAGCATCGTATCCTTGCTCGTTATAAGTGATAACGTGCTGGGAAATTTCCGATTGATCGGCAGGGGCGCGGCCCAACAAATGCTTAGAATTGAGTTCGATAAACCGATAGGGGGAACTCGACTCAAAAAAGAGCGATCGATACAAATCCGATTTTGCTACCAAGTTCACAAAACCCTTAACGGTGATATCGCCATTTCGCAACAGCGATTCAGCACTGGTTAGCCGATCGCACTCCATCAAGTGTGCGTTACCCAAGACTTGTTTGTAAACAGCCCGAATCACTGTTTGCAAATCATCTTCTGTAGCATTTGCTCGCAGTTCCACAGGTGTCGATTCCACAGCCCATAAAGACATTTGATTTTCTCCTAATTTTCAATTGCTTTGGTAGTTGTATGTAATTAGTTCCACCGTTCGCAATGCCAGTCCTCCAATCGTGAAAACTTGCATTCCGAACGATCGAACCGTTTTGATTTCGAGGGATTGACCGGCAACGATATAACTGGTAATTGGTAACTCGCAAATTATCAAAATTTGCGAGCTTCGACGGTGCGTCATTCCTCTTTTTTTATTGGTAATTTTTCAAGTTTGAATTCATGATTCATTCTTTTGCTTTACCCGTCGCAATTACCCTTCGCAATTACCAATTATCCATTACCAATTATCCAATTTCAGTGATGCTGACAATTCGGCCGCTCGTGCGATTAATCCGCTGAATTTGCGGCGTCATCCTGTTACCGGGAACAATATATTCCACAGTGCTGGTGCGGCGGGGTTGGTTGTACTTAGCGCCTTGCACGACAATCTTAAACATCTTTTCAGTCGCGTCGGCATAACCGCTACGGCCTCCAGACATCGGCGGTACAATCTTGTTGGTGCTGTTAGTGGCCACAGCATAGGTTAGCTGAGAATCCTTATTTGTGTCCGTTTCGGCAGGGCCGCGGAACAGAGCAAAAATCCGGTTGTAGCCTACTTGTTTTTGACCGACTTGGCTGACAGCAGCGCGGTAGAAAGGTACGGTATTTTCGCCAAAGTTTTCTTGATATTCTTGGCTGTCAAGATAAGAATCAATTTCTGCGTCGTAACCGTGTTCGTTGTACCGGCGAACGTGCTCGGAAATCTCGGCTTGATCTTGAGGTGCTCGACCTAACAAATGTTTGAAATTGAGTTCGACAAATCGGTAAGGAGAAGCTGTTTCAAAAAATCGGGCGCGATACATTTCAGATTTGGCGATCGCCCGCACGAAGTCGCGCACGGAAGTGCTACCATCGCACAACTGAGATTCTGCGCTCGTCAAACGCTCGCTTTCCATCACGTAAGCGTTGCCCAAAACCTGCCGGTAGGCTGCTCGAATCACGACTTGCAACTCTTCCAAACCGCTCGCAGGCCACAGCTCAACTGGTGCCCCAGAAAAAGCTTCTATTCCGAATTTTACTGCTGGTGCTGTACTGACCATTTGTACTTTTCCCCCTTCCTATTAACTTGATAAAAAACTTTGAAAATCTGCTTTTCTACTCTGTTAAATTCTGCGAGTAGATTGCTTCCCAAATAACTGCAAAGCGCGCACTGCGTACCTACCCCAGTCAGCGTTGCATCCGCAATTAACGTAGCGTTCGCAATACGCGCCTTACTCAAACATTTTGCTGTTTCCTAGCTCACCGGTGTGATGCTAGCAATCACGCCACCCATTTGGTGAATCCGCTGGTACTCTTGCGATAATTTATCAAAAGGAACCAGATAGACTTGGTTGCTGCGACGGAATTTCGAGACGCGGTTGACCACATTCGATCGATAAGCCGTAACTTCGATCCGGTATACCTTGCCTTCTTCGCCAGCCCCGGCTCCGTGACGAGTCCGAGCGCCAACCGGCGAGTCTTGGAACGCCCAGCCGTCGGAACCGCCCGAAGGAGCGATTACAGCTAGGGGCGTTTCTTGAATTACGTGCTTGTACAATTTGGTGCTGTTACCAGCCAAACTGCCCTTCAGGTCGCTGCTGGAAGCACCGCGCAGCAGTTGGAACATATAGGTAAAACCAACCATGTTCTTGCCCGTCAGGGTTTTGTACCCGCGGTAATACGGTACTATGTCTTCCCCGTAAGCATTTTGGTATTCGTCGCTGTCGATGTAGGCATCGATATCAGCTTCAAAGCCGCTTGCATCGAGGATATTGCTGTGATGCTTCGTTTCTTGGTAGCCCTCTGGCGCTCTACCTAACAGGTGCTTGAAAGTAAGCTCCGTATAGCGGTAGCGCGGACAAACGTCAAAAAAGCGCGATCGATAAAGCTCGGATTTTGCAACTTGGCGCACGAACTCGCGGACGCTGATTTCACCGCGTTTGAGCTGCGATTCGGGAACGGAAAGCCGTTCGCTCTCCATTACATAAGCATTGCCCAAAACTTGTCGGTACACTGCTTGAATTACGGTTGCCGCTTCCTCATCCGAGCGTCCGGGCCACAACTGAACAGGGTCTGTGTCTTCAAATAGGGCGACGCCCAATTGAGATGCAGGTCCAAAAGCCATTTAAACTCTCTCCTGGATAGCCACAAGGTTTGCTTAGAAAAATGTATCAAACTTTTACAAAAAAACCGATCGCCCTCATAAACTCCCTCTCTGCTTTGACAGCAGCAGTTTGCTAGCACGAGTCTGGTTCTCTAAGTTTTTCTTCTTGGACTATACACCGCCCTCAAAACCCGAGAGATGAAGATTTGTAAAGTTTTGTCAACATCTTGGGGCTGCTGAATTAAAATCTTCTCATAAAAAAGACTAGCTTTTAGCAGGCGCAAATTGTGAAAAAAGGTTTAAAACTCAGAATACGAGATCGAGTTCGCTGCTATTACGAGGTGCAATAAAATGTAACTTTTGATGCCGGAACCAGTAGCATTAAGTTTGTCGAAGGGTCAAGGCCCAAGGGTCGCTGCCTTCGGAAAATCGCTTTCTTGGCGCTGCATCAACTCTTAAAGTTCTATTACTTTCCTTGCACGGGAGCCGGAGCCTTCGATCTCAGATTAAACTCTAGGATCTTCGCCGACAACGCAGGATCGACCGTTTTGTTTGTCGAGAGCCGTGGCGGCAACAAAGTCTTTTAGTTTGTCAAAGCCGGTCGATCGCGCGTCGGTAACTGAACTCGATCGAAATGAATGCAGTCGCAGCCCATATTTTAGATCTCGCGATACTGCAAATTGCGCGCAAAACAGGGGACTAAACCCAGTGATGGATCTCGATTGTTTACCTTACGGCGCAGGCCACGCACAGGAAGGCGTCTGTTTGCTAGTCCGCATGGGGCCGCACCGCATTTTACTTGACTGCGGTGTAGAGGATGTCTCGCCCCTGTCAGCGAAACTAGATCGATCGCTCCCAGCCGATTTTGTGGTGTGCACCCACGCCCACTCCGACCACGCCAGAGGTTTGCTAGCACTTCACAAGTCTTTCCCGCACTTGCCAATTTACGCCAGCGAAGTCACAGCGCGACTGCTACCGCTCAACTGGCCGGAACAATCTCAGCAGCCGGAGTCCAGGTTCTGTCAGGGACTGCCCTGGCAGTCGTCGATCGAACTGCGGCCTGGGCTGACCGTGCAGTTGTTCCCGTCGGGCCATTTGCCCGGAGCGGCCACTGTACTGCTGACCTATACAGCCCCCCACCGCACCTACACCCTCGTTTACACGGGCGACTTTTTCCTGTCCAATTCTCGTTTGGTGGAAGGTTTGCCGCTGGGAGAACTCCGAGGCATGAAGCCGGACGTGTTAATTTTGGAAGGCAGTTACGGCACGGCGCGCCACCCTCACCGCCGACAACTGGAAAATCAATTAGCCGATCGCATCCACCGGGCGATCGGCGACGGGTACTCGGTACTCCTGCCCTCACCGGCGATCGGTTTGGGTCAAGAACTGCTGATGCTGCTCCGCAGCCACCACTATTTCACAGGCCGCGACTTGGATATTTGGGTAGACGGCACCGTCGCCGACGGCTGCGACGCTTATCTGGAACTGCTGCCCCAATTTCCCACGGCTGTCCAAAATTTTGCTCTGCACCAACCTTTATTTTGGGACGACAGGGTGAAACCCCGCGTCCGCCGACTGTCGGCCGAAGGGCGCGCCGGATTGGGTTCTACACCTTGTATTGTGATTACTGACCGCATTGCTGATTTGAATTTGTATGTTGCCGATCGGAAAAATCCTTGGATTTTGCTCGCACCTCAAAAACCCGGATATCCGCTCCGGGACTGGCTGCCTAACTGGGCAGAATCAGGAGTCAGAAGCCTCGAAACTTATTTGCTAGCCGAACACTGCGACGGCCCGGGGACTACCCAACTCATCCACAACTTGCGTCCCCAGCACGTAATTTTTGTGCATGGTTCCCCCGCCTATTTGGCTGATTTGGCTAACTTAGACGAGCTCCGCAACCGCTATCAGTTGCACACTCCGGCGACGGGTACGATCGTTGAATTGCCGATCGGGGAAATGTTTTTGCAGCCCGCGATCCCCGAAACTAACTATGAAGGAGAACTCAGCGAATTAGGCACAGAGGTAGCAATTAGCTTGCCGAGTCCGATCACAGCCGATCCTCGGTGGGCAAACTTTGCCGATACCGGTTTAGTAGAAGCCCGCTGGCAAGGCGAAGAACTTGTACTGCGTGGCATTTCCCAGCGGGAACTGCTTTTTCAAGGCAGCCCCGTTGCCACCAACCTCGAATGCTGCGGCAATTGCCAGCACTACCGCGGCCAGCGCTGTTGGAACCAGTCCAGTCCTTTGTTTGGCTTTAAAGTTACTCCCGACGGTTACTGTCCGGTGTTTGAATCGATATCGGAGTCAGAACTTTTCCTAGATGCGGAAACAGAAGGTGATTAAGCTGTAGGGCACCTTGAAGCCACCCCGCACCAAGAAAACAAAGGAGAGCTTCTGTGTTTTGCATTAATCAAGATACTTGAGTTGCAAGCTCTAGCTAAGCTGTTGTGCATCCCAATTGTCTGTGGTGATTGAGGGGGAGAGTGGGAGAGTGGGAGAGTGGGAGAGTGGGAGAGGGGGAGAGTGGGAGAGGGGGAGAGTGGGAGAGGGGGAGAGTGGGAGAGGGGGAGAGTGGGAGAGGGGGAGAAGATTTTTGATCGATCGATCGTCGAAATATACAATCGAAATATACAATCGAAATATACAACAGCTTAAGACAGGCTAGCGCAGTGTCCGTGGGAGCATCTGTGTTTTGTATTGATAGTGCTGTCTCCGATCGCGAGTACAATACGAGAGCGGGGACAGCACTATCATCAAAAAATGCTTTTTACAAAGCCCCAGATGCTCCCCTGTCCGTCCCACAAAAATCTTTTTTTTCTTGTGATACCTTGATCCCCGCAGCGTCCCCAAAATTTTATCAAAAAAACTGAGGCAAGAAATATTCTGCTTAAACCCAATTTTTTGGTAATTCTTCCAGAAAAAAGGGAGAAAAATCGTTTGATTTTCCCCCAAATCTTATTTTTGATTCAAGCGCGAGCTCAAAACTAATCTAAATTCGAGTCGGGGTAATGATTGCGAATTTGTTCCGCTTCGGGACAATCGTCAGAAACTAGGGGTTCGCAGTTAGTTCTCGACACCGAAGCCAACTTCTGGGATACAGCTCCAATACTTTCTAGACGCACCATTTCTTCCCAGGAGCTAATTTCGTCTTCTTCGTCGGTTTCGTAGCGCAGCGTGACTAGATCCCCTTCAATATCTAGGATACGAGCGCGCTCTATCCAACGTTGCTGATCTCGAAGAAAAATAGAAACCTCACGACCATCACAACAGAGTTGATAGATTTTGCGCTGTAGCATTTGTCAGTTCTCCTGCGCAGTGTATTTGCTTAAAAAGATTGCCTGTTTACATTGACATAATCCCCAACCTCAAGGCATAGGGATTCTGGATTTCAAATAGCTTTCAGCAAGCACAGCTTGCCTGACATTGCCTATTCCGATAGTTGATGCCCCAACCTATTTGAGATTTTTGGGATTTATAGAGTTGAGACCGGATTGTGACATCTGGCTAATCAACAATACGTAACTTATCATGAAAGCCGTCCTATAAGGACTGGACTCCTATGCCAATTGTTCCGTAACGTACTTTGGGTTTGACATCGGAAGGCAGCCATATTGACGAGCCAGTTTCACGTTTTTTTGAAACTTCAACACCGATGGGTGTTACTAAATTTGATTTTACCACTAAATCTATCTAGTACGCCATTTATCCGATCGCAGATTTTGCAGCCACCGACATCTCTCGCCAGACGCATTTGCCACAATACATCCCAGAATCAGGATTTGAGGGAGCGATCGAACCCTCAGAGACACCAAGCAAGCGAGAATAAACACAGTTCGTAAGTAATTGGACAGAATTAATTACACACTGATTTTTTGCTGATTCTTTACTAGACAAGGCTTGTAGCCCAGAGTTTTGTGTAATTAATTGTGTCTTACTACTTATTGCGGATGACCGTCCGCTCAGTTCTGCAATACCTGCATTCCGCACGCGCGATCGAATCTTACTGCGGTCAATCGAGCCGACATGATAAAACTCTTCGTGACTCGATCTCCCTGTCGCGGTGCTTGAGGCAGCGCACAAATGCTCTGCGATGATTGCACAGACCGCTTTTACATAGTATAATTCTGCGATCGAGCTGTTGATATCCCACCCGATCATAAGGATTTTCGGGCGATCGGGCAATCCAATCACCAACGGAAAATCAACAGTTTCAGACCGCGACTTCAAAACAGTTCGGACTGTGGGAAGAAATTGCGATCGAACAAGTGACCGCGACTTTAAGACGCTGTAGAGTAAAGTTAAGCAAAATAGGAAAGCCCCTTAGCGATTAGAGGCGAACCGATCGAGAACCGGCATACCAAAGGGCGATACCAGGGGCTCGACAAAGCTCCAAAGTACACCTCCGGGACTTGCACGCTCAACTACCAGCGTGACTGCGACTTTAAAACCGAGCGTCAAGTCAGTATTCACACGCTAGATGGTCGAATTGTCCTCCCGACGGCTACAACCAGCACATCTATCTGATTGCTCAGTGCAAGGATATCGGTGCTGCGAAGATTGTCTGTCGGAAATTCTCGAAGACTGATTAATTGATGGTAAGTCTACAGCTTAAAATGCCTGCTCTCGATCCACTAAATATCACTAGAATTTATGGTGTGGACGCGGGTTTGAGATATCTTTGCCTCGAAACAGATTTGCCAAACAAGTCTAGTTTCTCTTCGGTCAAGGTGGCACTGCACAAAGCTAAATCCGATCGACAGGCCAAACAGTTTTTTCAGCGTAAAGATAACCGTTCGGCTTCGCGAATCCTCATCGTCTCGTCGGGACAGAAAAGACGATTTATTGCTGATGCAAACACCAGATAGCGATTACTATTGCTAATTTTAATGGTTTAATTAAACTCAAGTATATGACCAAGACACCGGATAGATTTAGATCGCATTTAGCAAAATTACGAGCACCAAAAAGCGAAAGTTTAATCAAGAAGTAGCTAAATAGTTGTTGCTATAATTGCACAGTTATGTCTGCTGCAAGGCTGCGTTTATTGGCTAAATAGCTAAATCTAGGTGCATTATATAGCGGTGATCGAGCATTGTGAGGATAGCCCTATGCCCTATGCCCTATGCCCTATGCCCTATGCCCTATGCCCTATGCCCTATCCCGCGTACCTCATATGAGATCACAGAAAGGCTATACCTCGCTTTAGTTGCTCGGATTCTGGGCAGACCTCTGAGACCGAGCGACCGCAGAAAAAGCTAATTTTTCGCTGTGAATGTCGGGGGTTTGAACTTGATGCCGATCGCGCCGGAAGCAGAAATATTGCAATATATATAAAGCTGCTTGTCCGGGAAGATTTCGAGGGGTACGAGGATATTCTCAGCACTCCCCTAATGTGTCCGACACTGAAGCCAAAGCAGCAATCCTTTCGAGGTTTTTGAAGTTGCGGTGGAATTCAGATGCTGCGCCCCCACCATGCAGCGGTACTCGGCCGGCGGTGGCTGTTAGTTGACAACAAATTAAAGTGATCGATGTGTTAAGGAGGATAATTTATGGTATATGCAGAAAATTGGTCGCAGCCGTCTATGTTGGAACTAGCGCGATCGGGTAACTTTCAAGCCCTGAATTACTGGATTGACAGCTTGCTCAGACCCGAAGGGATTTATGCTCGCGTCGAACAAGCTCAAGCCGGCTGCGTCCAAATCTTAGTAGAATTCCAGCGGGAATTTGCGCCGGATACTACATTACTGGGGAGCACTCTCCGGGAAAGCTTAGTCAAATTTATTTGTCACCAAGTCTGGAGACTCAATTCCCCAGCAGTAGAAGGGGTGCGAATTCACGCGCGGTTGGCGGGAGAACCAGAGATTCTCTGGAAACAGTCAGTGCGAATTGTGACTCCGGCAAATCGGCGGCAGCGGCGCGATCGTTCCCTATTCGTCATAGATTGGGTTAAATTTAAAACGTATCGTTCTCTGCTGCTAGTGGGATCGGCACTTGCTTCATTTATTTTAGGGTGCTGGGTGAGCTACCACGAGGCTCTGGCCGTGCGGTTAGTATCTCCAGTCTCGCCGTACCAGCAAGCTGGGCTAATTTCGGGGCCGCCTCCCAAACGTCCAGATTCGGTGCAAGCGGCTTTGGAAGTAGTACCAGTAGTGCAACAAAAGCAGGTTGCTAATCCCTACGATCCCACCGTAACGCTGATGTTCGGGGGAAATGTGAATCTATCGGATGCGATCGGAGCATCTGCCGGTAACAATTATGATTGGGCTTTTGCCAATATGGACGAGTACCGGCAAGCAGATGTGTCGATGGTTAATCTAGAAAATCCCCTGACTACCTCTACCTTGACCAACAATAAAAAACAATTAAATTTTAAAGCCGATCCAGAATTGGTGAAAATATTAACAGCGGGAGGAGTGGATCTTGTCAATCTGGCAAACAGCCACGCTATGGATTACGAGGAACCGGGGCTGGTGGAGACTATAAATACTCTAAATAATGCTGGAATTGGGCATCTGGGAGCCGGTAAAAATATTAAAGAAGCTAGGCGTCCAGATATTATTGAGGTGAAGGGTCAGCGGATCGCTTACCTCAGTTATTATGATACCGACCTTAACTCTGCCGACCAAGGGAAAGCTGGTACTAATCCCCGCCGCAACAATCGCGTGGCAGAGGATATTCGAGCTCTCAGGGGTCAGGTAGACTGGATTATTGTTAATTACCACTGGGGAGTTGAGTTGGCAGATTATCCGGGAGATTGGCAAATTGATTTGGCTCGGTTTACGATCGACCAAGGAGCAGATTTGGTAGTGGGACACCACCCCCACGTCCTCCAAGGTGCAGAAGTTTACAAAGGCCGCCCAATTGTTTACTCGCTTGGTGATTTTATATTCGGCACGAATGCTCGCAGCGATTACGATACTGCAGTCCTGAAAGTATCGCTCAAAGACAGGAATATGAAGGTAGAATTTCTGCCTGTGGAGGTGAAAAAGTTTCAGCCGAAGGTGGTGAATGGGGCGGCGGGCGATCGGATTCTCAAACACGTCGAACAAATTTCTAGTATTTTCGATCGCCCAATGCGATCTTCTGTAGTTCTAGATGCCACAATTAACTCAGGAATCACACCAAAAACTCCAAACTATCCATTGTCCCCAGCCAAGAGCGGTATCGACGGGCCAGGGCTGAATTCGCCCAAAACAGCAGGTGAAAGCAATCTGCCAGACCCAGCACAATCCAAACCTACTCCGATTTTGCCAGCTTTGCCTGCAGCGCCCAAACAGCCGGACAACTCCTCATTATTTCAGAACGGCGCTGGGCCTGCAATTGAGTCAAGCCCGCCTCAAAATCAAGATTTGCCGCCGCGCATCTACCGCACTCAACCTCAAAATCCCAACCGGGAAGCAGATCCGTTTACCAAAGAGCCATTCATCAAAGAACCGTTTATTGCGCCCCTATCTGGGAGTCAAGGAGGGGCGATGAGTCCCCAAAGCTATCTTCCCCCGCCTCGGGCTCTATCTTTCAAAGTCGAGGTCAAAGAGCAGCAGACACGCAGGAACATTCCAGACACCAGCAGAGATCGGTCTAAGCAGCCGATCGCGCTGCCTCCTATAATAACTGCGAGCATGGGGACGGCCTATGAAGGTCGGATCTATGATGCACAGGGGTAAAAAAGGGGCGGTAATGGGCAAAAATCAACTAGCAGCGACCAATTACGACCGATTTACTAAGAACCAATGATCGACGACCTACTACCGATGACAAATGTGTTTGCGATCGCGCTGAAGCAAAAGCAGTATAAAACCTATATCCTCTCCGACGAAACCGCTAACTCTACTCTAGAAGTTGTGCCGGAACGGGGCGGTATTGCCACTAGCTGGCTGGTTGAAGGCAAAGAAATGTTGTACTTGGACGCGGAACGGTTCGCCAATCCCGATCGAACTGTACGCGGCGGGATTCCCATCTTGTTTCCCATCTGCGGCAATCTCGCCGACAAGACCTACACCTACAAAGGAGTCTCGCGCCAGCTCGAACGACACGGCTTTGCTCGCGATTTGCCTTGGACGGCGACGGAACAAGTCACGGAGGGTTGCGCGGCTCTTACCCTAGTGCTTAAAAGCGACGAGAAGACTCAAGCTGTTTATCCGTTTGATTTCCAGCTAGCTTTTACTTATCAAATTAAAGGCAATTCTTTGGAAATTGTGCAGGAATACACCAATCTTGGTGTCGAGCCCATGCCCTTTTCTAGCGGCTTGCACCCTTACTTTTTCGCTCCCGACAAGACAAATCTGCGCTTTCAGATTCCGGGGATGCAGTACAGAGATCGGAATACCCACTCTAAGGGTTATTTCACGGGGGTTTTTGACCCGACACTGGATGAAATAGATATTTCCTTTGATGAACTCACGGGTCTTGCTGCTATTGTTACTGACGCGGCGCGGGGCTTGCGGCTCACCCTCAGTTACAATTCCAGCTATGGGAAGTTGATCTTCTGGATGATCGAGGGCAAGGATTTTTACTGTCTGGAACCTTGGACTGCTCCTGGAAATGCTCTAAACACTGGCGAACACTTGATTTATTTGCAGCCGGGAGCGACTTGTGAGACGATCGTGCGGATGACTGCAAATTTTTTCTAAAAAACACTTGCTATTTTAAATGATGGGTGCTACTGTTAGAAATTGTCTGCGGTAACAACGTTTACACGGGTCGCTAGCTCAGCGGTAGAGCATTCGGCTTTTAACCGATTGGTCTCGGGTTCAAATCCCGGGCGACCCATTAAAAATCTAGAATTTTGAGTTTCGAGTTGAATGCTCGGAGCTCGAAATTTTGTTTTTTGAGCTTTTAAGTAGAAATTTGGAAAGATAATGCGCGATCGGCTACAAATTGTCTTAAGATTATCGTAAGAATTGAGCTTGTCTAAAATTCACGGCCCAGAAACACAAATAACTAGGAGGAATATCTATGGCGCTTGTACCTATGCGACTGCTGCTCGACCACGCGGCTGAAAACGGTTACGGCCTACCGGCTTACAACGTCAACAACATGGAGCAAATCCAAGCCATCATGCGCGCTGCTGACGAAACCAACAGCCCTGTGATCTTGCAAGCTTCTCGCGGCGCTCGCTCCTACGCTGGGGAAAATTTCCTGCGCCATTTGATTTTGGCGGCAGTTGAAACCTATCCTCACATTCCCATTACAATGCACCAAGACCACGGCAATGCCCCCGGCACTTGCTATTCTGCCATGCGCCAAGGTTTCACCAGCGTGATGATGGACGGTTCTCTGGAAGCGGATGCTAAAACTCCCGCCAGCTACGAGTACAACGTTGAAGTTACTCGCGAAGTTGTGAAAGTGGCTCATTCGATCGGCGTTAGCGTTGAAGGCGAACTGGGTTGCTTGGGTTCTCTGGAAACAGGAATGGGCGAAGCAGAAGACGGCCACGGCTTTGAAGGTGCGCTTTCCCACGATCAATTGCTGACAGATCCCGAAGAAGCTGTTAATTTCGTTGAGCAAACCGGCGTTGATGCTCTCGCAGTGGCGATCGGCACTTCTCACGGCGCTTACAAGTTCACCCGCAAGCCGACTGGCGAAATTTTGGCAATCAGCCGCATTGAAGAAATTCACCGCCGCTTGCCAAATACTCACTTGGTAATGCACGGTTCTTCTTCTGTACCCCAAGAATTGCTGGAAATCATCAACAGCAACGGCGGCAAAATCCGCGAAACCTACGGCGTACCTGTGGAAGAAATCCAAAAGGGTATCAAGTGCGGTGTTCGCAAGATCAACATCGATACTGACAACCGTTTGGCGATTACTGCTGCGGTGCGCGAAGCTTTGTTTGCTAAGCCCGAAGAATTCGATCCGCGCCACTTCTTGAAGCCGTCGATCAAGTATATGCAGAAGGTTTGTAGCGATCGTTACAACTCTTTTGGTTGCGCCGGTCAAGGTACAAAGATCAAGCAAGTTTCTTTGGACGATTTCGCAGCTAAGTATGCTAAGGGCGAATTGAGTTCTTCTACTAAGAAGACTGTCGCTGTTTAAGAATTTTAGGTTTGAGATTTGAGATTTATCTGAAGTCTAAAGTTTGAATAGCCGGGTAGCTGCGAAGTTGCCCGGTTTTTGTTTGTGGACAGAAACCGATAAGAGTTGTTATTGACAACTGCGATCGCTATAGCAGTTTCCCTAATTTTGCTTACAATGAAACTAATTTTCGTGTGAAAAACCGTTTGAATCAAAGGTGAAGGAATGGCAAAGGTTATTGCAGTTACAGAAGCTATTAAAAGCCTTGCTGAGGCTGAATCAAGGTTGAATTTGAGCAGAACTGAGGATGAGGCTTTTTTTACTGAGTGGCTAGCCCAATTGCCAAATCCCAGCGATTCTGAACAGACTGCTTTGGATACGCTACGACGCAGATTGCTATATCATAGAGCAGATGGAGAGTTGTTAGAAGGGTCAGTGACTTTGCTGGTGGCATCACCTTTGTTAGAACTGGCGGGTTTCTACGATCCACCTTTCAGGATGAAGGCTGAAGCTGCCATCGAAATTGCGATCGATGATGGGGAAGAAACGCTGCGCGGACGCATTGATATTTTGATTTTGCAGAATCAGCTTTGGGTAATGGTTTTGGAGTGTAAGAAGACTACGATTTCGGTGCGATCGGCATTACCCCAAGCATTAGCATACATGATGGCAAATCCCGATCTGGATAAACCGAGATTTGGGATGTTGACGAATGGCGATGATGTGTTGTTTGTGAAACTTATGGCTCAACCTACGCCCGAATACGGGTTATCGCGGGCATTTTCGATCTATACTGTGCGTAGTGAATTGCGATCGGCATTTCAAGTCTTGAAGCATTTAGGGCAAAGCATTACTAGATCGGACGGCGGTTGAAACCGCGTCTACACAAACGATGTCCGGATGGTGCGCGGACTAAGAAATAAAGGGGTATTTAAGATAAGACGGCGGTTTCAACCACCGAGTCTTATGGTGGCATATTGCCTCAATACAGGTGAAATAGTGTAAAATTTTGCTTGTTGTTCTATCAAGCAGCGACGCGATAAAGATTGCAGCGCATTTACCAAATCTGAGGCGGGAATTTGGCTATTTTCTAGCAATTGGGTGAGGTTAATTGCATCGCTTGCTTTGGCTAATAAGGAGATTACTTGTTTTTCTAGTTCGGATAGGCGGCTAAATTGCTGCTGTAAAACATCTTTCAAATCTTCGGGCAACAATATGGTATCATTTGGTAATAACTGATTGACGCAGCCTCCCAATTCTTGAATCAGAGTCGCCACGCTTTTTAACCATAGGGGATTGCCTTGGTAGCGATGAATGAGTGTTTCAATGTTATCGCTTTCTGCTAACCCATAATCTATCAGAATTTTCCGTCCGGCTGCGATGTCTAAACCTTTGAGTTGTAAGGTGCGAATGGAAGTATTTTGGTTTTTAACTTGAGTCACTTCTCTGGGTTGTTCCCAACCAATTAACATCAAGCAGCTTTGATGGGATAATTTTTCTATTTGTTTGAATAAAGTGCGATATTCTTCGCATTCAGGTTTATATTTTCCTGCCAATTCGCCGCTACAAAAAAGGTTGTGAACGTCATCTAATATTATTAAACAGCGATGGTTTTGTAAATACTTAATTAACGGTAAGGGTTTCTGGTTGGTTGGGGAGGAATCTTGTTTTTGTGAATTGGAAAAAAGCTGTGTTAGGTTAGATTGAAATTTATCTATGGTGGGGAATTCGTCTAGGGTGTACCAAGCTGTGTACTCAAACTCGTGTTTGATTTGTTGTACGAGTTGTACTGCTAGGGATGTTTTGCCGATGCCGCTGATGCCGGTGAGGGTGATGAGGCGGCTGTGTTGTTGTAGAATCCAGGTGGTGAGGGTTTGGTGTTCGGGAGTGCGATCGTAGAAATCACCCAACTCCGGCATTTCGCTTAAATCTTGATGTAGAGTGTTGGTTTGTTTTGAGTTAGATGTTTCCTGATTTGGTGGCTGTGAGTTGGGTAGTTCTGGTGGGTGTCTAGCTTCTCCACAGATGTTAACGCTGTTAATTTGCACCGATTCTTCTTGTGCAACGTTTGAATATATTGAAACTTCCCACCTCTCCATTGCCGATCTAAAATTTGTTTTATTAACATCTTCCCCTAACTCCTCTGAAAGTATCTGCCATAATTCCGATCCGATTTCCCTGATGCGACTTTCAGAACAGTCAAAGTCTTTCGCTATTTCTTTGTATGTCTCGCGTTGTAGAGTTCCCCGCAGTACCGCTGCTTGTAAATCGTCAAGGTGCTGACCCGTTTTCTCGAAAACTATGCGATCGGCGAGGTTTAACATTTCTTTAAGATTCATCTGGCAGGGAGATGCGAGAGTTTTGTGTATTGTAGCTCACAACTGCCAACATTTTCGTACATTTTCGTACATTGTTCTACATTTTCGTACATAATTAGATTAAACAGAGTGAAATTGGCAACAAAGTAGCGACAAAATAGAACATTTTTTGTGTAGACAAACGTTGAAGATATAAAACAGAATAGAATAAGTCTTTAAGAATAAATTCCTGCGTATTCTGTAAACAACGGATGGTTAGACGTCAAAGTTTATAAGGTATCCAGGGTAGTCACAACAAGTATATTGAGGTAAGTGTCATGGAAATTGTGCAATTAGTATTCTACTTCCTTCTGGGTATTCTCGCTCTCGGGATTGGTATTTATTTCATTTTTTCTCCGTTTGCTTTGATTCTTGGGTTATTTAACCCCCGTATAGTTCTTGACGATAAAAAACCGCAAACTCGAATGAGAGTTTTAAAACGTTATGGCGTTACCAGCGTTATTATTGTTGGGATTGGTTTGGGTACCTTATCTTCTGCTAGCGCTGAAGATAGCGCCTATAGGACAGACTATTCCGTCTCTTCTACAACATCCAGCTATGCACCCAAAATTCAAGAAACTACACTAGCTTCGACACCTGTTGAAACAGAAACTTGGATTAATGTGAGAGGTAATCGGGCGGTTCAAGTAGATAGTATTGAAACAATAGATCGCATTGCTCCTAATAATAGTTTTTTCAAGCCAGTAGAAGCACAAGGCGGTCAACTTGTTATGGTTGAGCTAAAAATTAAAAACACAGGACAAGAATCTGGTAGTATGGCATGGTCAAATTACCAGTTGATTGATAGCCTGGGGCGGAAATATGACGAGATTAATGACTTCTCAGAAACCTTAACTATTAAGGAATGGCTTAAGGGAAATGGCAGAGAAGAGTCTAGTAATCAGTTATTTCCAGGACAAATTATCGAGGCTGTTAAAATATTTCGCGTCGCCAGTGATGCTGCGGATTTTAAATTAACAGTTAATGGTAAGCAGATCGACATTAACTAGGCTGCTTTTTCCATATTCCACCATTTCAATACGATCGTACCAGCATCATACAGATTCTTTTGCCACTTTACAGTAGGTTTGTTTGAGGAAAGAAACCCAAATATTGTGGCATTTATTGTCCCTTTATTATTAGTTTCTTGTCATCAAAATAGAAAACTAAGTATGGCTATGATTGACGGATAGCGCTCGGTCGCTAATAAAAATCTTTAAGTTTCTCTTGTAGGTTGCATTACGATTGCATAATCGTTATTTCAGCGACTAATTACTAACTAATGGATACAAAACAATCCAATACAAACTGCATTAAAATCTGCACACTTCTCCTATCATCTGACCGATTGAGCTTTTATTCAAAGCAATTTCTTGCTGCAGTTTTAGCATTCTAGCAATTCCTGCTTGAAGAGATTTTTTAGTAGTCAACTTTCCCCAAGCGTTATACTTCGGCTTAGCTTCCTTAAATGGTAGATGCTCTACAACTACTACCACTTCAACAGAAGCATCTTTCAATTCAGCGGGCATTGGGAGAAGCAATATGCCATCACATCCAATAGGCGAGATCAGTGTCATTGTGTCCTAGCCCGACTCCAAAAAATTCGAGCAATTTTAGTTGACCTCAAAGCTGTTCACCCTTACCAGTATCTTGATCGATCGTCTAGGTGCTATTGGATGGCGAAGGATCTCGCCCTTCACACCAAATACCAAACAGTGCGATACTTGCATCAAGAGCGATCGCCCCATAACGCATAAAGAGCGATCGCTCTTTATGCAACCAAAAGCATCAAAGTTAGTTTTAACTCACTGCAAATTCTGTGAACTGACGCATATAAGGTGGATGAAACCCAACCACAATATCCGACTTCGGCACACCTATATCAACCAGCTCTTGCCCTAAATCGATTTCTGTTCCATTCTGCTGAATCCAGATTTTCCCATCCTTAATATCGAGATGTATAGGACAACCGTAAACTCGCTGTTTGTTATCCCAACCCACTCGAACAACTTGATAACGATCGTGTTCTGTGTCAAAAACAACTTGCACCTCTACTTCTCCATAAGAAGGCTTGTATGCAGCATATTTCGTGAGAACTTGTTTGATACAATCCCGATATTTTTCTACTTTTTCCATAAAGCTATCACCTCTTCTTCTACGTCATATACTAATAATTTGAACTGTAATCTTCCACAACTGCGATTGTAAATTCACGCTTGAAGAAATCGTTATACGCTGTCAAAGGAATTGCCAAAAATAGCTGACGTTGGGGGTCTTTAAACTTGAGTGCTGACATAAAGCCCTGATGACAAATAACTACAATTATACTGGCGTTAATTGAGATGTGTGAGCGCAATAGTCATTACAAACACAAAAGGAATGTCCGTATCCCTATCTATCGAAAGCTTACCACCATTTCGCAAACCCCCAAAATTTGGCGGAGATCCTCATGAATTGCTGAGCATCGGGTAAATCCCTTCAGTGGTGCGATCGCCCTTCACACCAAATACCAAACACTGTGATAATTTTACGAGTTGCGTGAAGCGTAGCTATCCCGCAGGGCGATCGCCCTTTCTTGTTTCTGATGAGCGAGATCTTAAAATGAAAGAGCGATCGCCATTGGTAGGCAATTAACTTAATTGAAAAGTTTATTCGTCAATAAAGCTCAAGACAATCCAAAGTAGCGCTATCGCTCAATTCTTGAATTGCGTCTGCTCCAGCTCGAAGCATTGCTTCCACACTGCTGGTAGGTGTATTGCCACACCGCAGCCAAATCACCTTTGGCGGAGAACCATAAAGACGGCTTCTTTCTGCAAAATCAGCATCCTGAGTAACAATACAAAACCCTTGAATTTTAGCTAAATCCCAAATTTCGCTATCCATAGCTTCTGTAAACCCGTGAAACTGAACATGACTAGCATCCGGGAAGATATCAGCCAAGCGATTCACTAACTTCCGGCTCAAGTTTTGATCGAACAGTAATTTCACCTTTCACCTACTACGGCAATTAAACGATGTTCTCTATCGGCAGCAAATTCAAGACAAGCTCTAATATCTTCCTCTGTTAACTCTGGGAAGTCATCTAAAATTTCTGCATGAGACATACCAGCAGCTAACCAGCCCAAAACATCGTACACGGTAATCCGCATTCGTCTGATACACGGCTGGCCACCACGCTTACCTGGTTCTATTGTAATGATGTTGCGATAGCTCATGGGAAAGGGAATTTGGTATTTATAAAGCCAGTTTAGCCTAATTTTCCATTCTTTTGGTGTTCTGCCTCACTAGACAAATTAATTGTTCCTCTCTTCTCTCAACTCCTGATGCCCAATTCCCTTCAAAAACTCCTTTCTTGCCTCAATCCTTGAAGGCATTAAAACACAACGCACCAACAATTCTAAATCCAATTCCGGCAACAAATCACTTTTAGAAATTAGCTCATAATCATTCTCGCGCAGCCCATACACAGCCAACTGATTATTTTCCCAAAACCAGACTTCTGGAATGCGAAGTCGCAGATATTTAGCTAGTTTATTTGTACTCCCGCTAGTCATCGTTACTTCTACTGCTAAATCGGGATGTTCTTTCTTTTCACCTATATAATAAGACTCATCAGGCTCAAATGAGACATCTTTGGCTCGATTTCTGCGAGTTGCGCTTCCTACAGGGATAAAGTTAATCCCTTTCTCGAAAAAGTAAAGTGCTATAAATATAGCCAAAATACTTTTTATCTCCTCATGTGCTTCGCCCAATGTCATAAACTCGATCCACCCATCAAGATAAGTTATCCGCAAACCAGAAGAGTTTGCCATCAAAGACTCTATAGCCTCAAATTGCTCCCAACTATAATAACCGGGCAGAATTAATCGCTGTTCCCCAAGCGTAACTACTTCTTCTAAAACTTGTGCAGTCACAGCTATCACCATCCTATTTTAAATATTGCTAGCCCCTACCTAGTAAAAACCAGGCAGGGGCATTCTTTCACATTCTAACTTAGGATCGAAAACTTAATAACTTAAACACCTCCTACAGTCCTCTCTCCTGTAAGTTGCCTTCCTCAAAGGAGGCAGAGCCTCCGGATCTGCATTACCAGGCAGAGCCTGGTAACGAGCTAGTTCATTAAGTTATTAAATTTTCATTCCTTAATGAACTAGCTCGATCGCCCTTTTAGTCAACGCCTCAGCAGTCAACCCGTTAAACGCCATCAACTGACCCGCACTAGCAGTAGTTTCCCCCCGCTTCCAAGCAAAAGTATCACGCGGGCAATTGCTGCGTAGCATCACCGGCTCCAACATCCCAGAAGCACCGCCTGTCACGCCAATCAAGGCATCTCCACCAAACATTTTGGCAAAATTCTCATCGCTCAAAAAGCCGCCGTCAGCTTCCGAACAAGTATCCCAAGCAACATCGCTTGGACGGTACAAGCGGCGCGGATTCACAACAGAAACAATCCGCACTCCAATCCCTTCGGTTTCCAAAAATGCTGCGGCTTCAAACACCGGTATTAAAGTCATGTCGCCGACAACAGCAAACACAACTTTCTTGCTTCCCCCTTGATTTTGGGATGCTTGCGGAGAATCAATTTCGTGCAGCACTATTGCACCGTCTTGCAAAGCTTGGCGAGTCTGTGCAAAAGTAGTGCGAATTGGCAGCGGCGACTTGCTCGCAGTAATCACAACTCCCTTATTTTTAGCACTCAAAGCCCACTCGTAACAAGCTTGAATACTGTTAGCATCCGGGGGAAACAAAGGAAAGACATTTCCGTTACGCATCATGGCGGCAAAATAAGCCTCAATTTCCGGGCGTTGGTGCGTCCAACCGTTGCGGCCTTGCTCCAATGCACCCGCTGTAAATAAGGTGACAGCAGCCGGAGTTGGACGGCGCAATTCTGCCATTGCTTGGGTAACAGTTTGCCAAATTGGTAAACCGTTAACGGCAAAAGATTCGTAGGAACACCACAAACTCCGCCCTCCAAACAGCGACAAACCTACAGCCAAACCCGCGCAAGCATCTTCGCTCAAAGGTTCGTAAACTTGACCGTTTGGCGATTGATTGTAGAGGTCATCTGTCGTCGGGTGAATGATTTTCAGAGCTTGATTGATGTTGGCAATTGCCGATGCTTCATTACCGTCAGCATTGGTGACAAGAAAAGTCCGATCGCACTCGCCGACTTTCGCTACCAAACGTCCCATTGCTGTTGTCGAAATCTTGGCTTCTCCGCCAACCGCAAATTCTTCTAAAGGCAATTCGCCCAAATCTGCCAGCGGCAATGTAAACTCAGTAACAACTGTTTTCGCTGCTGGCCCGCCGCCCGCGCGCTCGCAATTTGTCCGCACCAACTCCCAAGCAGCCACCGTCAAAGCGCGCTCTTTTAAAGCACTGATAATGTGCGGAGCATCCAGCGTATCTTTTGGATAAAGGTTGTGAGATTTCGAGCCGCGCGCGTGCACTCCGGCACCTTTCAACTGTTTGATAATAAACACAGTCAATTTGCCGCCGAGAGCAGATTTTGCGGCTTTGTCAACTCCTTGTAAAACAGCTTTGGTAAATGCCATGCGCTGTTCGAGTGAAAAAGCAGTGCTGTCAACATAAGCTTCCGGTTGATTTTTATCGTCAAATTCCTTAGCATCAACTAAGATGACTTCTTCAAAACCGTTTCCTTGCCAATAAGCAATCATTTCAGCATTAGTTTTTGTCGAAACCATGCTGTGATGTTCTTGAGAATATCCGTTCCAAACTAACACTGGTAAAAAGTTAGTAGCCTTGGGATAAGCAGTGTGGAAATGCGCCATGCTGCTCATGGGATAGGGTTCGCCCATGCCGCCGTCGCCCATTGTGAAAGCAAACAGTTTTCCGGGATGCAAAAGTGCTCCCGCCATTGCAAAATGCTGCCCTTGTCCGAGGGGGCCAGCAGGTGCTAAAAGGCCGGGAATGAAACCGGAAAGATGTCCTAACAAACCGTCTTTTTCGCGGAATTTATCGCGCACTTGCTGCACGTTGACAATTCCCATGTCTTCTAAAGATCGATCGAGAAACATGGCACTGTAAAATCCCGGCGCGTGGTGCCCGACTTCGGTGACAATGTTCTTGTGTCCGAGCATCACCAAAGCGGCGTAGGCCTCGGCTTGGCTGGCAAAACCCCCCGGATGTCCCGATGCCTTGCTGGCGGTGACTTGCAGCGTCAGGTAGCGCAGGGCATCTGCTCCCAGCATTGTTTGAAAGACGGCGGCGGGATCTGCCGCATCGGCGATCGACTTGCTTCCCTCGGCGATCGCGGGTGCTTTCCCGTAAGTCTCAAAACCCGGCATTGTCTCGGAGAAATACTGGATTCCTTCGCAAAAACTGGGGATGGCTGACGTTGCCTTCGACGTAGTTGCAGTCATGCTTGATACCTGAAAAATTTGGATTAGATTAATTTAACAGTAATTTTATAACTTATTTGTTGCAAAATATCGTTATTTCTGTTATTGCCAATTATAAATCATTCAAATATCTCAAACTTTTAGATGAGTGCGCCCGATATTTTCACAAGCAAATCAGCGCGATTTTGCCGAAAAAATATCGCCGATCAGATTTATTGCACGAGTCTTGGATCGCTATAAAAACCGCAGATTTCAGGCAGATAAACACAAATAAACGCAGATTTTTTTTCCAGATTTTTTCTAAATTTTGCCAGCAGTCTATTACAAATTAGGGCTCGCTAACATCTAACCCCAGCCGTTCCCCAACATTAATATAAACGGGAGTGCTACTTTCAAAAAGAGAAGGTCTAGCCTTCTGATTCCCCAGCCACACAAAGAAACTGCTGAGTGCTGGAGCCGGATCTTGATCGCGGCGCAGCGTGTAGATCAAACCTTCACAGGGCCCGTTAACGCGGCTGCTGGTGCAAATCACTTTCTGATTGTTTACAGTGCCTACAGTGACATAATTTAGCTGTTTGTTGCGGCTGTAATTTTCTAGGCGCTGAGTGACTTGTTTGCAGCGAGTCAGAGGATCGTAGCCAGAATCCGAAAAGAAATTAGAATTCCAGCGAATCCAAGGCTCCCTAAACCCTTGCGGATTTTGATAAACAGTCATCGGTTCGCCGGTGGAGGTATCGCAGACAAAGCCTCCTGGCCCCAGATTCGATTGAGTTTGGCTGTAGCCGCGCTGGATCGAAATATTGCTGAGAATATCAAACCCGTTAGGTTTAGCTTGCGATCGCAGCGACATCAAAGAATCGATCGGGATTGCTGCATTCAACCCTGTTTTAATTTCCTCAATTTGACCGTTCCACTGGCTGATCACCGTACCAACAGTATCACCCTGACCGTGAATTCCCACAACGGTGCCATCAGCATCAAATACAGGCCCGCCGCTCATGCCGCGCCTGGTGACAGCTTGATATCGCAGTCCGTATCCCGATGATGCGCGATCGAGACGAGAAGAAACAATACCAGCAGTAAATTCGAGTTTTCTTTCATACCAAGAAGCGATGGGCAGCGGATAGCCAGCAACGTAAATAGTAGAACCGACTACAGCACGTTTTGATTCGCCAATTGGCGCTACTGGATAATTTTCTCGGCTGTAAAACTGGATCAGAGCTAAGTCTATATCGCGGTCGTTTTTCGGCAGCCGCTGTATTCTGATTGCTCTATAATTTTTTTCTAAATGAGTGCGAATGCTGTATTCTTGGGCGAGGCTGGCAACAACGTGATTCGCCGTCAGAACTGTATAAATATTGCCTTGTTTTGCAATAATTACTCCCGAACCGCTTGTAGCAAAACCCAGCGTATTGTTAACTTCGACGGTGCTCAAAGTTGCTACCTGAGCAATTTCTTCCGCTGTTTTGGCACAAGCAGCATATTGTTGGCCGACAATTGCTGTCGCCGTTATTGCACCGGTCAAGATGATTGTCAGCGCCCCGAACCGCGAACTCCACAAATTCATCGCTAACTCCCCAGACATGACGAGACGAACTGCAAATATATACCGATCGGAATTCCCCAACTGGATTTAACCATTTTTTCCAATAATTCTCGCGTCGGCGCGCTTCCATCTTCAAAAGTATAGACCTCAAAACCGGGCTGTCGATCGCTGCCCCGATCGTTAATTGCCACCAAGAAACCTTTGCCATTAAAAATCCGGCGGCGGTTCACGGCAATTTTAACGTTATTTGTATACCGCAAGCTATAGCCTTGACAAAAAAAAAGATTTTGGCAGCAGCAACTCTACAAAACCCCGCGCTACTGCCAACACCTCAGCACCAGCAGGGAATCCGGTGGCGGCGACTGTCCCTACCGCCCTGCGTAGGAACTGCTGTCGATCGATCTGTTAACCGCAGATTTCAAGCGTACAAACACCGATCGACACAGATAATTCAATCTTGAAAATTGCCCAACCATTAAGCAAGGCTGGAGGATGGCGAAAAAATCGGCTATTGCGCCCCATCATCCGTGCTTTCCCCTAGTTTTTGCCTCACGTCAATGTAAGGAATGTTACGGGATTCATCAAAAGACGGCATCCCGACATATCCTTGACGCCAAGCTAACAAATTATATAAAGAGCCGATCGGGTCTTGGCCGGGTCTGAGAGTATAAATCAAATTTTGACACAAACCGTTGACTTGATTCGCCGTGCAGATGACGTTTTGGCTGTTCATCCGGCCTGCTGTAATGTACTTGAGCACCCGGTTGCGGCGATAGGTTTCGAGGCGCTGGCTGACTAATTGGCACCGAGTTTGTGGATTGTAACCAGAACCGGAAAAATAATCTGAATTCCACTCAATCCAAGGCTCTACCGCACCTTGAGAGTTTTGGTAAACCGTCACCGGTGCGCCCCTGACGGTACTGCACGAAAATCCCTTTTCCGTGGGTGAACTCCAGCCGTAACTAGGCTCAAAAGGCACTGTCAGGCTGCTGAGGGCGATCGCGCTTGTCGCCAAAACCTTCGTCAATAATTGCTGTTTCATGATGATGTTCTCACTATTTTTGATGGAATTCGGTAGAAAAATCACCAAATATTGCGATCGCACCCTGAATATGCCAGAGGCTGGCTGCTAAATTATGTTGTTAGCGACTGGCACCTTTGCAATACCAAATCCGGCTTAAATACCCGCTTTATTTCTTAGTCCGCCTCGGCGGAGGAAAGCTTGTACAGTCGAGGTTTCAACCGCCGACTCATCAGGGATTTTTAATGCGGATTTTGTTTTGTCACTGCACCGAAAGCCCAGTTATGCCACTCCGAAGCCCTCGTAAAATGCGCGGGCCAGTCAAAAATATGTCCTCATTACTACTAATCAAGGTCAAGGTTTCGCCAACCGGAAAAAAGCTGTTTAAATCAGACGGAATAAAGCGATTTGAAACGCTACATCACACCGCTGATAGGTTATTCAATCTGACTGGCAGTCTAGCGTTAGGAGCTTAATCTGATGAGATCCCGACCCTGCAGCAGCGTTGCACGCATCAAGTGCCTTAGCCGTTTACGTGAAACCACACTAAGATCCAGGTAGTAATAATAACTTTTAACTTTTTTCATCTACGTATATCTCTTGCACTGATTCACAAATTATCTGAAATTATCTAATCTAGAGTGTGCTTATCTGCTTTTAATCTGCGGTTTATGTATGGATCCAGAACTTATCCAAGACGTCTTGTATTGCGGATGCCGGGAAATAGTCATAAGTGAGTGTAATCAGGGAGTAAGTGCTTTCTACCACCAAAGTTCACCTTCCACGCACAGACGTTTAGTTGAGTATTAAAAACTATGAACCGTATCTGCAAACAGTTAGGGTATTTAGCCACTGGATTAATTTTGATGGGCGGTAGCAGTTGTTCCAGCTATGATGCAGCGAACTTAACCGCAAACCAGAGCCAATCGCAAACTAGCGCCGGTCAATTCGGAGACCTACAGCTAACGGGAAATCAACTTCAGGCTCGATCGACTCAAACAGCTCCGGCTTCTAACTTTATTTCTCCTGTTTTAGCCAGTGGAGTAGCATCAGAAAATACTGTCACCGTTAAAGTTTATAAGGTAAACAATCTCTGTCAAACTCTGAACCCGGAAACAGTAACAGGCACCGACAATCAGTTAATGTCATCCGTCATTAATGAAGTGTTAAAACAGCAGATTTTCGATAGTCTTGGCTTGGTTGGCTATCGGCTAACGATCGATCGCGACCTCGGAATAGCGACCCTCGATCTGCGGGCCTTCGGGAATTCCCGGCAGAAATTGCAAAATCTGTCGAGCTGTCAAATGCTAGGTTTGTTTGGAGGCGTGCGCCAAACTTTAACCAGTTATGCTCCTTGGCAAATCAAAACAGTGCGTTTTACAGAACTGGGACAGGACATTGTAAGCACCGTTCGAGAATAACCTCTTAAAATTATTGCAGAGGGTATAACCCGGTTTCTGCAGCAGTCCTATTTATGTTCTCCAAGTCCTTTAACCAGCACTACCACAATTTCTATGACCTTACCTGACGGCCCCAAAAACCCCCGCTTCGTGCAGCTAATTCAATGGATAGCCGATCCGCTGACATACATGGATGTCAGCGCCAAAAAGTACGGGGAGATTTTCACGACGCGGTGGGGGAACCTCAAACCATTCGTGATGATCCACAACCCGCAAGCGATCCAGGAAATGCTCAACAGCAAAGCGCTTGAGGCTCCAGGCGATATCAACGGTATTCTCAAACCCTTGCTAGGAGAACAATCGATGATTGTGATCTCTGGAGAAAAGCACAAACGCCAGCGCCAATTATTGATGCCGCCGTTTCACGGGGAACGGATGCGTAACTACGGTCAACAAATTTGCGATATTACTCAAGATGTTGCTAGCAAGTTGACGGTCGATCGACCTTTTGTGGCCCGCACCGCCATGCAAGAAATCACCATGCGGGTAATTTTGCAAGTAGTCTTCGGACTGGATGAAGGGCCGCGGTTGCAGCAACTGTCCCCGCTGCTGGCTTCAATTATCGATACAACAGGCTCTCCGCTGCGATCGAGTATGCTATTTGTGTCTTGGATGCAGCAAGATTGGGGCGCTTGGAGTCCTTGGGGACGGATGAAGCAGCAGCAGCGGAAAATTCAGGAACTGATGGACGCGGAAATTGCCGAACGCAGACAGCAACCAGACAGCAACCGCACCGACATTCTCAGCTTAATGATGGCCGCCCGCGACGAAAACGGCGAACCGATGACCAATGAAGAATTGCGCGACGAGTTGATGACGCTGCTGTTTGCAGGCCACGAAACCACAGCAACGGCCCTAGCTTGGGCATTTTACTGGATTCACAGTTTGCCCTCAGTGCGCCAGAACTTGCTGCAAGAATTGGACAGTTTGGGCGAAAATCCAGACCCGATGGAGATTTCCCGCTTGCCGTACCTGAGTGCGGTTTGTCAAGAGACACTCAGAATTTATCCCGTGGGAATGCTGACGTTTCCGCGAGTGGTGCGAGAGCCCGTGGAACTGATGGGACATCAACTCGAACCGGGTACGGTGGTTTTCGGCTCAATTTATTTAACCCACAGGCGCGAGGATTTGTATCCAGAACCGCTGCAATTTAAGCCGGAACGGTTTTTGGAGAGGCAATTCTCGCCTTACGAGTATTTGCCCTTTGGAGGTGGCAGCCGCCGCTGTATCGGCTTGGCGCTGGCGCAGTTGGAGATGAAACTGGTGCTGGCAACCATTTTGCGGGATTTCAACTTAGTATTGGCCGAGAAAAAGCCGGTACAGGCCAAACGCCGAGGGGTGACTTTAGGGCCGGCCGGTGGCGTGCGGATGGCTCTGCTGGGGCGGCGGATGCGGCAGTCAAAGCCTGAACCTGTGGTTAGTGGGGTTTGATGTTGTAGCTGCCAAGAATTAGGGAAGAATGGGCGATACCTTCGGCCTGCTTCGCTTACGACCCGCAAGCGCCCATTTTTTGTAGCACCCGCTACATAAAAACCGCTAGAATCCTTAACCTGTAACCATCACCCGCTCTCAAGTTTCAAATTTTAAGTCTAAAATGGTATGAACCTTGCAAACACAACCTGAAAGCAAAAGTGGGTGATTGCAATAGCCCTCTTGATATCTCGAAAGCTTGGCTGCCATACTTTAAAAACATATGCATACCCTGTTATTCAGCAAGGTCGGAAGCGTGTTGGCATTGCCTGCAATCTTCCGACCTCTTTATTTTTTGGGCTACTTTAGACCTTGAGCTTTCTGATGCAGAAGGCAAGGCAAAAGTAGAAATTCTCCCTATCTTCTCAACTCCGCTCTCTTCAATTAGAGTGGTTTCTCCTTAAATTGAAAAAGCATCCGCCACCAAGTTTAATAAATTTCTGTGGGTGATTGCAATAGTCCTCTTGATATCTAGAAGGCTTACCCGCCATACTTTAGAAACATATGCATACCCTGTTATTTAGCAAAGGTCGGAAGCGTGTTGGCATTGCCTGCAATCTTCCGGCTTCTTTATTTTTTGGGATTTGAAGACTTGCGGCTAGAGATGCAGAAAGCAAGACAAAAGTAGAAATTCTCCTCTCTCCCCATCTGCCCCTCTCCGCAATTAGGGAGGTTCTGCCTGCAATTGAAATAGAATCGGGCAGCAAGTTTAAGGAATTACTAAGGAATAGTTAATAACTTGTTAAACGCTCTTCTTCTGCCCCCTTCTCAATCTTCTGTTTTCAGGAATTCCGAAACCGAGACCGACTTGGGGAGGCTCTCGACATCTTTAATTTCGCTTTCGTGGGCAAAAAATTCGACTTCTTTGTCGTCAATTTCGATCTGATAGCTAGCGGTAGCAGTCACAATCCGCCGCTTTTTTTTATCTTCTATTAAAACCCAACACACGACTGGTCTTACCCACCTCTCAACGTGCTGGCTTTGCTTGGTACTTCCAAAGGCGTACCAGCCTTTAGCTTCAATAATTTGCAGGACTTTAAAATCGTTACTTGCCATAAATATCTCGATCGCGTTAATTTCACTATTATTCTTAGATAGAACGGCACGCTGGCTAAGCAGGAAAAGGCTTGGGGAATTATCATCTGGGCTGAAAAACCAGCTATTTAGTCTAAATTTAGCGATTTTCTAAGGCATGGTCTGGGTTGTATCCCGCTAAATTTAGTGCGATGTTTTTGTACTCTCCTACAATTACGGTCAAGTATTTATGCTGGATACTCAAAAAATAGTTTGGCAGTAGCCTCAAAAGCAGCCAACTAGACATGAGTTAAGTGCATTTAAGTGGATGCTAACTGCTTCTAACGCCTGGTTGTTGAGAGCGATCGGCATACAAGACTGTTCAAAATTTCTGTTGCAATCAACAGTCATGTTTGCCCGATCGGGTAAAACGCAACTAGAGATTGCTGTTTTCAATTCTAGGCCTCGGCGTGCCTAATTCCACATTAATTGTATGGTTTAGTTGATAATTGCCAAACTGTCGATCGCACAAAACAGCCGTGTCTAATTCTTCGATTACCGTCACCGTTAAACTGTTCGCCGCCTTCGGTGAAGCCTACGGCGTTTCCTTCCTTACTGTAGAACTCCCTCCCGAAACTCCAGTGTCTCAAGTGCTCGAAAACTCGATCGCCCAATATCCTCAATTAGAACAGTGGCGCGATCGCACCCGCTTCGGTGTCAACCTAGAATTCGTCTCTCCCGACACCATCCTCCAAGACGGCGACGAAGTTGTACTCATCCCCCCCGTCAGCGGTGGATAATACGATTTTGGATTTTGGATTTTGGATTGAAGAATTGGGAAAGCCCGCGCGGTTACTGCGGTGAATTCAGAAACCGGGTTTCTGGCGATATTTCTCGTGAATCAACCCAAAATCCCGTAGAAACCCGGTTTCTCGCCCGCGCGGTGAATTCAGAAACCGGGTTTCTGGCGATATTCTCGTGAATCAACCCAAAATCTCGTAGAAACCCGGTTTCTCGCCCCTGCGGTGAGTTCAGAAACCGGGTTTCTGGCGATATTCTCGTGAATCAACCCAAAATCTGGTAGAAACCCGGTTTCTCGCCCGCGCCTCAACCCTGTAGTTTGTCGTTTTGAGTCACCAAGCAAAAAAAACTTTATAAAGTTTTGAAATTAGTTTTGCAGCCAAATCATTCTTGAGTTCGGTTAAATAAGAGATTTTTCCTCTGAACCAACACTATTCTGCAGAGCCTAGAAACTTCTCTGAGAAAGAGATTGAGGACTATCCAGCCACCTGAATTTTCGGACAAAACACTGCTGCAAAATCAATCCCGACCAAAAAAGTCGGGTATGGTTGACGGGGTAGATCCACCGTGTTAATCTGTCCTAAGAATTAGAAAACATCGCAAAACTAAAGAGTTGAGCTGTCAGGAACTCAGGGCTAAAGCCACTGAGCTTGGTAAGAGAAATCGAACAAGCTATTCTGACCAGCCTAAGTCTTAACTGACTACGTTATTCAGGTCACGACACCGGGCGAATGCGAAGCTAGTTCCCTGCTCTGTCGCTAGCGGTTAAACAGTCTTAAAGTCACTGAGACAGTGCTGCTAGCCTAACAAGCCTTTATAACATTGGCGAAGCTAACATTACCCCAGAAATGGGGGTTTGAGGCAACCATACCTCATCGGAGGGGCAACCATACCCCTCCACCCCGCGAGGGGATTCAATGCGATTAAAATCGCCGAGCCGTTTTCCTCTCAGGACTGAAGTCGCTGAGTTTCCCACTTACCGAGTTTTTCTTATGACCCAAGCAACCAGAACCCAATCCACAGCAGCAACCTTCACAGCCCTCAAATGTAAAGAATGCGGTGAAGAGTACGAACTCCAAGCCAAGCACGTCTGCGATTGCTGTTTTGGCCCGCTTGAGGTCAAGTACGACTACGAAGCAATCCGCCGCCGCGTCACTCGCCAAACTATCCAAGCAGGCCCCAACTCGATCTGGCGCTACCGCGAATTTTTACCCGTCGCTACAGAGAACGTCATCGATGTCGGCACCGGCATGACTCCTTTAGTAAAATCCCACCGCTTGGCCCGCCGCCTCGGTCTAAAAAATCTTTATATTAAAAACGATGCCGTCAATATGCCCACTCTCAGCTTTAAGGACAGAGTGGTGTCAGTCGCCCTCAGCAGAGCGAGAGAATTGGGTTTCACAACGGTATCCTGTGCCAGCACTGGTAACTTAGCTAACTCCACCGCTGCGATCGCCGCCCACGCCGGCCTCGACTGCGTAGTTTTCATCCCCTCCGACTTAGAATCAGGCAAAGTCCTCGGCACTCTGATTTACAATCCAACTGTAATGGCAGTTCACGGCAACTACGACCAAGTTAACCGCCTGTGCTGCGAAGTGGCCAATACACACGGCTGGGGATTTGTCAACATTAACTTGCGTCCCTACTACTCCGAAGGCTCGAAAACCCTCGGCTACGAAGTTGCCGAACAGCTAGGCTGGCAATTGCCCGACCACATCGTCGCCCCCCTCGCTTCCGGCTCTTTGTTCACAAAAATCTACAAAGGCTTTAATGAATTCATCGAAGTCGGTTTGGTTGATGAGAAGAAAGTTCGGTTCAGCGGCGCTCAAGCTGACGGGTGTTCGCCGATCGCCCAAGCATACCGCGAAGGCCGCGATTTTGTAACGCCAGTCAAACCGAATACTATTGCTAAGTCGATCGCGATCGGCAATCCAGCAGACGGTATGTACGCCTTGGAAATCGCCCGCAAAACTAACGGGAACATCGAATCCGTCAGCGACACCGAAATCATCGAAGGCATGAAACTGCTAGCCGAAACCGAAGGCATATTCACCGAAACCGCTGGCGGCACGACGATCGCAGTCTTGAAGAAACTTGTAGAAGCAGGTAAAATCAACCCCGACGAAACCACCGTCGCCTACATCACCGGCAACGGTTTGAAGACTCAGGAAGCCGTCCAAGGTTACATCGGCGAACCTATCACCCTCGAACCGAAATTAGAAGCGTTCGAGCGCGCCCTAGAACGCGCCCGCACGCTCGAACGCTTAGAATGGCAGCAAGTTTCGGTTTAATTATTAGTCATTGGTCATTGGTCATTGGTCATTGGTCATTAGTTATCAAGCTGTGGACTGTTGACTGTTGACTGTTGACTGTTGACTGTTGACTGTTGACTACTAAGAGGGCGGGCACGCACCATCCACCGCCCCTACCTACCTACTGACTGCGGACTACTGACTACTGACTACTGACTACTGACTACTGACTACTTACCACTGACTACTTACTACTTACTACTGATTACTTACTAAGGACTAAAAAAATGACTGTTAAAGTTTTAATTCCCACTCCGCTGCAAAAATTCACCAACAATCAAGCCACTATCCAATGCGGCGGCGAGAATATTTCTGAGTTGATTGAATCCCTCGAATCAAATTGTCCCGGTATCAAAAAAAGCTTGTGCGATGAAAAGGGAGAACCCCGCAGGTTTTTGAATTTCTACGTCAATAGCGAAGATATCCGCTTTTTGGACGGCTCAAAAACAGCCCTCCAAGATGGCGATGAAGTGAGTATTGTTCCAGCAGTTGCTGGTGGTTGATTTTTGCTACCGCAGATGCTGGCAGATTAACACAAATGGACGCAGATAGAAGAATTAACGACTATCTGCGTTTTTTTGCGTTCGTCTGCGGTTGAAAAATAAATCCCTGGCTTTACCAGGGATTGTTAATTCTAGGAGACGGTGGAAGCGACCTTGGCTGCAGTCCGGGGGCGACGACGACCTGTTACTTTATTCACAGGAACTGGCGCTGGCGGCGGCGTTGGTGCTGATGTCGGTGATGAACCTAATAGTTTGGGTGCTTCTAGAGAACCTGGTGTTACTTCTGCTGGTTCCCGTCGCACAAATGATGCTCCTTCGGGAATTTGCATCAGGAATACTAGCATGGGATTGCTTTGAAGTTCCCGGCGCAGCACTCGTGCAATTGCTCGTTCTATTTGCGTTTGCACTCCTGCCCAGTCTACGTCAACTCCTGATTCGGTAGTTGCAGAAGGCGTGACGAATTCTGACCAGCGATCGCTCAAAACTGTGTCTATCGTTTGAGCGATCGACTGTTGTAATAGTGCGCGATCGGCTGATGTGACTACACCTTTCAAGTGTATTTCTGGCTTAGCAACTAATTTGCCTTCTGCATTCAACGCCGCAGCTACTGTTACCGCGCCATCTCCGGCTAACTGCTGACGTTCTTTGAGGACGTTTGCTTTGACAACGCCCGATCGAGAAGAGTCTACTAATTCAATTCCTGAAGGTACTGTACCAGCAACTCGGATCGAATTTTCTGTTAGTTCTACGACATCGCCGTTGTCAATAATCACCATATTGCTCGCGGGAATGCCCATGCTTTGAGCTGTCTTGGAGTGCTGAATCAGCATCCGGTGTTCTCCGTGTACCGGCAAGAAGAACTTGGGACGGGTCATGTTGATCATTAACTTTTGATCTTCCTGACACCCGTGCCCGGAAACGTGAATGCCTTTGTCGCGCCCGTAAACTACGTTTGCTCCCAGCATCATCAGTTTGTCGATCGTGTTTACCACTGCGATCGTATTTCCCGGAATCGGATTAGCTGAGAAAATCACTGTATCGCCTTTTCTGATTTTCAGTTCGTGATGTTCGCCGTTAGCAATCCGAGTCATCGCCGCCATCGGTTCGCCTTGGGAACCTGTAGTCAAAATCAAAACCTTGTCATCTGGCAAATTGCGGATTTCTCTGAGCGGTTTGAACAGGCTGTCTTCGCATTTGATGTAGCCGAGATTGCGGCAGTGAGCGATGACGTTCAACATCGATCGACCTACCACTCCCACAAACCGATTGTTTTTCTTAGCCAATTCTAAAACAATTTGCAATCGGTGTACCGATGAAGCAAAAGTCGTCAGCAGTACCCGTCCCGTTGCTTGAGCGATAATTCTATCTAAATTCGGAGCGACAGAACGTTCTGAAGCGGTAAAACCGGGAACTTCCGAGTTAGTAGAATCGCTGATCAAGCACAGAACGCCTCTCTCGCCGTATTCCGCCAGCTTTTGCAAGTCGAAATGTTCGCCGTCTACAGGAGTGTGGTCAATTTTAAAGTCTCCGGTGTGGATGATAATTCCGACTGGAGTGTGAATCGCCACCGTAAAGCTGTCGGCCATTGAGTGAGTGTTGCGGATGTATTCGACTAAGAAATTCTTGCCAATTCTCACCGTATCCCGCGGTCTCACTGTCCTTAATTCTGTGCGGTGAGATACTCCGGCTTCTTCCAATTTTCCGGCTAGCAAAGCCATCGCCAAACGCGGGCCGTAAATGACGGGAATTTCAAATTCTTTGAGGTGATAAGGGATGCCGCCGATGTGGTCTTCGTGACCGTGAGTCACGATCATACCTTTAATTTTGTGGCTGTTTTCCCGCAGGTAAGTCATGTCTGGGAGGACAATATTTACACCGTGCATTCCATCTGTCGGGAATGCTAAACCTGCATCTAAAAGAATTATTTCGTCACCGTACTCGAACACGCAAGTGTTTTTTCCAATTTCGTGCAGCCCGCCGAGGGGAATCACTTTTAGAGCCGATGCAGTTGTATTTTTGATCATGCGTATCCTTTGTTAGTTATTTTTGAGTGTTAACTGTTAACTGTTGACTGTTGACTGTTGACTGGTGTCTGTTGTCTACTGTCTTTTGTCTTTTGTCTGTTTTCTACTGTCTTTTGTCGTCTGCTGTTCGTTAGATGGGGGCGATTTTTTCCAAGATATTTGTGAAAAACTCCCCTACGGGTTTTACTCTCCCGTACAGTCAGTTGTCTTCCGCCTTCAATCTTTAATTCTCAGTATTTAATCCTTTACTATTAGCTACTTACTAACAGTTAATGACTGATGACTGAGGACTAATGACTAATGACTCATTACAACTAATATTCAGTTGTCTGAAAACTCGTTCTCGCCTATCTAGCTAGTAGATACTGCTGCTAGCTTATCCAGTACGTCCTTTAACTTTTGAGTTACCTCAACGGGCGGATCGCACAGGGGCGGACGGGTGGAACCTACATCCCAGCCTTGAAGTTTGAGAGCTGCTTTGACGGGAATGGGATTTGTGGTGAGAAAGAGAGCTTTAAACAAGTCAAAAAGTTGCAAGTGAATCTGGGTAGCGACTTGAACTTGACCGGTCTCAAAAGCTTCGATCATCTGTTGCAGTTGCTCTCCTACCAGATGGCTGGCTACGCTAACTACACCAGATCCTCCTACAGCCAACATCGGCAAGGTTAGGGAATCATCTCCAGCATAGATGGCAAATTCAGGTGGTGTCAAGCGTCGAATTTGGCTGGCTTGATCCAAGTTGCCACTTGCTTCTTTTACGGCCACAATGTTGGGGATTTGGGCCAGTCGAGCTACTGTTTCCGGCAACATATTTTGGCCTGTGCGACCGGGGATGTTATATAACATTATAGGCAATTCTGGAGCAGATTGCGCGATCGTCCGAAAATGATTGTACAAACCTTCTTGCGGCGGCTTGTTGTAATAAGGAACCACCTGCAAGCACCCGTCCAATCCGAGTTTAGCTGCTTTTTTCGTAGCTGCGACTGCTTCGGAAGTAGAATTCGATCCGGCTCCTGCTATTACCAAAGCTTTACCGGAGACTGCCTTTTGCACCACCTGAAATAATTCGTACTCTTCATCCCAGCTCATAGTGGGAGACTCGCCTGTAGTTCCGCACACTACCAAGCTGTCCGTACCGCGATCGGCTAAATGAACTGCCAACCGTTCTGCTACTGCATAGTTAACGCTGCCGTCTTCCTTAAACGGCGTAATCATTGCAGTCAGAACCCGTCCAAACTTTACCACACTTTCTCCGATTTTAGACTGTTGATTGTTGATTTTAACTTTTTGATTTTAGATCGAAGGTTTATCTAAAATCGCCATTTCTCTTGCCAAATTGCCAGCTTCAGTCGATTTTAGATACTTCGGCTTCGCGAGCGTACAAGTTTGAAATTTTTCGACTTGCTTCGGCTACGCCAGCGGACAAGTCGCGAGCGAACAAGTTTTTGATTTTAGATTTACTTGCTGCAGCAGATTTATCTGGGAGCTTAACTCGATCCTAAAATTTTGGTTTTTTTACGACACTACTTAAACTTGAGTAGGAGGCTTCTATCCGTTTTTTGGGGTCGAGTCCACCTTAATTATAAGCAGCCGCTGCTTTGATTCGCAACAAATCTTTTTCTGCTAGCAACTCAGCTATCTGCACCGCATTTAAAGCCGCCCCTTTGCGAATTTGATCGCCGCTCAGCCACATCTCCAACCCGCAGGGGTGAGAAATATCTTGGCGAATCCTGCCGACTAACACCTCATCCTTACCGCTGGCTTCTACAGGCATCGGGAAATAATTAGCTTGCCAGTCTTCTACCAGCTTAACCCCGATCGCCCCCTTTAAGATTTCCCTGGCCTCGATCGGACTAAAAGGCTCGGCAAACTCTAGATTAATCGCTTCGGAATGGGCGCGGAGTACGGGAACCCGCACGCAAGTTGCAGTAATTTTAATTTCGTCCGTACCGAATATCTTCCGAGTTTCGTTTAGCATTTTCATCTCTTCCTCACAATACCCCAAATCGTTAATCGGCGTATTGTGCGGAAACAAATTAAAAGCTAACGGGTAAGGAAATATCTCAGTTTTGGGAGTTTCCCCAGCCAAAATTGCTCTGGCTTGAGCTTTCGTTTCCTCCATTGCTCTGGCTCCCGCGCCGCTAGCAGACTGGTAAGTCGCTACAACTATGCGCTTCACAGGCCTAACTTTGTGAAGTGGCCAAACGGCAACTGCCATCAAAATCGTCGTGCAGTTGGGATTAGCAATTATACCTCGGTGAGCTGCCACCGCTTGGGGATTGACCTCGGGAACCACTAGCGGTACCGTCGCATCCATGCGGAAAGCGCTGGAATTGTCGATGACCACTGCCCCAGCGGCCACGGCTTTCGGAGCCCATAGTTTAGAAGTAGAACCGCCTGCGGAGGCGAGCACTAGATCCACATTATCGAACGATCGCTCCGAAACTGCTTCGACCGTCAGCATCTCGCCGCCAAAGGGCACTTTTGTGCCGGCGGAACGCTCCGAAGCTAACAGCTTCAATTCAGAAATCGGAAATTTCCTGCTGTACAGGAGTTCTAGCAACTCGGCACCGACTGCGCCGGTGGCTCCTAATATGGCAACTCGGTAGGATTGAGACAAATTAGTTTCCTCCACAAATTATAGTTTCTACGATCGAAATCAAAAATTTAAATAACGGCATCACAAGCTGTTGCGCCTGAGAGATTGTGTATGGCGAATCAGGGGGAGAGAGTCCGAGAGTCCCAGAGTCCGAGGGGGAGAAGATTTTTAAGCTGTTCTGGAAATATACAATTTAAATTTACAATAGCTTATCAAAATTAATTTATTTTATTTATGCGATATCAGGGCGCGAGCCGGTGGTAGAGGTGCAGTTAACCGCAGCCGTCGATCGCACTCAATCCCAGTTTAGCATCTTTCGCCTCGCGATCACGTCCAATTCGCATCCGCTTAGCTTTTGGGAGCTACCTGCATTTTAGCAAGCGCATCCTTTGATGGCAGCGCCGCTCGTCCCGGCCACATTGACATCAGAGGGCGATTTGTGCTATTGTGCATCGGCGATTGGTGGATTTGACCTCCACATTTCTAGCAGCAAAAGCTAGTATCCTCAAACTAAAACTATTTTATCAGGAAATTGGGTTTAAAACCCCGTCCTTCTAGGGCGGCTTTAATTTCTTAAATCCATTCCTAAAAATCAGGAATTGCTGGTATTGGTAGTATACTAAAATCGTCAAGGTTAAACTCCTTTACCATCGTGAAACAGTTAAGACACACTTTTAGGTATAAACCGGGGGACGCAGAGTGGCGAAAACTCGCTATACAGCTAAAGGATCAACGCATCCTTAAACCAGTAAAAACAAACAATTTCTTGATTTGTTAAGTAGGGTAGGGCATACCCAAACTCTAGGCTTGTATCCTAGTACGCTTTTGGAGATAGACCCTCTGGGGTTACTGTGAATTAGACTCGTCAATTTGTACTATTGTACGGTTGAAAGGTTTAAGGACTGCCGCAAGGACATGGTGCTTAAAGGTCAGTCGATGAATTAAGAATCCCCACGCCTGATAGCTGGGGAGTGTCAATTGGCAAGATCCAAAAAAGTAGCCGGAAACGACTTACAGTCTCATCCGGTAGAGGTGTTTGTAGCTGTACAGCTACAATTGAAAGCGTAGAAACTTAAAATACAGGCAAAGTCAGATTTGTATGTATTTTTTGAAGGAGGCAGGAGGCAGAAGGCAGAAGGCAGAAAATCTTATTCAGCACGGGTATCAATCCCCTTTTGAATAAAAGCCACCAAATTTTAATTTGGTGGGTCTTAAAACCGAACTGCTGTCACAGGCAGAGGGTAGAAATCAGTATTCCTCCTGCCTCCTGCCTCCTGCCCTCTGCATTTCTCGATAACTATTGTTTAATATCAAAAAAAGCCGATGAAAGTAACCCAGGAAAAACTTCCAGCCAGCCAAATTGGTCTGGAAATCGAAATTCCATCAGAAAAATCCAAACAAGCTTACGAGCAGGTAATTAAACAATTCGCTCGCGAAGTGAATATTCCTGGGTTCCGCAAAGGCAAAGTTCCCCGCAACATTTTGCTGCAGCGCCTGGGCCAGACTCGTTTGAAGGCGACGGCTTTGGAAAATTTGATTAACGACTCGCTACAAAAAGCCCTCGAACAAGAAAAAATTCAGGCGATTGGCAGTTTTGAACTGCGTACCGAGTTTGAAGAATTGCTAGAAAAGTTCGATCCAGAACAGCCTCTGACTTTTTCGGCTAAGGTTGACGTACAACCAGAAGTGAAAATGAATCAGTACAGTGGCTTGCAGCTTCAAGCAGAAGAAGTTAAGTATGATGAAGCTCAGGTGGATGAGGTACTGGCCAAATATCGATCGGACAAAGCAACTTTAATCCCCGTAGAAGGCCGGCCCGCTCAGTTGGGAGACGTGGCTTTGGTTGACTTCGCCGGTAGATTTGCCGAAGCACCAGAAGGCGAAACACCCGCAGAAATTCCCGGTGGCGGTGCAGAAGACTTTCAAGTAGAACTGTCGGAAGATCAGTTTGTACCTGGTTTTATCCAAGGCATGATCGGGATGAATCCCGGAGAAACAAGAGAAGTTTCCGTGCAGTTTCCAGACGAGTACAGCAGTGAAGAATTAGCCGGAAAACCAGCAGTTTTTACGATTACTCTGAAAGAACTTAAGGAAAAAGAATTGCCGGAGTTGGACGACGACTTCGCTCAAGAAGTTAGCGAGTTTGAAACTTTAGCCGAACTGCGCGCATCCCTAGAAACTCGGTTTAAAGCAGACCAAGAAAACAAGTTATCAGCTAATAAGGAAAAAGCCATATCAGCAGCACTTGTGCAGCTAATTGAAGTGGAAATTCCCGAAACAATGGTCGATCGCGAAATCGATTATTTGCTGAACCAACAAGCGCTGCAATTGAAAAATTACGGCATAGATATCAACCAACTGTTTACCCAAGAAAATATGGGGCCGATGCGGGAACGCTCGCGCCCGGAAGCAATAGAAAAGCTGAAGCAGTCTCTAGCTCTGGCAGAAGTGGCCAAGCTCGAATCCTTGTCTGTGGAAGACTCGGAAGTAGCAGCAGAAGTCGCAAAAGTCAGAAAGCAGTTTCCTAAAGGAAATTTTGACCCTGAAAAGTTGCGGGAATTTGTAGGAGAAGACTTGCTCAAACAAAAAACTCTGAAATGGTTGGAGGAAAAAGGTACGATCGAACTCGTACCTGAAGGCTCTCTCAATCCTGCTCTAGACGAAGAATCAGAAGCAGAAGACGCTGAAGTTTCTGGAGAAGAAGCAGCCACTAGCGTTGTTGATGTGGAAGTCGTAGGCCAAGAGTAAAACCTTCTACTTTTTGGCAATGCCAAAAACTACCAGCCTAGGGTGCAGCGAACTTACCCGCAGGGGGCTAGAAACCCTGTTTCTATGTAGGTAATTGACGCATTCGATAGCCAAAAAACCGGGTTTTTACCGAATCTGCCGCCTGCAACGAAAGCTGTTGGTAAAAAAAACCCGGTTTCTGAACGCTCGCGCCTCCTGCAGTGTAGATGCCTCATGGCCCAAGGCTGATGTTTCTTTGAAACCGGGTTTCTGTTGCTAAGTTATATACTAACTAGGGGCGCGCACTAAAAACGAGAAACTAGAAACAGCGACGATCGATCGGTAAGTATTTCAACTCATTCACCCCCCAGTCGCGGGAAGTCGCCTCAGCTTTGCGCTTCGCTGCGGAAAGCAATTTGCCAACTCAAAACTCCCGATTCCCCCCATGTCGGTTCAGAAAAGGCATAATAGTTAAAAGCTGACGGCTTAATTTCAAGCTTTCATCAGCAGCAAATTGTCTAGTATCCTTGACTGGTGTCTTATGGTTGTATCTCAATCTTCCAATTACCTAATTACAAGCTATAACGATTTTGATGTCAGCTCTAGTCCCAGCAATGTAGTGCCGATGGTACTAGAACAGTCGGGGATGGGCGAGCGGGCATTTGACATTTACTCGCGCTTGCTGCGGGAGCGAATCGTGTTTTTAGGAACTCCCGTAACCGATGAAGTGGCTGACTCGATCGTAGCTCAGCTATTGTATCTAGATGCCGAAGATCCAGAAAAAGATGTCCAAATGTACATAAATTCCCCCGGTGGCTCGGTGACGGCGGGTATGGCAATTTATGACACAATGCAGCAAATCCGCCCGGATGTGGTGACGATTTGTTACGGCTTGGCCGCGAGTATGGGCGCATTTCTGCTGACAGCAGGAGCCCACGGGAAGCGGATGTCTCTTCCGAGCTCCCGGATTATGATTCACCAACCGCTTGGAGGCGCTCAAGGTCAGGCAGTTGATATTGAGATTCAAGCTAAAGAAATCCTTTATCATAAGCGTAAGCTGAATCAACTTTTAGCGCACCACACGGGTCAATCCCTCGAAAAGTTGGAGGCTGATACTGAGCGCGACTTTTTTATGTCGGCCGAGGAAGCTAAAGATTACGGATTGGTCGATCGAGTTATCGAAAAGGAAAATCTTCCGACGGCGGGAGAAAATGTCACTGCACTGAAATAAGAGGCTGTTATGTCTAAGTACGACTCCCATCTAAAATGTTCGTTTTGTGGCAAGTCTCAAGAGCAGGTACGCAAGTTGATCGCAGGCCCTGGGGTGTATATCTGTGACGAATGCGTTGACTTGTGCAATGAAATTTTAGATGAGGAGTTGTTTGATTCGAGTGCAGTGCCGGCGGCGGCGGTTCCGAAGCAGGAAACAACCCAAAAACGCCGCGCTACCTCGGGCAAAAGTATGTCGATGAGCCAAATTCCCAAGCCGAGGGAAATTAAAAATTATCTCGACGAAAATGCGATCGGTCAAGAAGAGGCGAAAAAGGTGCTCTCCGTGGCGGTTTACAACCACTACAAGCGACTGAGTTTTATCCATGCCAAAAATAGCGGCAAGCACCCGCCGGAAGAAGTAGAACTGCAAAAATCAAATATTTTGTTAATCGGGCCGACGGGCTGCGGCAAAACTCTCCTCGCTCAGACTTTGGCGGATATGCTGGACGTGCCGTTTGCGGTGGCTGACGCGACGACTCTGACGGAAGCCGGTTATGTCGGGGAAGATGTGGAAAATATTTTGCTGCGGCTGCTGCAGGTGGCAGATATGGATGTGGAAGAGGCGCAGCGCGGAATTATTTATATTGATGAAATTGACAAAATTGCCCGGAAGAGCGAAAATCCTTCGATTACGCGGGATGTCTCTGGAGAAGGGGTGCAGCAGGCGCTACTGAAAATGCTTGAGGGGACGATCGCCAATGTACCTCCCCAAGGCGGCCGCAAGCATCCCTACCAAGACTGCATCCAAATTGATACCAGCAATATCATGTTTATTTGCGGCGGCGCTTTTGTCGGTCTCGACAAGGTGATCGAGCAGAGAACGGGTAAAAAGTCAATGGGTTTTATTCAGCCTGGAGAAGCTGTGCCGAAGGAAAAACGGGCCGCTGATGTGCTCAGGCAACTGGAACCAGACGATTTGGTCAAATTTGGGATGATTCCTGAGTTTATCGGGCGGGTGCCTGTGGCGGCGGTGTTAGATCCGCTGGATGAGGAAACGCTGATGGCGATTTTGACTGAGCCTCGCAATGCTTTGGTTAAGCAGTATCAAAAGCTGCTAAAAATGGATAATGTGCAGTTGGACTTTAAGCCGGATGCGATTCGGGCGATCGCCCAGGAAGCCTACCGCCGCAAAACTGGAGCGCGGGCGCTCAGGGGAATTGTCGAAGAATTGATGTTGGATGTGATGTACGAGCTGCCGTCGCGCAAGGATGTGACGCGGTGTACGATTACTAAGGAAATGGTCGAGAAGCGATCGACCGCCGAGCTCTTGGTACTTCCGTCTTCGCTACCAAAACCGGAGTCAGCTTAAAGGCAAGGTTTTCAGCACAGCAGCTTATGGAATCTCGCATTCAACTATACCTGCGCTTTGCCGCCAGCCAGCAGCGCGACACCGAGCGGATCGGGCCCTTTCTCGCTACCTTCAGCCGCCACAGCGCTAACCCTTATCTCAACTATGCCATTCCCGACGACGGCGCAGCACCTTCCCTCGCCGATGTCAACGCCCTAATCGCTGCGTACTCTTGGCGCGGGCGAAAGCCGCGTTTGGAGTATGTCTCGAAACTAGCGCCTGCTGTCGAAGAAGCCCTGATCTCGGCTGGTTTCACTGTTGAGGGACGCTTGCCGCTGATGATTTGTACTCCGGGCTCGGAGAAATTGCTTCCCATCCCCCCAGAAATTGAGCTAATTTTGCCAGTTTCCGACGCTGAGCTCTTCGGTACTGTGGCGGCGCAACACGAGGCTTTCGGCGAAGTTGCACCAAGCCCTGAAGACGTTGACAGTCTTCGCAAAAGTATCGCGGCGGGCAGCATTGCGGTACTCGCCCGCGTAGCAGCAACGGGCGAACCTGCGGGGGCTGGAATCTGTACTGTGCCGGAAAATCAGACGACAGAAATCGCAGGTATCGGTGTCCGCCCTTCTTTTCGGCGGCGGGGCATCGCAGGGGCTTTGACGGCCCGGCTGCTGCGAGAAGCTTTCGACGCGGGTGTTGCGGTGGCGTTTCTGATGCCAGGACACGAGGAGGAATTTCGAGTTTACACCCGCGCGGGATTTTGTGCGATCGGCGAAATCTTGCACATTTCCCTCCCGCCCAATTTGATTACCAACCCATAAAATCATCCCCATCAACCTCAGCAGATAACTCAGGAAAATCCGGTTCAGATTCCAATCTAAAAGTTTCCGACTCCCAAATCTCTAAATCATCCGACAAATCGACTACTTCCCCCTCAAATATATGAGCCAACTCCCTAGCTAAATTTGCCACATCTCGCGCGTCATCTCGCACCGCTACAGCCTGAGCTTTAGAGTCATTCTGAGAGTCTGTAATGTGGTTTTTATCCCGCAGAGGTTCAGAAATATTTGGCAGTTTTGCGGCGGTATTTTCAGCCTCCAAAGAGCGTTTTTGCTCTTCTCCTTCATCCCTATTAAAATTATCTGGAATTTCAGAACCCGCCGAATTCTGTATCTGTTGCTTCCCATCGCCCGCCGGATGAGAATTCCTCAAATTTTCGGCAACCAGTCCGTTAGAAGCTGGCAAATCCTTGATGCTGGAACTATTAGTTTCAGCGGGATTGGAAACTCCCACTTTTACTGTTACTTGACGGTTAAAAACTTGCACAAAAGCTTCTTCAAGATTAGCTACTTTGTCTTTAACCATCTTGAGTAACGGCTGGGAACTAATCTTAACATAAGCACTATCATTGCTAAAAATTACTAGCTGTCCGTGTTGGCGGAGTAGCGATTGAGTCCCGTTGGGTCGCACGCGATCGAGTACCTGTTCCCACACTCTATCTAAATCAATTTCATCGGCTGAATTAGTCGGTGCATAATTTGTTTGATTCGTTTCAGCAGTTGGTATAGGTGCGGAAATCGGTGCGGTGGGTTCGCTTTCTGGCCGATTAGCAATAGGTGGCGGCTGCGGTGGGAGATTTTGAGGTTTGGCAGCGGGAGGCTGTTCAATCTGGGGTATTTGACTGCCCAGATTTTGGGAAGATTGAGCAATATTTCTACCTGGTTCTGCTGTTGGTTGCTGCTGAGTTCTAATTGCTGAGGGCAATAATCCCAAGAGGGTTACTTCCAGCCACAATCGCGGCTGAGTGCTGTTTTTAATTTGCACTTCCTGGGTTTGCAATTGTTTCTGACTTGCTAAAATTAACTCGGTATCCCAGGTGCGAGCAACATCGCAAAGTTTTTCCCAAGTGGCGGCTGTTAAAGCGACTAAATCTGAGCGTTTGGGTGCTGTTTTGGCTATTAGCAAATCTCGGTAAAAGCTGGCGAGACTTTGCAGCACTATTAGCGGTTCCCGACCGCGATCCATGAGGTGGCGGGTCATGTCTATTAATGCTGTAGGGTTATCTTTTTCAATTGCTTGCAGCAGTTCCATTAAGTCGTTTTCGGGGACTGCGCCGACTAAATCCCAAACTTTTTCGATTGTTATTTGGTCGGGAAATAAGCTGAGTTGGTCGAGCAAACTTTCGGCATCTCGCAGTCCTCCTTGGGCGATTTGAGCAACCATTTGTACTGCTTCGCTGGCAATGTTGATGTTTTCTAATTGGGCGATTTTGTGCAGGTGGGCGGTCATTGAGTCGAGGGGAATCCGGCGGAAGTCGAATTTTTGGCAGCGTGAGATGATGGTGGGCAGGACTCTTTGGGGGTCGGTTGTGGCGAGGACGAATACGACGCGATCGGGTGGTTCTTCTAAGGTTTTTAATAAGGCATTAAATGCCTGGGTACTCAGCATATGAACTTCGTCGATTACATATACTTTATAGCGGCACTGGACGGGGGAAAATTGGGCTCGTTCGATCAAGTCTCGGATGTTATCTACTCCGGTGTTGCTGGCGGCGTCGATTTCGATGACATCTAGTGTGGAACCTCTGGCAATTTCTTGGCAAACGTTGCATTTGCCGCAGGGAGTTGGGGTGGGCGCGCCGGTAGAAATACAGTTGAGGGATTTGGCGAAAATTCTGGCGCTGGAGGTTTTGCCGGTGCCTCTGGGGCCTGTGAATAGATATGCTGGTGCTATGCGCTGTTGTAGGATGGCGCTGGTTAGGGTTTGGGCGATCGCCTCTTGGCCGACTAATTCGGCAAATGTCTGAGGGCGATATTTGTGATGGAGGGGTTCGTAGGTCACGATCGAATATTGGTGGTATTAGCTGTAATCTTAGCTAAGGACACGTTGTTCGATCGCACCGCTAGCGATCGTCTCCAACCAAATCACTCGCTATACCGGGCGACGGGAGCGAGGGAGCGTGTAGCAATTAGCACCTTCCTGGCCTGTACCCGGACGATCTCCGGGCGATCGGTTGTTCGGCAGAATTGTTTTGGGCAATCGCTCTCAGAGTTACTATTAATTTATGTGTGTTTACTGTTCTTTTCTGAGAAGCAGAGCCCGCCGAACCTACTTGTTTTTGAACTGTACTGGTATAATATAACACAGAGAATCCGCCATTTCTTTTTCCCCTTGGCCGATCGCGATTTTGCGATATTTCGGGAACCAGCTTGCAGTTAAAGATAGAGTATTAATTAGAGGGTGCCTGTTCGAGTTGTAGAAATCCGGTTGTAGACAGATAGTGATAGAAAGAGATCGATGTTAGTCGATCGAGTTGCACTGCCAGCTCTACTCTGGAGTCCTGTAGAAATATAGTGCCAAATTTTACCCTTTAAAAGCCCATGTCAACCAAAATAATCCTTGTAGAATCAAGGTTGGCAGTAGCCTCTCCCAAGCCCAAACAGGCTAAACCAGCAGGTTTAGCCTCCGATCAACTCTTGATGGGAGCATCCGGGGCACTGTTGTTATTGCTTATCGGTTTAGCGGTGTTTACCAAGCTAAAACTCAAAGATTTGAGCAAGAAGCTCAAATTTGAAGAGTTTAGAAATCGAGAACTCCAGAAAAAATACAAAATGGCTCTGGAAACCTTGACAAAGATGGAAAAAAATCCCGACCTCATCCACTCGAGAGACTTTAATTTAGACTACCTGAGAATGCGGATGGCGGAAGAGGTTTTTCACTTTGCCATTGTGAACAAAATTAAGGTAAAAGTCAAAGACAAAATTAGTATTGCCCTGCGTCCGACTCAGGGTGCTGTCGGAGAGAAAAACGGAAGTGCAGGCAGCGGCAGACAAGTGGATTCGATGTTTGATATCGAATACGAAACTGGCGATCCGGCAGTAAAAATAGAAAAGCGAGTGCTGTTTCGGATTCAAATTAAGCTGATGAAACTGCCGACTCAGGCAACATCGGCGACAATTAATCAAATTATTGATTGTTTGGAAACTTACCTGAGTCCTTCCGACGATCACGACAGTTGGCAGCCAACAATTCAAGGTCGCATTGTTCACATTGAGTGGGATCAAAAAGCCAAGCCAACGCCGATGTTGGTGCTGGAACAGTCAAACGAAGGGGTGAATGTTAGCTTTAGGACTACGAGAGCTGCTGCGGGCAGACTTGCGAACGATCTTCCAAGTCAAGTTGCCTCTGTTAAAAGTTCAAAAGGAACAAAAGGTGTTACTAAGATTCCAAGTAAAACTGCATCTAAAAGTTCTAGTAAAACTGGGGCGAAGCGCCCTACTTCCCGCAAATAAGCGGATTTAATTAAGTTTATTTGCTGGCAATAGCAGCGGTGGCGGTGTTGGTGGCGGTGTCTTGTGCGAGGTAGCCGTCTTCCATGTGAATAATGCGATCGGCTATGTCTAAAATCCGGTTGTCGTGGGTGACGAGCAATATTGTACTGTGCTGTTCTTTGGCTAAACTTCGCATGATTTCTACCACATCTCTACCAGATTTGCTGTCTAGGGCTGCGGTAGGTTCGTCGGCTAATATTAATTTTGGTTGACTGACTAATGCGCGGGCGATCGCAACTCTTTGTTTTTGTCCGCCAGAAAGACTGTCCGGGTAATATTCTATTCTTTCTCCCAACCCTACAGCTTCCAGCATTCGCTCTATTTTATCGTTAGTTTCTTGGCTAGAAAGATGGCTGTGCAGTTCCAGAGACATTTGCACGTTTTGCCTTGCTGTCAAGCATTTGAGCAAATTGTGAGCTTGGAAAATATAACCGATGTCGCGGCGGAGTTGAACTAATTTATTTTTCTTGGTTCCCCGCAATTCTTGGTCAAGAATTTTGAGACTGCCTTCTTGGATCGATCGCAAAGCTCCAATCAAGGTTAACAACGTTGTTTTGCCCGACCCGGAAGGCCCGGTCATCAGCACGATTTCGCCCGGATAAATTTCGAGGTTGATGTCAAATAATGTCTGTTTGCGAAGTTGTCCTTCGCCGAAGGAATGATTGAGATTTTTAATGGAAACAACTGGTGTAGCATTCATAATTAATTGGCATTATTTAATGAAATCAACCCATAAGGTTCAAAATAATCAGACAAGGCTTAATTGAGATCGGGATCGACTCCCTGCGATCGCAAATAAGCAGCCAATCGCTCTTTTTGTTCTCGTTAAGCATCGGCGCGTTGGCTTTCAACATCGGCGTCGAGGTAACGCTGTGGGGTTGAAGCTTTGGGTCATAGCGCAGAACCGAGGAAGAGTGCGATCGAGATGGATGCTCTCTTACAGCATAGCGTTCGATCGGCAAAGCTATCAATTCCCAATTCCCAATTCCCAATTCCCAATTCCCAATTCCCAATTACCAATTCCCAATTCCCAATTCCCAATTCCCAATTCCCAATTCCCAATTCCCAATAACCAATTCCCAATTCCCAATTCCCAATTCCCAATTCCCAATAACCAATTCCCAATTCCCAATTCCCAATTCCCAATAACAAATAACCAATAACCAATAACCAATAACCAATAACCAATAACCAATAACCAATTTAAAAAATATCCGCCGGGTCTGCAGCCTGCAACTTCCGAACTGCGATAGCCCCCGATAGACAACACATCACAACTGTCATTACAAACACAGTTACAGCCTTCCCCACCGTCATGTACATCGGTAAACTCGTAGCACTTCTCCCTAAATTGTACAGCACCACAGAAACCCCAAACCCAGGCAAATAGCCAAGAATTGCTAATATTAAAGCCTCTTGAAAAACCACCCCCAAAAAGTAAAAATCCTTATATCCCATCGCCTTTAGCGTAGCGTATTCCGGCAAGTGATCGTTAACATCAGTATAAAGAATTTGGTAAACAATCACTATCCCGACGATAAATCCCATTGCCGCGCCGAGAGTGAAAATAAATCCGATCGCGGTGCCTTCTTCCCAATACTTTTTCTCAAAAGCCACAAACTCTTCCTTAGAATCAATTCGCACATCTGACGGCAAAGTTGCCCTCATTTTTTCCACAACAGCCTTAACATCCGTTCCGGGTTGCAAGTAAACAATACCAATATCAATTAAACCTTTTGTTCTCCGCGTCGCAAAAATTCGCAGAAAGTTCAAATCGCTAGTAACAATATTTCCATCTGCACCGAAAGATGCCCCTAAAGTAAATAAACCTTCTACCTTAACGCGGCGGTTGTCAACTTCAGTTTCAACAGTTTTTCCCCCATCGAAATATTCAGCTACTGGCCCGAATTCCGGGCGGGAAGCTCGGTCAAATAAGACCACATCCGACATCTTAATTTTGTCCAAATTATTTGTGATTTCTGGCATATCAAAAATCGGATGAGCGGGGTCAAAACCGATGACCATCAATTGGCGGGTATTGCTCTGGTTGGGAGCGGGATTTTTCCACAAGCCAAAGCCTAGATATACCGGGCTGATTGCTGTAACGCTGTTAAAACTCAAAGCTTGATACAAGCGCCGCTGGGGGAAGCTTTTCATGGCTATTAAAGCCGTAGATTGGCTGCTGGTGATGAAAATATCTCCTTGTAACTGTGAATGGAAGCTGACGGAACTTTCAAACAGCGCGTCTCTAAATCCGAACTGCATAAACATCAGCAAGTCGGCAAATCCAATGCCTGCTAGCGCGATGACTAAGCGCATTTTTTCGCGGGTTAACTGTGCCCAAGCTAAGGGTATTTTTGCCATAATGAAGGAAGGGGGAAGAGGGAATTGGGAATTGGGAATTGGCAGTTGGCAGTTGGCAGTTGGCAGTTGGCAGTTGGCAGTTGGTAGTTGGCAGTTTGCTGTTGGTGGTTGGCAGTAGTTAACGGTTAACGGTTAACAGTTAACAGTCAACAGTCAACAGTTAACAGTTAACAGTTAACAGTTAACAGTCAACAATTCCGAATCTTAGATGTCTATTTTGACTTGAACTTGCAAGTTTGTGAGCGATGCAACTTTCTTGCTCGATTCGGGGTCTAGGCGAATTCTGACTTCGATAACTCTCGCGTCGGTGTCGGCGGCGGGGTCAGTATTGAGGACATCTTTTTTGCCGATTTGTTTGCCGATTCGAGTGACTGTTCCTTCTAAATTTCCTGCAAATACGGGGCTGCTGATGGTAGCGCGCTGGCCGTTTAGGACTTTGGCGATGTCGGTTTCATAAACTTCGGCTATGGCGTACATTTGATCGGTACGGCCTAGTTCTACGATGCCGTCTTGGGTGTTGATGCGTTCTCCTTGTCTGGTGTTAACTTTGAGGATGGAACCGGATACGGGTGCTTTGACGTAGCTTAAGTTTAAGTCTACTTGGGCTTTTTGTTTGGTGGCGATCGCACTTTCGACTGCGGCTTGGGCGGCTTGTACGTCTTCGGAACGGACTTCGGATATTTGGTCGAGATTTGCTCTGGCTTGATTGATTTGTGCTTCGCCGGTTTCTGCTTTTTGTTTCAGCATTGCTTCGGCTTGATTGATTTGTTCTCGGCCTGTTTCTATCTTTTGATTTAAAGTAGCGCGGGCTTGGTTAATTTCCTGCCGCCCTGTTTCTAATTTGCGTTTAAGATTGGCGCGGGATTGGTTGATTTCTTGTTGGCCTGTTTCTAATGTTTGTTTGAGGGTAGCTTGAGTTTCAATTATTTCCTGTTGCACAGTTGCGACGGTTTTTTCTAATATCGCTTGTGCTTCTCTAACTTTTTGTTTGGCTGTAGCTACTGTTAAGCGTTTGGTGTCGTAGGTGGAAGCGGAAATTGCGCCTGTTTCGGAGAGTTCTTTGTTGCGTTGTTCCTCGGCTTCGGCGTTGGCTAATTCGGCTTTTAGTCGATCGACTGTAGCGTTTTGAGAGGCAATTTCGCCGCGCAATTGAGCTTCCAGCCTCGCGAGTTTGGCTTGCTGCGCTTGAGTTTCTCTTTGCAGTTGCGCTTCAAACTTGGCAAGATTGGCTTGTTCGGCTTCGGTTTCTCTTTGCAGTTGAGCTTCAAATTTGGCTACGTTTGCTTGTTCGGCTTCGGTTTCTCTTTGCAGTTGAGCTTCTAGGCGGGCGACATTGGCTGCTTCGCCTTCAGTTTCTCTTTGACGTTGAACTTCTGACTTGGAAACTTCGGCTTTTTGGGCGACGATTTCCCCGGTTTTTGCGCCTGCTTGAATTTTGGCTAATTCTGCTTGTTTGACTTGAACTTCTTTGTCGGCTTGTTGGAGGATGGCTTGGAGCCGATCGCGCGTATCGAGAACTGCTATTATTTGTCCTTGACTGACGCGATCGCCCTCTTCCACCCGCAACTCTTCAATTCTCGCTCCCTCCGACGCTGAAGGGGCGGACAATTTGATCACTTCCCCCTGGGGAGTCAACCTACCCAAAGCTGTGACGCTGTTGCGAGTGGAGGCTGGAGTTGCAGCCGCCGTTGCAGCCGCCTTTAACTCTTCGGCTTTTTTAATTTGAGATACTTGCCAAAAACCTACTCCTGTGATAAGGACAGTAGCGGCGATCGCTAAACCAATGACTCCTCGCCCTGGAGGTTTTAAAAATGACTTATCCTTGACCCGCGATTCCTTTCCCATGACTTATCACATAGGTGATTTCTTGATTAAGTTTTTTCACACCTATTGTTAAGTAGTGTAAACTGATTTCAGCTATTTAGGGAAATCAAAAAGCACCTGAGTCATGTAATTTTCTGCCCAATCTTGACCGAAAGCTTTTTCGAGGACGCGGCGGGTTTTGTCGTTTTGCTGCTGCTGGGTGCAGTAGTAAATTTGAGCGTCGAGAATTTTTGATGCTTCGGCCGCAGAGACTGGTTCTGCTGCGACTGCGAGTTGGCAGTGAATTTCAACGTAGGATTCAACTATGTCAAGAAATCTGGCTTCTTCTTCCGGTGAATCGGGCCGGACAAACAGGCAAAATTCTGAGAAAATATCTCCCCAGTCAGGAATTTGGCGGGGACAGGAAAATTGGTTGACCGGCAAATTTTGCAGTTGGGTTCGGTAATTTTCCGACAAAGTGCGGCTCTGATTGAGGGGAGAAAGGTCTGCGATCGCGGCGCTAATTTTGCCTTTGCCTGCTACGATATCGGTGCCGAACATTGGCAAAGCGTAATTCGGTCTGGGAAACATCACGCAGTGCAGAATATCCAGCATCGGCCCGACTTTAGCGAGTTCGAGGTGTATTTTGCGGAACTGCGGCGTTTGATAGCAGCGGTTCTCCACGATCAATTTTTCTCCCTCCAAGCGCCCTTCTATATATCCCAACTCAGCGGGGAGGTGGTAGGGTTCGAGGTCGAGATAGCGGTGCCATACTGCTTCCATCCGTTGTGCTAGTTCGCGGATGAGGTAGTGCTGTTGCTCGCGCAGGGAAGGCTGGGATATTTCTAACATTCCTAATTTATCGGGCGATCGCTTAATGAAACTTGATTCTACGGTTGCAGGATGCAGGAAAAAAGGTAGATACTTTTAAGGATACCAGCAGATTGACTTGCGATCGAGCAAGTTTTAGAGGAGATGACTGTATGTTTGGTCTGGGATTGCCCGAAATGGGCATTATTGCGGTAGTCGCTATTCTAATTTTTGGCCCTAAAAAAATTCCTGAGTTGGGAAATGCTTTGGGTAAAACGCTGCGGAGTTTTAAGGAAGGGGTCGGTCTAGGCGATGATGAATCGGCTCTAGACGAGAAGGAGAAGGAGAAGAAGAAAGAGGAAGAGGCTGGGCCGAAGGTGTAAATTAGGGGAGCATCTGGGGCGTTCCAAGAAAAAATGCCCCAGATGCTGTTTAAATTAGGTTGGTTGATTGGGACTGAAATCGTCATTTTTAATGACTTGCATTCCTGACGGCGAATCTATTCGGGAAATTTTCGTTCTCTAACTTCTAGGGAATAATCTTTCACAGCTTGAGTAATTGTTTCTCGCAAATTGACATAAGCTTTGGCAAAAGGCGGTTGTTTTTCCGAAAGTCCCAACAAATCGGAAGTAACTAAAACTTGTCCGTCGCAGTGCGGGCCGGCCCCGATACCAATGGTGGGAACGGTTAATTTTTGAGTAATTTGAGCAGCTAAGTCTGGGGGAATGTGTTCGAGGACGATCGCAAAAACCCCGGCTTCTTCCAGTGCGATCGATTCTGCTATGATGCGATCGGCAGATTCCGCTGTTTTGCCTTGTTTTTTGTAGCCTAATTGGTGTACCGACTGCGGAGTTAAACCGACGTGTCCCATCACCGGAATTCCGGCGGATGTTAGCTGCGAAACTGTAGCAGCCATTGCTGGATATCCACCCTCCAATTTGACAGCTTGAGCGCCAGTTTCTTTCAAAACTCTCCCCGCCGAGTGCATCGCTTGCTGCGGACTTTCCTGGTAAGTCAAAAACGGCAAATCCACCACAATTAATGCTTGTTTGACTCCGCGACGCACTGCTTTAGCGTGGTGCAGCATTTCATCGAGAGTTAGGGGCAGTGTTGTTTCGTAGCCCAATACTGTCATTGCTAGGGAATCGCCGACTAAGATGATGTCTGCGCCGGCTTGGTCGAGTAGTTGGGCGATCGCACAATCATAACCTGTCAGCGCGACAATTGCACGCCCTTGCTGTTTCCACTGAATAAGTTGGTGTGTAGTTACTACCATTTATTGCAAATATATATTGACTTTTTGGGTTAACAGTTTTGAACCCACGCATTCTATTGTAGGGTGCGCGGCGGTACATCTTAGCGCTATGATTAGCGCGTAAACTCAATCATTTTTAGCCTTAGTCCTGACTGTTAAAACTACACCCGAATATAGCTTTGATTGCCTTCATTTGGTAAAACAATCAACCGTTGATTTTTCAAATCAGGTTCTAAGCCTAAATCTTCCAAAGGAATTAAGCCTATTAAAGGTTCTTGTCCTGCGGGTAGTTCCACGCAATCATACCTTCCTTCTCTTCCCGCTAAGGCAAGACTGACATTTTTAAAGAGGCGAAATTTTCTAGATCCGATTACAGTATGTCCGTCAATTTCTCCAACTAGGGTTAAACCTAGCTGAGCGATAATTTCTTCTGGCAAACAGAGTCTAGTTGCCCCTGTATCAACCAATACGTTATCGAGAGTGATTGAACGTACTTGGTCTGTTGCTATAAACCCTCTCTCTGCCAGCATCTTGTCTACTTCGTTGGTGACGGCGATTGTTGCAGTAACTCTGCCCATGTTTTTATCCTTCTGTTATGCTAGATAGTGCGATCGCGCATTTCTAAATAATCTTTTTGCGATCCTGCTGGACTGCCATCTTACATTTTAGCAAAATATGTAGCTAAAAGGGCGATCGCCAAAGCTAAATATCGCTCTTACTTATGCATCAACCAGGTAATTTTGTCATGATTCGCTGCCGTTGACAATCTCCAATCATTAGTCGATGGTTAAGCTGTCCTGCATTTAAATTGCCTGTCAAAAACCAATCAAACCATGAGTGTGTTTTACAGTCTTAGCCCGACCCGAATATCCCAATTAAATCCACAACAGCTTAACAGTTTGCCAATCGGAATAAATGCGTCTAATTTACGCATTCATCTATTATCCCAACTACTTGATAAAGCAGATTTATGTTAAAAGTTGTCGTAGGTCATAGCAACGATCCTGACTCTCTAGAAGCAATAACAGAAGTCCTAGAACAATGCCATCAATCCCTATCAGGTGACATTCCTCAAGCAGGCATCTTGTTTGCGGCCATTGATTTCGACCATCTCCTAATTTTGCAGCAAATCAATCAGACATATCCCGAAATTCAACTGATTGGCGGCACAACGGATGGAGAAATGTCTTCTGTTTTAGGATTTGAACAAGATTCAGTTAGCCTGATGCTATTTTGTTCCGATCGAATTACTATCCGTGCCGGCCTTGGACGAGGGATTTCTCAGGACTTGGAGGCGGCGGTTGAAACTGCTATTGTTCAAGCAAAAACCGGCCATCAAGAACCGATTAAACTTTGTATTACCTTCCCAGAAAGTCTCACCGCCAGCGCTGCTTTGATGTTAGATAGCTTGAATCAAGCTTTAGAAAAAAAAGTCCCGATTTTTGGCGGACTCGCGGCGGATCAGTGGCGGTTTCAGCAAACCTATCAATTCTTCGGTACAGAGGTTTTTAGTGATGCGATTCCCATTCTCTTAATTTCTGGAGATATTTTATTTTCTCATGGTGTGGCTAGTGGCTGGAAACCAGTAGGGAAAAAGGGCACAGTCACCAAAGCCTCTCAAAATATCCTGTACGAAATCGATCGCCAACCCGCTCTAGAATTTTATCATCACTATTTGGGGAAATTGCCGCCTTCCTCAGAATATCCCCTGGCCGTGTTTGATGTAGATGAAAGTCATTACTATATGCGAGCACCCAGTGGAGTTTGCGATCGGGTACTCGGAAGCGTAACCTTTTTTGGGGACATTCCCGAAGGGGCGATCGTTCAAATTACCGAAACTACGCACGATCGTATTCTGACTGCATCTCAAATATCTATGATGCAAGCCTTAGAAAATTATCCGGGTAAAGTACCTGCTGCTGCTCTCTATTTTTCCTGTTCGAGTCGGCGACAAATTTTAGGTAGTCGGACTAAAGAAGAATATGCGCTAACTCAAACTGGCTTAACCCAGGAATTGCCGAGTAGTGGGTTTTACACCTATGGCGAAATTTCTCCTTTCAAGCATCAAAAAATCTCCTGCTTTCATAATGAGACATTTATTACTTTGCTACTTGGAGGAGCATAGGACTATGGCATCAGAAAAAATAGATGATTTAACAACTCAGCAGCTAGAAAAAGAAAACCGAATTTTGCGAAAAAAGTTAGAACGAGCGGAAAAAAACTGTTTGGAACTAGAACAAACAAATCAAAAAAAGGAGTTTTTGCTCCGACAAATCATCCATGAGCTAGAAGATTCACAGAGGGAAGTCAAGGAAAAGCGTCAGTTAGAAGAGACATTGCTCGAACTCAAACGAACTCAAGCCCAACTTGTTCATGCTGAGAAGATGTCTAGCTTAGGACAGCTTGTAGCGGGTGTAGCCCATGAAATTAATAACCCTGTTAACTTTATCCACGGCAACCTCACATATATTGAGGAATATTCGCAAAAGCTGCTAGAATTAGTGCAACTATACCAGCAGCACTATTCCAATCCAGTCGCTGAAATTCAAGCGAAAGAAAATGAAATAGATCTGGATTTTTTGCAGATAGACTTACTCCAAATCCTGAAATCTATGAAGATCGGAACTGAACGTATCAGTCAAATTGTGTGGTCGTTACGGAATTTTTCGCGCATGGATGAAGCCGAGTTAAAGTCAGTAGATATTCACGAAGGGATAGATAGTACATTGCTGATTTTGCAACACCGTCTGAAGGAGAATCGAGGAGGCTCAGAGATTAAGGTGATTCGCAATTATGGCAAGTTACCCTTGGTGGAGTGTTATGCTGGACAATTAAATCAGGTTTTTATAAATATTCTGGCAAACGCTATTGATGCGATTGATGAGGTGAATGCTCAAAAAACTCAACAAGAAAGACAAGAAAATCTTAATCTGATTACTATTTCTACATCTGTAATTAATGTAGACTGGGTGCAAATTGCGATCGCCGACAGTGGAGCCGGAATTTTAGAATCAATAAAAAAACAGATATTTAATCCATTTTTCACTACAAAACCTGTTGGTAAGGGAACCGGAATGGGAATGGCGATTTGTTACCACATCATCACCCAAAAACATGGTGGTCAGCTAATATGTTTTTCAACTCTGGGCACGGGGGCGGAGTTTGTGATTCGTATTCCTGTCCGCAAAAATTCTGAAATATCTCCCTTACAATTAGCATAAATCTGCCTCAAGCGCGATAGAGCTTGGAGTATATCAGCATCTCCTGCATTGAAAAAAGCGTTTTTTATTATAATCCTGTCCCTGCTGGCACGACCAAAGCAAAAATGAGATGCTTCCTCAAAAAAATTGACTCGTCGTTGCGATCGCATCTGTACAAACTTCTCGACAGTTAAACGATTATTTCAGTTTTTCTGGGATTTTGATCGGTTCAATAATCCCAATTAAAAAAATACGATGCTTTTGCACGACTAATTGAGACGTGCTGTATATTGTACCCAAAAAATAGTGACTCAAGAATATCGTAAAATCTAGCCACATAATATCGGATAATTGTGAAGCAACCAACCAGGCAAACAGCATGAGTATTGACCAATTAAACACAGACTACGGCATTGCAGACAACCTCACCTTCGCTAGCGGAAACGGTGGTTTCCCGATGATTCACATCGACAACGGCCAAGCCAAAGCCGTGATTTCTGTGTATGCCGGCCAAGTGCTCTCCTTCCAACCAGCCACCGAAACCGCAGACGTGATGTTTTTGAGCGAAAAAGCTTACTACGCCGAAGGAAAAGCCATTAAAGGCGGTATACCCATTTGTTGGCCCTGGTTTGGCCCAGATCCCGAAGGCTTGGGCCGCCCCAGTCACGGGTTTGTGCGGAATCGCCTGTGGAATGTGGTAGAAACCGCCACCACCCCAGACGGCGCAACCAAAGTCATTCTAGGACTTCAGGATACCGAGGAAACGAGAGAAATTTGGCCTCAAGCCTTTGAACTGGCGATCGCCATTACCGTTGGCACCAGCCTCACTGTAGAATTAATCACCCGCAATCTGGGCGACAAAGCATTTCCCCTCACCCAAGCTTTGCACACCTACTTCCGAGTCGGCGACATCAACCGCGTGCAGGTTTTGGGTTTAGAAAATAGCCAGTATCTTGATAAAGTTGATGGTGGTGTAGAAAAAACTCAAGTAGGTGCAGTTGTAGCAGTCGGTGAGGTCGATCGCATTTATCTCGATGTCACCAATCAATTAGTAATTGACGATGCCGCCCTCAACCGTCGAATTCGTATTCAATCCTCTGGCAGTAAATCCGCCGTTGTGTGGAATCCCTGGGTGACAATTTCTGCAAACATGGCCGACCTCGACGATGCAGATTATCAGCGCTTAATCTGCGTAGAAACGACGAATGCGGCTACAGATATTGTGGAAGTCCCCGCGCATGGCGAGTTCTGCTTGCAAGCAATTTATAGCGTTGAACGCGACTAAAGAATGAGAGTCTAATCTCAGCGGTGATGGGGCTATAATTTTCATGATTGGATTTAAAAACTCTGTCACCGTAACGACGAAGAATGTCTTACCCTCAGAGATATTGCTATAATGATATCTCAAGAAAAGTTATAGGGAAATCAACAGCGAACATCCGGTATTGTGACCACAAATAAATTTGATGAGGAAATTTTATTTATGTCTTCCACTACTCGCGAACAACTACATCAACAGATTGATAGCTTACCAGATCATATTGTCGAACAAATTGCCAGCTTAATCCTATCTATAACCACCCAACAGAAAATACCAGCATCAGAATACACGGAATGGCAAAGTACCCAGTGGCAAGATTTTGCATTAACGCAACTTTTCGGCGAAAATGATGAAATTGAATATTCCTTAGAAGATGCTCAAGAAATTTATCAACCATGAAACCAGGTGATATTGTATTAATTCGTTTTCCTCAAGCTGACTTGAAACAAGGAAAACTTCGTCCTGCATTGGTAATCGCCATTGCACCCGGTCGCCATCCTGATTTATTACTCGCTTTGGTTTCCTCACGCATCGATCAATCAACAGCAGGATTTGACGAAATAATAGATGTGGCAGATTCTGACTATATAGCTACTGGTCTTAAGGTTGCTTCTATTGTTCGACTAGGACGATTAGCGAGTGTCGAATCATCGGTTGTCAATGGTCGTTTAGGAAGTATTTCAAATGAAAGATTAATACAGATAAAAAATCGTTTAATTGATTGGCTCCAAAATAGTTTATAATCGAAATAGTGAGGATAGTAAAAAAATAATTATGCAAAACTATAACTGGAAAAAACTCCAAAATGGCTCAGATATTCGTGGTATCGCCCTCGAAGGCGTTCCCGGTGAACAAGTCAACCTCACGCCCGAAATTGCCACAATTTTAGGTAAATCCTTTGTCAGTTGGCTGGTGAAAAAAGTCCACAAACCGGCTGCAGCGTTGATAATTGCGATCGGGCGTGACAGCCGCCTCTCCGGGCCAACATTAATGCAAGCAGTCATGGACGGAATCGCCTCAGTTGGTGCCACAGTATACGACTTTGAAATGGCCTCAACCCCCGCCATGTTTATGAGTACCATAACCCCCGGTTTTTATTGCGACGGCGCGATTATGCTCACTGCTAGCCATTTGCCTTTTAATCGCAACGGCTTAAAGTTTTTCACCGCCAACGGTGGGTTACAAAAAAAAGATATTACCGATATTTTAACACTAGCCCAAAGCAATCATTTTCAGTCAGCCGCAGCGCCCGGTAACATTACCAAGCATGATTTTATCTCTGTTTATGCCAACCAATTTGTCAAAAAAATTCGGGAATCAGTCAATCATCCCGATAACTTTGAGCAACCGCTGACAGGGTTAAAAATTGTTGTGGATGCGGGGAATGGTGCGGGCGGATTTTATGTCGATAAAGTCTTAAAACCTTTAGGTGCAGACACTACCGGCAGTCAATTTTTAGAACCAGATGGTACTTTTCCCAATCATGTACCCAATCCCGAAGATAAACAGGCAATGCAGTCAATTTGTCAAGCGGTAATTGAAAATCATGCTGATTTTGGGATTATTTTTGATACTGATGTCGATCGCAGTGCGGCCGTCGATGGAATTGGCAAGGAACTCAATCGCAATCGCTTAATTGCTTTGATTTCTGCGATCGTCTTACAAGAACATCCAGGCTCTACCATTGTCACCGATTCTATCACCTCCGATGGTTTAACGCAATTCATCGAACAGGATTTAAAAGGGATTCACCATCGCTTTAAACGCGGCTACAAAAATGTGATTGACGAGTCGGTTCGCCTGAATCAAGCCGGACAGGAGTCATGGCTGGCGATTGAAACCTCTGGACATGGAGCTTTGAAAGAAAATTATTTTCTGGATGATGGCGCTTACTTGGTGAGCAAATTATTGATTGAATTGGCTAAATCTAAGCTAGCCAATCAATCGTTACCAGATTTAATTGCTAATTTACAAGAACCCGCAGAAAGTGCAGAATTTCGGATTAAAATTAATGTGGATGATTTCAAAGTTCTGGGAGAGGCTGTCATCGACAAACTGCAAGATTTTACCTCAACGCAAGCCGACTGGAAAATTGTTCCCAATAACTACGAAGGCGTGCGAATTTCTTGCACATCAGCTAGCGAATCCGGCTGGTTTTTGTTACGCTTATCGTTGCACGATCCGGTGATGGTTTTGAATGTTGAGTCTAATGTTAATGGTGGTGTCGCTCTCATAGTTGCTCGGCTTTTAGCTTTTTTCCAAACAACAGAATCGCTAGATTTATCTGCTTTGTAAACCCAATTTTAATTGGGATTATTACTAAACCAAACCCTAGGAGGAATTCGATAATGTGGCTTTTAATTATTAATTGTTCTGCAGCAAGCTGGGAAACCCATTCCAAAGCTTTTAAGGCGATCGCAGAAAAATATCCGGCCACGCCTCTTTCTTCCAAAAAGATGAAAGGCGACGGTGAACGCATCATGGAATATAAACTTGAAAATGTCAATGATGTAGAGGATTTCATGGAAGAATGCTTGACTTTGGATGGCTTTACCGCTACTTTTGAATCTCTATAAATCCGGGGTTGGAAGTCGAAAAATTCTCAATCAACTTCTTGCGTAAATCTTCGGTTGTTCGGTCAACTGCGGAGGTAAGGCAGATGATTTAATGAGAGTTTACGAATAAAGCAACTCTGCTTTGAATTTATGGTTTGTAGTGGGCGCGAAAGTCCTCTGCTTAATATCGTCCCCGGTCGATTGACCGATCTCGCGATTGGATCGCGCGTGCGTCAGTCAGTGTCCGCAACAAATGAGCGGACTCGCATTCCGTACTACGAACCTTTGTTAGATCGGTTAATCGATGGGACAGGGTATGAAACCTTTTGATTTATAGAGCTGCATTGGTTTTTGGGAGTGGGATGAATTGGTAATCGGGAGACTTCAAAGCCCAAGCTAAAAAACGTTCTGTGTAATACAAAGCTAATTGATTGCTAGGCCCATTAAAAACTGCATCAAAGGCGTGTTCTGCCCAAGGAATTTCGAGCAAAATAGCACGATTTCCTGTGGCGCGCAATCGTTCGTAGAGCGATCGCCCAAACTTAGCCTGTACGATATGGTCGCGACCTGCATAAACCAGTAGAGAAGGGGGAAGATTCGGTTTAACGTAATTGATGGGAGAAGCCCGACGGTAAAGCTCCTTGAGTTCCTCTGGCGTTCCTCCGAGAAAGGCACGCAAGACGGCTCGAACATCTATCGCATCAGGAAAAGGTGGGTCATTGTATCCCCCAATCAGGTTATTGGGGCCGTAATAATTCACCACTGCTCTGATGGGAAGCGCGCTTGAACCGTAAGTAGTTAGCATTGCTAAATGGGCCCCTGCAGACCTTCCCATCAAAGCAATTTTATCAAGATCGATTTCCCAATCACCGGCATGAGTTTTGATGTAGGAAAGAGCGGCTTGCACGTCTTCAAGCTGAGCCGGAAACTTATATTTGGGAGCGTGGCGGTAATCAATTGCTACAACACAATAACCTCGCGCGGCCATGTAGCGGTTGAATTCTTCATTGTAATCGGGATTACCTCTTTGCCAAGCTCCTCCGTAAAGCATGATTATCGCGGGATATTTGCCAATTTGCATCGGCCGGTAAAGGTTGATTTTAAGTGAAACTCCGTCAGGGTTAGCAAATACAATATGCCGATCGCTCCTGATGTCTCTGATGGGAATTCCCCGGAACGCATCTGCTAGGATAAACGGTTGAGGGCGTAGCTGCGCGCGCAGGGTTTGAGGAAGGGTGGCTAAATAGTTTGTGCCTAAAACTGCTGGCATTTCGGTAGCTATCGCTGCGTTCGTTGCTGTTAGTTGCATCAGCGGAAGCAGGCTCAGAATGAGGGCGAACAGGTTACAAATTAGTAAAGTAATGTAGACTTTGCCTCGATGTCGTTTGAGCAGATTCAGCAAAAGGGCGATCGTATTTAGGCCCACCAACCAAGGACTAATTTCTGGTGCACCCACCGCCAAAGGATACAAAAACATCGTCGGTGCTGGTACGACGATCCAGAGACTGAGAAATAGCCCGATCGCGCTTGCGAACCAACGAATAAATCGCGAGACTGAGAACCCTGTCAATAATCGTAACTTTTTGCCGTTATTCTTGGGGAGCATCGGATTTTCGCAACCTAATTTTTAATCAGCTTAAATTAATCGGGCGGTTTTGATTGGTGAGTCGATCGCCCCTGCCACCACCAAACCATAGTAATGCGTTCGGGTGCCGCAATTTGTGAGATTGCTGACATATTTCACAGTTTTTGATGCAAACAAGCCAAAATTGTGATAACATCATATATGTACAAAAATCGGTTCCAACAACAAACCAGCGTTGGAAGAAACGGGGAAAATTCGGTGCAAATCCGCTGCTGTCCCGCAACTGTGATGAGATGATAGAGTCTCTCAGTCAGAAGACCCGCCGATCGCAAACCTGTTCTTTTTCGTCTGCGAGGCATAGATGATGGTTAATTCAGTATTATTTAATAGATCGCCCTATAGAAGATTGGGGCCTTGAAGATTTACTTGCAGCGCAGTGAATCACTAGAGCTTGAATTTTCTACTAAAATTTAGTGCCCGGTACGATAAAAGTACGCGGCAAAAAACCGATTGTTGGGGTCAAAATCGCTCTATGGAATGAGAAAGATATTGATTTTACCTCTGGCATTCATTCACAAATTATCGGAAAATCATCTGCGTTGCATCTGTGTCGATCTGCTTGACATCTGCGGTTGATGTATCGATGAAGACTTATGCAACGCAAGTCTATGAAATTTCACCGATTGCTGATAGATGTTCAGTCAGATAATAGCTGATTCGTGACAGTAAAGACTAGGCGATCGCCCATAAATCGCTAACTTTTTCGCTGTAGTCTGTCGCGACAAATAGACATCGTGAATCAAAAACGCACCAAATTGAATTTTGTGCTAGCTCCTGAGATGATAAGAGAAAGGAAAAAATGAATTTATTTGTAGTATTTGGACTTTTGTTTGGACTGCTGGCGATCGCCCTTGTGCTCTATTTAATCACGGCTCGCCCTTATCAATCATCCGACTCTGTGGCCAACTCCTACGACGAGTGGACAGAAGACGGGATTTTGGAATTTTACTGGGGCGAACACATCCACTTAGGCCATTACGGTTCGCCGCCACAACGGAAAGATTTCCTCACAGCAAAATCCGATTTTGTGCATGAAATGGTGCGCTGGGGCGGCTTAGATGGATTACCTGCTGGTACTACTGTTCTAGATGTGGGCTGTGGAATTGGCGGTAGCAGCCGCATTCTGGCCCAGGATTATAAGTTTGCTGTGACGGGAATTACTATCAGCCCGCAGCAAGTTAAACGCGCTCAAGAATTAACTCCCCCAGAACTCGATCTGCAGTTTCGGGTGGATGATGCTATGGCGCTTTCGTTTCCCGATGCGAGTTTTGATGTGGTTTGGTCGATCGAAGCAGGGCCCCATATGCCAGATAAAGCTGTTTTTGCCAAAGAGTTGATGAGGGTAATCAAGCCTGGTGGCCTGCTGGTTGTGGCTGACTGGAATCAAAGAGACTCGCGCCAAATCCCTCTCAATTTTTGGGAGAAACCCGTAATGCGACAACTGCTGGATCAGTGGTCGCATCCGGCTTTCTCAAGCATCGAGGGCTTTTCAGAACTTTTAGAAGAAACGGGGTTTGTGGAGGGCACTGTGACCACCGCAGATTGGACGCAAGAAACCCTTCCTTCTTGGATAGATTCTATCTGGCAAGGTATAGTTAGACCGGTCGGATTAGTACGTTTTGGTGTATCAGGTTTTATCAAGTCTCTGCGAGAAGTACCGACACTTTTACTAATGCGATTAGCGTTTGGTGTGGGGCTATGTCGCTTTGGGATGTTTCGCGCAGTGCGATCGCATTCCTTGGCAGAATTAACAGAAACAAATTCTACCAAAGTTATGACTGGCGTTTAGCCACTCCATCATCAATGGTTGGGAGCATCTTATACCAATTTCATAAATTAGCGCTAGATTTTACCCCCCCAACCCCCCCTTATTAAGGGGGGGCTTCGGAATTCATCTATAGCACATCTTTAGAAAAATGGTATTAGTTTTGCATTATAGTGCGAGCTTAAGAGCTCGCGTATTGTACTCGCGAGCTCTTAAGCTCGCACTATCATAAAAAAATGCTTTTTGCAAAACTGAGATGCTCCCCAATGGTTCGCACTACGAACCGTTTTTGCCCTAATTAGCGCCAGCCCAACCACCTGAGCACGGGCACAACTAAATAATGACTCACTCCCAAACAAAGCCCGATCGTACTTCCCAACAAACCAAAAAAGGCGATCGCACCCCAAACTTGCAGCCAGAAATTAGTATTAGACGATTGTGACAAAATCGCAAAGAAACTCCCAGGAAAAATATTCCAAGCATTCAAAAACAGAAGAATTCCCGTAGAACAAACAGCCACCACCAAAGCATGAACTAATTGATGGCTACGCAAACCCATTCCTACAGTCATAGAGGCGATCGCAAAAGCCCCCAAAATAATCCCCTGCACGCCGCTAGAAGTCGTTGCTTCCATCCAGCACAAACCAGCCAACAAATAGGCTTGAGCTCCCATCAATCCCGACAGCCAATACTGTTTGTGCTGGCGAAAACTCCCCGCATCCGTCAAACCGATCGCAGTTCCCCAACCCGCAAAGGCAAACAGCAGCAATTCCGGCCCGACAGTAAAAGTCATGTCATGGATTAATTGGTGCAAACCTTCATTTAGAAAACTGGCAATTTCCTGGCCGACAGGCGCAGAGATCAAAACTAAACCGCCGATCGCCCCGGCACATCCACCAACCCCGCCGAGCACCATTTCCCAGCCGGTATCGAGAGAAGCTACTACGATTTGGGCGATCGCCCCGAACAGCAAAACCGTCAAACTTGCGGTTTTTTGCGCCCCCGCCACCACCACTTGCCGGCAGAATTCCACAATAGCTTGACCGGCTGGGGCCGTCGCAATTTTGCCCTTACTCCTAGCATAAATCTCCTGCAAGCGCGATCGAACATCCCCAGCCGCAGCCGGACGATCCTGCACGTTCGATCGCACCATATCATCCAACAAATTCGCCAAAGCCGGACTCACAGACACAATATGTCGCCACCGCAACTCACCCGTCATCGGATCTTCAATTTCAGCGGGATACTTCCCCGTCAGCAAATGAATGCAAGTCCGCCCCAAAGCATAAAAATCCGTCGCCGGTACCACACCACCGCCCACAATTTGTTCCGGCGGGCTGTATCCGGGCGAAATCAAGCGCGTCGAGCTCGGAGAATCTTTCCCCACCGGTGCGCCACCGCCCATCTGTTTAACTCCCCCAAAGTCGATCGCCACCAATTGCAGTCCGCCCAAACCCTTGCTCAGCAAAACTTGTGGCGATTCCGGGTCTCGCAGCATCAAATTGCTCGGTTTAATGTCGCGGTGAATAATCTGACACCTGTGCAATTCCTCTAAAATATCCACAGCTTGACTCAGCCAACTAAACACCCATTCCTGCGGACACCCCTGAGAGTGTTCTTCGAGAACTGCTTCTAAAGTTTTGCCGTGAATTTTTTCCATGACCAAACAAGGCAAGTGCCTCGCTGTGACATTTCTATCCACGCCTGAAAAATTTTGGGTTTTGACATGAAAATAACCGTCCGGCTCGACTATCGGGACACCGGGATGCCGCAAAAATGCCAAAACCCAAGCTTCTTGCTCGAACAGTTTCAGCGCTTTCGGGGCAGTTTCGAGCAATACTTTCAGGACGCGATCGGTTTGAGTTTCTGTGTCCCAAACCGTGTATATGGCTGCAAAACCCCCGGAACCGAGAACTTCTAAAGGAACGTAGCGATTTTTTAGCCGCAGCGGAGTCCCGCAATTCTGACAAAAATTGTTGCCCCAAGTCTGAGGGTAAGGCCTTGGGCAATCTGGATTGATGCAGTGGACGGCTTTTGAAGGGGGGTGAGGCACAACCAGAGTAGAAATGGGGCTAGATATCCATATTAGACTTACGCGCAGCTAAGGCAGAAACCCGGTTTTAAGCGAAGTTTAATTGCTGTAACGACGGATTTTGGTTGGAAAAACCAGGTTGCTGCTGCATCAGTCCTGTCCATATTATGTGCTATGCTGTCGATTTTTGACTTTGCCCTCTGAGAGTCAGTCGATTTTAGATTTTCGATTTTGGATTTTCGATTGAAGATTGTGCCAGAGTTGGCGCGATCGGGCTTTACAACCTCAGAAACCCGGTTTCTTGCTATATTTCTCGTTAATACACCCAAATTTTTCTCAGAAACCCGGTTTCTCGCCCACCCACGGGATTTTAGATTTTGGATTTTGGATTTTGGGAGAGTTGGCGCGATCGGGCTTTACAACCTCAAAAACCCGGTTTATTGGTATATTTCTCGTTAATACACCCAAATTTTTCCCATAAACCCGGTTTCTCGGCCCCCCACGGGATTTTCAATTAAATAATTGCATACTCGATTGCAGTTGAGATCGATCTCCTACCCTAAAATTAAGTATTTATAACTAACTTTTCCTCCCCCCAACCTAAAATTTACAATTTCAAATTTAATCGATCTCCACCATAAAATTAAGTATTTATAACTAATCTTTCCTGTTTCCTCAATCTAAAATCTAAAATCTAAAATCCAAAATCTCCTCGATCCCCAGCCTTTCCCCCTGCATCCTTTGCCGCTTTCGTTTAATAAGATATGTTACAAAAAATATCTAAATATAAAGAAAAATAAACAATACTTATGAGGATTAAAAGAATATTAAAATTAAAGAGCACCCATTTATTGATATATTTTTAACAGCCTGCGATCGGGCAAAAAAATTAAGCGAATACTAGGAAGCGAGATATGGCTTACGCGCAAACCCAAACTCAATCAAAGGCTGGGTATAAAGCCGGAGTTCAAGACTATAAACTAACGTATTACACACCGGACTACACGCCGAAAGATACAGATATTTTGGCAGCATTCCGCGTCACACCGCAGCCAGGAGTTCCCCCAGAAGAAGCTGGAGCTGCTGTGGCCGCTGAATCTTCCACCGGTACATGGACGACTGTTTGGACTGACCTCCTGACCGACCTTGACCGCTACAAAGGTCGCTGCTACGACATCGAGCCAGTTCCGGGCGAAGACAACCAATACATCTGCTTCATCGCCTATCCTTTGGATTTGTTTGAAGAAGGTTCCGTCACCAACTTGCTGACCTCTTTGGTCGGTAACGTATTCGGTTTCAAAGCTCTGCGTGCTCTGCGGTTGGAAGACTTGCGGATTCCCATTGCTTACCTGAAAACCTTCCAAGGCCCTCCTCACGGTATTACTGTTGAGCGGGACAAATTGAACAAGTACGGCCGTCCTTTGCTCGGTTGTACAATTAAGCCCAAATTGGGTCTGTCTGCGAAGAACTACGGCCGTGCCGTTTACGAAGTTCTGCGCGGCGGTTTGGACTTTACCAAAGACGACGAAAACATCAACTCGCAACCGTTCATGCGCTGGCGCGATCGCTTCCTGTTCGTTCAAGAAGCTATTGAAAAAGCTCAAGCAGAAACCGGCGAAGTCAAGGGTCACTACTTAAACGTAACTGCCCCTACCTTTGAAGAAATGATGGAACGGGCTGAGTTCGCCAAAGAAATCAAAACCCCGATCATCATGCACGACTACCTAACCGGTGGTTTCACTGCAAACACCAGCTTGGCCAAATGGTGCCGCAAAAACGGTATTTTGCTGCACATTCACCGCGCCATGCACGCCGTGATCGATCGTCAAAAAAACCACGGTATCCACTTCCGCGTACTTGCCAAGTGCTTGCGGATGTCCGGCGGCGACCACCTGCACTCCGGTACAGTTGTGGGCAAACTCGAAGGCGAAAAAGGCATCACGATGGGCTTCGTAGACTTGATGCGCGAAGACCACATCGAACAAGACCGCGCTCGCGGTATTTACTTCACCCAAGATTGGGCCTCCATGCCCGGTGTCATGCCGGTTGCTTCTGGTGGTATCCACATCTGGCATATGCCAGCCTTGGTTGAAATCTTCGGCGACGACTCCTGCTTGCAGTTCGGCGGCGGCACCTTGGGCCACCCTTGGGGTAATGCACCTGGTGCAACAGCTAACCGCGTTGCTTTGGAAGCTTGCGTCCAAGCTCGTAACGAAGGCCGCAACTTGATGCGCGAAGGCGGAGACATCATTCGCGAAGCTTGCAAATGGAGCCCTGAATTGGCTGTTGCTTGCGAACTCTGGAAAGAAATCAAGTTTGAGTTCGAGGCAATGGATACCGTTTGATGATTTTGGGTTGCAGATTTTAGGTTTTAGGTCGCAAACTTGCTCTTAAGTCTTTATCTTTGAAGAAGATTTACAAGTAAGTTTGCATCTAAAATCTAAAATCCAAAATCTCAAATTTGAGGGAGCTGGGGTCAAAAATGGATCTCAAACAAGTTGCGAAAGACACCGCTAAGGTGCTGGCAAGTTACCTAACCTATCAATCCGTGCGGATTGTGGTCGCTCAGTTGAGCGAAACCAATCCTGCCCAAGCCATCTGGTTGAATGACTTTTCCACGAAGAACAAAATCCAAGATGGAGAAGCTTACATTGACGAGCTGCTGAGGGAAAATCAAGATTTAGGATTTCGGATCATGACTGTGCGAGAATATCTGGCTCACGATGTGACGGAATTTTTGCCAGAAATGGTTTGTACTGGCATTCAACAGTCGAATATGGAACACAGACGCCAGCATTTAGAGCGAATTACGCAACTTAATTGGTCTGTTTCTACCAGTCATCCTGAAGCATCAATAGATTCTGAACCGAATCTGGATAATTTGTCGAGTTAATCGATCGAGAAGTGCGATCGAACACACACCTTAGAGATACAAAAAATGAAGACTTTACCTAAAGAGCGTCGTTACGAAACTCTGTCCTATTTGCCCCCGCTGACAGACTCCCAAATTGCCAAGCAACTCCAATACATCCTGGATCAAGGCTACATTCCCGGCGTAGAATTCAACGAAAGTTCTGCTGCTGAAATGCGCTACTGGACTTTGTGGAAGTTGCCTTTGTTTGGTGCTCGCAGCGTCCAAGAAATCATGACTGAAATTCAAGCTTGCCGCCAAGAAAATCCTCAGTGCTACATCCGCGTCATGGGTTTTGACAACGTGAAGCAGTGCCAAGTGCTCAGCTTCATCGTCCACAAGCCTAACAGCAGAGGCTACTAAGCTTTAACAGCCCTATTTTTTTAGGGGAAAAGTTAGCTAAAAATTGAGGTAGGGAATTCTCCCCGCCTCATTTTTTTTTAGGGCGATGATGATTAGACTTATTAGATAAATCTTTTATTGATAGATATACCGTAGATGAAAGGCAGATAAACACATATCAACGCAGATAATTTCAAGAGAGTCTCCGAATCAAAGCAAGATGTTTCTTCTTCCTTCTTCCTTCTTCCTTCTTCCCTCTTCCTTCATCCTTCTTCCCTCTTCCTTCTTCCTTCTTCCTTCATCTACAGCTTACAAATAGCCTTTAAAACTTGCAACAACACAACTGAAGATTCGGGTTCCATCAAAGTCAGAAAAGGCATTAACTGATAGGTTGGAGTATTGCCCCCCTGAATATTCACGAACTGATAGTGCATTCCGTTGGTTGTCAAACCCCAGATAGTGTCTTGATATTTTAAATTTTGATAAGCATAGATTAGCAATTGGGATAAACCCATCAATGCGTTGATTCCAGAATTTTTACTTTCAATTACCAAAACCCAAAAATATGTATCGCTTCTGATGGGCTTTATCCTGTTGACAGCCAAGATATCAAACCGTCCTTTAATGATAGTATCTTCATCTTCAATGCTAATTTCGGCGATATCTTGTTCTAAACTAATTTTAATCGGGCGGCGGTAGAAGCCAGCCAATCGCATTAAGGGAAAGGTAGTCAGAGCTTTTACCAGTCCTTCTGAAACTCGATCCGTGGAAATATAGTCATCAAAATCATCCCTAATTTGTGTAAGTTCCTGCTGTTCGTGTTCTGTGATATCTTCAAGAGATAACAGAGAGGTAAATGAGTTAGTGTACTGCTTTTGAAAGCCGAACAGACGGTGTACTTCTGATAATGTTAGATTTTTTGCATTAATAGTTGTCGTCATATTTTGATGGTTATTTAAGTTTTAGTTATAATTGTAACATAGAGATTGTGGTAATCAACTTGCACAAGATAAGGAGGACACGGCAGTGCCGTGTCCCTACCCCATAATCATCAATCTTCCTTTTCTGATAACCATCGCGCAATTAATTGTAGGGAAACGGCACTGCCGTGTCCTGACTTTGGCTAATATCTAATCTATCTTCTCCATCACCATCCCATCAACTATTTCATAACCCCAATTAAAATGTCGATTTGCCAACTGCTGGGCCATGTCATATTCGCCAAAATTGCATAGTTCAACTAACTTTTGATATCCTTCATCTCTTTCTCGCTGCAACCTTTTCCGCCGCAGTTGTTCCCTCTCTTCGTCAGAAGGATTTGGTCGCTCTTTTCCCAACGCATTTATCTCGCTAACTCGCTTCACATTCGCCTCCTAAAAAAAAATGGATTCTATAATTTCATCATTAACAATTTCATAGCCCCAGTCTGGATTAGCAGCGATTTGTTTTTCAACTATACTTCGACCGATCGCAGTATTGTAAGCTTTTTGTAAAGATGAAATACTGGGAATTTCGTCAGCGGTTGGCGGCTCTTTTTGTTCGAGTTTTGGCGGTTCTGGCATCGGTTCAGATGTGGATTGATTCAGGGCAAATTGCGGCCCGATCGCCCCTAATTTCCGCATTACGCTATCCTTGGTGATTTGCGGTTTTTCGTTGAAGGAAGACGGCAGATATGGTGTGTCAACGCCCTGCAGTTTTGCTTTCAGCGCATCATCCGCAATACGATCGCACTTTCGCAAAAAACCCTCCCACAAATCCTTCCCCAACACTGGATTTCTCAAGTCAGCGCGGGCTTTAGACACTGCTGCTTCCAGCGGTTCGCCCTTGTGGACGTAATACTGAATTCGCTCCTCTTCAAACGCCGGATAAGGCACTTCCGGCTCAATTTCCCAATCCCGCTTAACTTTCTGACTTTCTCCCAAAGGAATTCCCGCGATAAATTCGTCCCAAAAAGTCGAAGTTAAGCCTTTTGTCATGCCGTCAATAACTTTAAAAGCCCATCCCGAAGGATTGCCAAATCCTAAGTTGCGAACTCTGGCATATTCTTCTAAAGCCCGCTGAAAGTTGTGCAATTCTTCTTGGGAATTCCAAGGGCCGCTAAATTGGTAATTCGCGGTGACAGCAACGGCTATTTGCTGGCGCGGTTGTCCGAAATATTTGTCGGTTTTAACTGCACGCTGTGGGGGGGAAGTTTCGGATAATATTTCTACAGGGCGATTTGTGCGATCGCGAATTGGTTCTGTTATAGTCTCGGTGTGGTTGTTGGCAAAAAAGTTATTAAGTTTTTCCTCAAAAGCGTCAATATCCGCCCAGAGTTCTAGGGTGTCGGTGTGGGGATTTGTTGATTTTTCTTTCAAGAGCGATCGCACTTTTAGCAAGCGCCTCGCGATTTCTTGTTCTTCGGGACTTAAACCCGTGGCTTTTTCTATTTCGTTGCTGTTAGTTTTCACCCATTCGCTAGAGTTGGAATGTTGCACTTTCCATTGCAATAATTGGCAAAGAAAAATACTCGCACCAACTCCGCCGGTAATTTGGGCGAGTTTGGGATAGTAGATAGCGGGATTTCCTAAATTTCCTAAAAATATTCCTATTTTCATTTTATAAATTCCTAATTTTCTTGAATCCTAGGGTACCAGTCGGCCTATCTTACCTAATATTAGAGTGTGCCAAATAACACCTTACCTCAACTAAACTAAGATTAAGAAACTTAAGATTTTCTTTAAGCTTCTGTCTATTCCAGACGGAATAAAGATTCTAGAGCAAAGACGGGGATCGCATACTCGATCGCCTGATTGACAGAACAGAATTAAGCGTAATAATAAATTATTTACTGTACCGATCCTCCCAAAATGAATCCAGAACGCCAAGAAGCTTATTTGAACTTGATCGAGCGAGTGCTCACCTGTCCCAACGGCCAAGAACCAGAGGTTTTAAGTTCCTGTTCCGATTTAATAGATGCCGGATTTGTGCAAATGCTAATCCAGATATCAGCTTCAATGGCCGGGGAAGGAGACAGAGATACTGCCAATTTTTTAGTGCAACTGGCTCGTTTGCTGGGGAAATCTTTGGGATTGTCGCCGGATTTAGTGCCGGCCGGGTACAGCAGCGCACAGGGATAGATAAAAGTCCGCGCGACGTAGCCATCCCTCTTCATAAATCGCCTCGTTTTGTTTCAGGAAATCGGGGCGATTTTAACTGCATCAATGCCTTTACAGTTGATATTCGAGAGGCTCGCAAAAATCATTTACTCCAGTTTTAAATACATAAATAATCACCGAAGTTACCAAGATTTTAGGACAAATTTTTGCAGCGACCAAATCTCTAAATGCTGCATTCAATTGTCCGTTTGTCAACTCTTCTTTAACCTCAGATTTGCAGATAGCAACGCGGCATCTTTTGGCCAATCCGTCCAGCCACTTTTCCGAAATATTCGGTTCTTGTCCGGCTTGAATTGCCAGAGATATTGCTGCATCTTCGATGTTACCTTCGCAATCTTCGATTTCGTCGAGGGCTTTTAGGGCTTCGGGATATTCGGCTAATTGCGATCGAAATTGGGCAATTTCTTGTGAAGTAATAATCACCATAAAATTTTAGTTTGTGCTTTGTTGACTGGACAAGTTTAGGAGTTAAAGTTGATATTATAGCATTTTTTTATTTGGGGTTGGGAGAAGAACTCAAATATCTCCTATCTCTTAGTCTCGCGTTGCGCGAACATTGTTTGTGTAGACGCGGTTTCAACCGCCGGGTACTCTTAGTCTCGCGTTGCGCGAACATTGTTTGTGTAGACGCGGTTTCAACCGCCGGATGTTCTCTTGCGTTTGGGTTGGTTGATTAATCCTCAAGACGAACAAGTGGAAATTTATCGCGCTAATCGCGAGATGGAGATTGTACAATTTCCGGTTAGTTTGTCGGGTGAAGATGTGTTGCCGGGATTTGTGTTGAGTTTGCCGATGGTTTGAATGGGAATTAGGAACCGACAATGGGAATTAGATGGGAATCGGCGATTGAAATCGCTTCTACAAAAACAAAGTCCGCGCAACGCGAGACTGAAGATTAGATTAAATTTTTACGGTTTCCAATGGGATTTTTTTTCGGACAAATATCATCGTCGTACCAACCAGTTAAAGCCACAGCAATGGGAATCGGCGATTGAAATCGCTTCTACAAAAACAAAGTCCGCGCAACGCGAGACTGAAGATTAGATTAAAT
>NZ_JAUBTX010000014.1:1951-7377 GCF_036705185.1 Microcoleus sp. B4-D4 | reverse complement strand
TTCTACAAAAACAAAGTCCGCGCAACGCGAGACTGAAGATTAGATTAAATTTTTACGGTTTCCAATGGGATTTTTTTCGGACAAATATCATCGTCGTACCAACCAGTCAAAGCCACCGCCAAAGCATCCGCCGCATCGTCCGGTTTCGGAATATAAGCCAACTCTAACTCCCGCGCTACGGCCTCTTGTACTTCAGATTTATCCGCATTACCGCGCCCAGTTAATGCTTTTTTGATTTGGGCTGGGGTAAACTCGAACAGCGGCACTCCACACTGCGCTAATACCAGTGTCAAAACGCCCCGCGCTTGGGCTACGAGTATGGTATTTCCCATCTTGTAAAAGAACAGTTTTTCGGCAATTGCTATATCGGGTTTAATCTGTTCAATTACCTCGTGCAAATCATCGTAAATAGTTTTCAGGCGCTGTCCCATTTCCTGTTTGGGCGTTGTTTTAATTACGCCGCAATCAATCATGGAAATGCTGTTTTCATCTTCTTTTCCGGGGACAATTTGATAGGAAATTGCGCCGTAGCCGAGATTCGCTAAGCCCGGATCTAATCCTAAAATTCGTTTTTCCATTGCAGAAATTAGTAATTGGAAATGGGGAATGAGACATTAAAAATTTGGGAAATGTTTCATCACCACCAATTACCAATTACCAATTATTAATTATCCCTCAGTTGTTTCTAGGCCGAATACTCGATCGAACACTTTAGTCACTTTATAGCCCGAATCGATCGATTCTAGCGGGTCTTTCCGCAATCGGTGCCGCAAACACAGGGTCATCACCCGACGAATATCGTCCACAGTGACCTCTGTACGACATTCTAGGGCGGTGAAAGCTTTGGCGGCCCGATTTGTGACTAAATCGCCCCGCAGCCCGTCTACGTCCAATTCGGCGCAGACTTGGGAGATTTTTACTCGCAAATCTCGATCGATAGTTACCGATTTCAACCTTTCCTGGGCTTCCACCAATTTCTCCTGCATATCATCTTGTTCGTGCTGATATTTCGCGAGAAACTCTGAGGGATTTTGGTCAAAACTCGATCGCTGTTCGACAATTTCTACTCTTAAATTGGGGTCTTTGACAGTCCGAATTTCGGCGTGCATTCCAAATCTGTCGAGCAATTGTGGCCGCAGTTCTCCTTCTTCTGGATTCCCGGAACCGATGAGAATAAACTTAGCCGGGTGGCGGATCGAAATGCCTTCGCGTTCGACTGTATTCCAGCCGCTGGCGGCGGAGTCGAGCAAAACATCGACTAAGTGATCGTCGAGCAAATTGACTTCATCGACGTAAAGAATGCCGCGGTTAGCTTTGGCTAACAGGCCTGGTTCAAAAGCTTTAACTCCTTCGGCCAAAGCTTTCTCGATGTCGATCGTACCGCAAACTCGGTCTTCGGTAGCGCCGAGCGGCAAGTCTACCATTTGGACTTTTTTGCGGGCGATCGGCATTGTACCGTGATGCAAAGTGCGATCGCGCACCTCATCGCTCATAAAATCCGGATCGGTGGGATGACTGTTAAAAGGATCGTCAGCCACCACCTCAATTTCTGGCAGCAAGTCAGCGAGGGCGCGGATTGTGGTAGATTTGCCCGTACCGCGATCGCCCATAATCATCACTCCGCCAATTTTCGGATCGATGACATTCAACAGCAGCGCCAGTTTCATCTCCTCCTGGCCAACAATTGCAGTGAAGGGAAAAACAGCGCGGCGGGCTGCGGTAACGGTTGGCAGAGCGCCCGTATTTACGGTATTGCTGACTTCGGCAGTAGGACTCACAGGATAACTCAAAATATAATAATTGCTTGTTTATTGTAAGGGATAACCGATTTTAGATTTTAGATTTGCGATTTTAGATTAACGTATTTCTGTCATTTGGAAGGTAGTGAAGCAATCTCAAAGCCTTGCTACACCGTCATAATTCGTCCCTGACTGAGAAACCGAATTTTTGGGCAAAACTGGGCTACAGCTTTTAATCCCGGTAAAAAACCCGGTTTCTAGGCGGGGCGAGATGCAGACGGCGGTTGAAACCGCGTCTACACAAACAAAGTCTGCCTCCGCAGACTGAAGAAAATAACGTAATTTTAACCGCCCTGTCTTCTTATCTTTTTGTGCGTCTTTTCTTCCACAACAAACTCATTCCAGCAGCCACCATTGTACCCATCGCCGTCATCGGTTCCGGTACAGCAGCATCAGCAGCAGCGAAAGGTTCATACTCATAAACTGCGCTAACCGTAGTAGCTTTGGAGGGTGCGTGAGAACGAGAAATCTTCAACTACCAACGATTAAGCTATTTCTCACGCACCGCATAGTCCCATTATAGGTGTTCGTAGATATCTGGAATATCAAGAGGTTGAGAGCTGTTCGACATCCGAATATAAAATTCAAGTTTCTTTTCGTTCGTTTTCTGTAGCCAAGCTTTTTTGGCAGATTTTTTTATATCAATCGCGCAGACATCTTTGCCATCATTTTTTTCAAACCGAATTTTAATCTGCTGAGTAAAGTTGCTGCCAATATATTGACAAATTGAATCAATAATTGTCCGCTCTAGCTGATCTAGATTTCCCTTTGATAGTAAAGATAAATCCTTTTCTAGACCGAAAATATTACCATTATCTTCAACGCCGATAATGAGAGTTCCACCTTCAGAATTAAGAAATGCAGCAATTGTCTTAAGAGTGCTAAATCTTAATTCTTTATTCTCACAATCGCGCCGAACATCCCACTGAAAGGTACTCTTATACTCCAGGCGATCGCTTTCAGGGAGTTTGATCAACTCAGAAATTGGGCGCAGTTCGCCAATTTTTCTGATCGTTGTTAAAAATCGGCGTAATTGTCGTTCCTCAATCCGTCCTTTCAATATTTCTTCTGTATCTGCTGCATCGATTACCGTTTTGTTGATCACGGCAATGTACTGACCCAAATATGTTTGATCCAACGTTTCTATATTCTCGTTAATCCACTGCTCATTCTGAACGTTACCCCAACGGTTGAAATAGGCGATCGCATCCTGAATCGATTCATGAAGTATATCGAAAATATTACCGGGCATAGTTTTAGAAATATAGTCCCATGCGCCCATCTTGAAAGCAGTGCGGCAATCTGAAACTGTATCATTGGCAGTTAAGATAATAACTACAGAAGAAAGATTTCGGGTTTTCACTTCGTCAATAACAGCAAATCCACTGTCATCCTGATCCATTCGCATATCTGCAATAATTACGTCAAAGGGATTTCCAAACTTCTCTTGAGCTTGAGCAACACTGGTAGCCGTTTCAATATGCTCATAGCCATAGTCCCCAAGCCATTCCAGTAACTCATTCAAATATCGAGGATTGTCTTCTACCAACAGCAAATGGACGTTTTGAGTTTGCATATTATCTTACACCTCTTTCTCAAGATAAGGAATATAAATTTCAAATCTAGCTCCATCTTGTCCCGTTTCCCGAATATAGCCCTTCATCTTGGTCAGGGTTTTACGGATAATGAACAGCCCTAATCCGCTACCTTTACCCTCCTGAGAAGTGGTTTTTAGGGGTTGAAAGATCCAATCTTTATGATACTCTGGAACGCCCTTACCATCATCAGCAAATTCAAGAAACAGATATTTTTGCTCTCCAGGGACATTCATTCCCCGAATTCCTGATGGGTTGACGACATCTTGAGATGTGATATGAATGGTCAATTTCGGCTGGTCAGCATTGTGCTTCAGAGAATTTTCGACCAGTTCATTCAATGCACTCTTTATTTTTTCCTGATCTCCATAGAACGGAGAGTCACCGTTTCTTATGTCTAGAAGAATCCAAGCATTATCAATATGGCAAGTTATTTCCCACTTTTCAAATAGTTCCTTGACCTGAAAACGGTGATTTTTGATCGAAATACCTTCGTTGATAGCTTTCAAGTCATTGAGAGCACTCTGGGTTAGTTCCAGTTGTGTCAGCAATTTATCAAACTGGGCGTAATGCTCGTCATTAGGTGATAACTTTCGGATGGAGCGTATAGTCTGCGACTTGATCACAGCCAATTCGTTATTCACAAAGTCAGAGATATCATGAGCAGTTTTGGAAATGACCGTCAAAATCCTCCGATAGTCGTCATTAGAAATAGTTTCAATCTCAGATTTTTGTGCTTCCTTGCGTTTTTCAACCTCTTTGAAGACATCTTCAATCGCTTGAATAATACGGTTTAATAAGGGATCTTCGCGATCGGAGCGATGTGAAATTCGATAAGCAATTGCTTTAAGGATGCTGATCTCATTGGCGATTTTGTGATACATCGCCCGATTGAGAATTTCCGTGTCGCTTAATTCACTTGGGACATCAGCGTTGACCATTTCAAAGTAGTCTTGCTCACTAAAGTTAAGAATCAGCATTTCCCTTGCCTGATCGTACCGTGGAGAATCTTTGTCGATTTTCCGCAGCATTTGAATGGCTGTATCGTTATGAGGATCGCTGGCAAAAATATTTCTAGCACTGTGGAGCCATGTTTTCTCTTTGTCATCCGAGTTGGCAATTGCTGCCTCGAAATATTCGTCACCTTTCTTGCGTTGCTTAATGCAGTAATATAGCCTACCTAACTTGAGGAAAATTATATTAGCTTCATACTGACTCAGAAAATCCTTTTTTATTTCAGATAACTGGTTGATAGCCTCTTGGTACTTGCCTAGTCTTTCTAGTGCAGGAAAATAGTGAAAATAAATAAAATCGTTTCGTATATTATGATCTTCCAATCCCATTTGTAGTGCCTTTTCAAAGAAGGGTAAAGCCTTCTCATCCTGACCAATTGAAGCTAAAGTAATAGCATAACTACTAATAGTTTTCGGATTATCAGGTTCAATTTGTAGCGCTCGCTTAAACAACGGCCAAGCTTTCTCATACTCACGAATCCAAGTCAAAGCATTGGCATAACTATTTAGCGTTATCACATTATTAGGTTGAATTTGTAGCGCTCGCTCAAACAAGAGCCAAGCTTTCTCAGGCTGATTATTTGAAATCAAAGCCTTGGCATAACTATTTAGCGTTATCACATTATTAGGTTGAATTTGTAGCGCTCGTTCAAACAAGGGCCAAGCTTTCTCATGCTGATTATTTGAACTCAAAGCATAAGCATAACTATTGAGTGTTATCACATTATTAGGTTCAATTTGAATCGCTCGCTCAAACAACTGTAAAGCTTTCTCCTGCTGATTATTTAAAATCAAAGCATTGGCATAACTATTTAGCGTTATCAGATCATTAGGTTCAATTTGAATCGCTCGCTCAAACAACTGTAAAGCTTTCTCCTGCTGATTATTTGAAGTCAAAGCTTTGGCATAACTACATAATGTTATCAGATCATTAGGTTCAATTTGAAGAGCTCGCTCAAACAACTGTAAAGCTTTCTCATGCTGATTATTTAAAATCAAAGCATTGGCATAACTATTTA
>NZ_JAUBTX010000014.1:0-1851 GCF_036705185.1 Microcoleus sp. B4-D4 | reverse complement strand
GCGTTATCAGATCATTAGGTTCAATTTGAAGAGCTCGCTCAAACAACTGTAAAGCTTTCTCCTGCTGATTATTTGAAGTCAAAGCTTTGGCATAACTATTTAGCGTTATCAGATCATTAGGTTCAATTTGAAGAGCTCGCTCAAACAACTGTAAAGCTTTCTCCTGCTGATTATTTGAACTCAAAGTATTGGCATAACTACATAATGTTATCAGATTCTTAGGTTCAATTTGAAGAGTTCGCTCAAACAACTGTAAAGCTTTTTCATGCTGATTATTTGAAATCAAAGCATTGGCATAACTAAATAATGTTGTCACATTATTAGGTTCAATCTGTAGCGCTCGCTCAAACAACTGCCAAGCTTTCTCATGCTGATTATTTGAAATCAAAGCTTTGATATAACTAAATAATGTTGTCACATTATTAGGTTCAATCTGTAGCGTTCGCTCAAACAACGGCCAAGCTTTCTCATGCTGATTATTTGAAATCAAAGCATAGGCATAACTATTTAGCGTTATCAGATTATTCGGTTCAATTTGTAGCGCTCGCTCAAACAACGGCCAAGCTTTCTCATGCTGATTATTTGCAATCAAAGCTTTGGCATAACTAAATAATGTTATCCGATTATTTGGTTCAATTTGTAGCGCTCGCTCAAACAACTGTAAAGCTTTCTCATGCTGATTATTTGCAATCAAAGCTTTGGCATAACTAGATAATGTTATCAGATTATTCGGTTCAATTTGTAGCGCTCGCTCAAACAACGGCCAAGCTTTCTCATGCTGATTATTTGCAATCAAAGCTTCGGCATAACTAGATAATGTTATCAGATTATTCGGTTCAATTTGTAGCGCTCGCTCAAACAACTGTAAAGCTTTTTCATGCTGATTATTTGAACTCAAAGCATAGGCATAACTAAATAATGTTATCCGATTATTAGGTTCAATTTGTAGCGCTCGCTCAAACAACGGCCAAGCTTTCTCATGCTGATTATTTGCAATCAAAGCTTTGGCATAACTAAATAATGTTATCCGATTATTTGGTTCAATTTGTAGCGCTCGCTCAAACAACTGTAAAGCTTTCTCATGCTGATTATTTGCAATCAAAGCTTTGGCATAACTAGATAATGTTATCAGATTATTAGGTTTAATTTGTAGCGCTCGCTCAAAGAACTGTAAAGCTTTCTCATGCTGATTATTTGAACTCAAAGCATAGGCATAACTAGATAATGTTATCCGATTATTAGGTTCAATCTGTAACGCTCGCTCAAACAACGGCCAAGCTTTCTCATGCTGATTATTTGCAATCAAAGCTTTGGCATAATTAGATAATGTTGTCACACTATTAGGTTTAATTTGTAGCGCTCGCTCAAAGAACTGTAAAGCTTTCTCATGCTGATTATTTGAACTCAAAGCATAGGCATAACTAGATAATGTTATCCGATTATTAGGTTCAATCTGTAGCGCTCGCTCAAAGAACTGTAAAGCTTTTTTATGCTGATTATTTGAACTCAAAGCTTTGGCATAACTAGATAATGTTATCCAATTATTAGGTTCAATTTGTAGAGCTCGCTCAAACAACGGCCAAGCTTTCTCATGCTGATTATTTGCGATCAAAGCTTTGATATAACTAGATAATGTTGTCACATTATCCGGTTCAATTTGTAGAGCTCGCTCAAACAAAGACCCAGCTTTCTCATGCTGATTATTTGCGATCAAAGCTTTGGCATAACTAGATAATGTTGTCACATTATTAGGTTCAATTTGTAGCGCTCGCTCAAACAACGACCAAGCTTTCTCATGCTGATTATTTGCGATCAAAGCTTTGGCATAACTAGATAATGTTGTCACATTAT
>NZ_JAUBTX010000013.1:90961-120516 GCF_036705185.1 Microcoleus sp. B4-D4 | reverse complement strand
GAGCTACACTCTTTTTTTACACTATTATTGTATGAAATACTTTACCATAAAAACGAACAAAGTACACAGCCTAGGCACCGCCCCTACAAAACGATGATTTACCTGAGAATGAAACAGCCCTGGTCATCAGTCATCAGTCATCAGTCATCAGTCACTAGCTAATGCTGTTGATTGATGACTTTTGATTGGTTGGGCAATTGTGCCGTAAAATATTTTGCTCGATCGCACTTTACATTCTTACTTAAAAAAGCAAAAATGAATTACGATATTTTTGACGAACAATACAACCCGTCGCTTTGACACGATCGCTGTCATTGAAGGCGGCGCAAATCTCAAGTTGAATGTATTACCACAACTTAATGGTTCTCTACTTCTACTTGGGTAGAAATCTCGAAGCTATTGGGGATTTGGCTGATTGTTGCTGGGGAGTGCGATCGCTAATTGAGCTTTAATGAGATTAGACAATGAAAAAAAAAATCACCCGATAGGGTGATTGTCTCAATTCCAGATGATTGATAAATTGCACAAACAGCCAATTAAAGCCGCAGGAGGAAAACATGGCTAACTACGCAATTTTTGACGAACAATACTACCTTTCGCAGTATCCTTGGGTCAAACCAGCGATCGACACAGGAGTTATCAAATCTGGACAAGAACACTTTGAAAAATACGGTCAAGCCGGCGGCTTAACTAAAGTATCGCGGTATTTTGACGAAGCTACCTACCTGGCTGGCAACCCAGACATCGCTGCCTTAGTCCGCACCCCCAACAACCCAAACGCTCCTTTTGCGACCGGGCTAGACCACTTTATCCAATACGGTTACGAAGAAGGTCGCACTCGCGTATCGCCTGAGTATAACGAAGCGTTTTATGTAGCAAATAACCGACAGTTGCAGCCGTTTATTCAGAATGGAACTTTTAAAAATGGCTACCAGCATTTCATTGAATTCGGCATCAAAGACGGTCAGTTTGGGACTTCATTTTTTGAAACAGAATACTTACAAAAAAATCCCGATGTTCGGCCGTTTGTCGAATCGGGAGCCTTGAAAACTGGTCGGGAACACTACTTCAATTTCGGCAAAAACGATCCTAGCCGCTCTGCGACTTTTATCGGAAGTTCCGGGAATGACATGATTGCCGGTGCTGGGGTGGGAAATACCGAATTAATTGGAGTTGAAGTAGGTTTAGGTACAGGTAATGGCTTTGGCGAGGGCCGAGTGTATGAAGGTGACGGTAGCAATGAATTCGATACTCTCACTGGCGGTAGCGGCCGCGATAAATTCGTACTCGGAGACCTTATAGAAGGCAGTAAGGGGAATCCGGCCGGAACCGCAACATTCTATATCGGGCCGGGTTTTGCGACAATTCGGAACTTTACGAAAGGTGAGGATAGCATCCTGCTAGGAGATAATTTATCACCTTTCTCAGATCAATTCTTGATATTGCCGATCAACAACAATCGAGATTTAGCTATCCAAACGAACGGCTTGTTCGTCTCCCGTCCAGATGGAAGTCCGGGAATTAGTAGCTTTGACACGATCGCTGTTATTGAAGGTGGCGGAAATCTCAGTTTGAATGTATTACCAGAATCTACTGTTTTTAGATTTTTACTTGGCTAGAAATCTCTAAGCTATTGGGGATTTGGCTGATTGTTGCTGGGGAGTGCGATCGCTAATTGAGCTTTAATGAGATTAGACACTGAAAAAAAAAATCACCCTATAGGGTGATTTTCTCAGTTCCAGATGATTGATAAATTGCATAAACCGCTATTTAAAGCCGCAGTATAAAAACATGGCTAACTACGCAATTTTTGACGAACAATACTACCTTTCGCAATATCCTTGGGTTAAACCTGCCATTGATGCAGGAATCATCAAATCTGGGAAAGAACACTTTGAAAAGTTCGGTCAAGCTGGCGGCTTAACCAAAGTATCGCGGTACTTTGACGAAGAAACTTATCTAGCTCAAAATCAAGATATTGCTCCCTTGGTTCGCACCCCAAACAATCCAAACGCGCCTTTTGCTTCAGGTTTAGACCACTTTGTTCAGTTTGGCTACGAAGAAGGTCGCACCCGCGTATCGCCTGACTACGACGAAGTTTTTTATTTAAAACGTCATCCGGAGATAACTCCATTCGTGGACAACGGAACTTTTAAATCTGGGTTTCAGCATTTTATCAAATTCGGAAAAACAGAAGGTAGGTACGGCACAAGTTTCTTTGAACCGCGTTACTTGCGAGACAACCCTGATGTGGCCGCAGTTGTGGAGGCTGGAGGTTTAAAAACCGGGCGAGAACACTATCTCAAATTCGGGCAATTCGAGGCAAATCGCTCTGCAATTTTTACTGGAACCAACGGAAACGATATCGTAACTGGCTTTCAAACAGGTAAAAATCAAATCAATGGACTTCAGGTGGCTTTATCCAAGAATATATTTACTCCCAATAGCTATGAAACTGTGAAATTCCAGGAATCCACCAGGGAGTTTTTCATTTCTACCAGTGAATTCGATACCCTGATTGGCACTCCCGGCTCTGATTACTTCGTTCTGGGTGATGTTTTTCCTAACAATCGACCGAGTTTGATTGGCCCAATTACATTCTATATAGGTAACGGCGAAGCAACAATTGTCAATTTTGAAAAAGGTAAGGATTTTATCCAGCTTGCAGGGAGTTTGGATCCCTTTAACATATTTCCGTCAGGTGGAGACTTAATCATCGAAAAATTGGGAGACACAATTGCCAAAATTCTGGGCGGTGCAAATCTAAATCTGAAACGGGTTTACATCGTAAATCCTTTCAATATTCCTGACATAGGTTATGTATTTCTCGGCTAGAAAGCAATTAATACTAACGAGAAACCCGATCGCTCCCAGCAACCGGGTTTCTCAACAACTAAGCCCGATCGCCCTTGCCTATTCCGGCAACTCGCCAAAGCGATCGCGGTATCTAACTACCAATTCTTCAGCCGTCAAATACCTGCTACCTCTTTCATCAAACCAATACAAAACTTCTAACTGCCTTTCTCCCTCCCTATATCGACCTCGACCAATGCCTAAACCCACTTCCGGCATCCAAAAAGGTTTGCCAATTTGTTGTTCGTACTCGCCGTTTATCGTTTGGCAAACTTCAAACGGTTGATCGAGTTTTGATTTTCGTTATCCACAGGAGTATCATCCGAAGAAGGAAGCTCGGCACCGGTTGGCAAACGCATTTCTCGATCGAGTGGTACCATGATATAAAAATGGCAAATTTATTAATTAATTGTATCATCCAGAAACCGGATTTATTCAATTAACCCGGCTTCTAAGTCTTTAATATATATCTTGGAAAAGTCAAATTCACCCCCCGCAAGTCCCCCCTTATTAAGGGGGGAAACAAGAAATAATCTTGCCTCCTCCCCGCGAGTTCGGGGAGGGTTGGGGTGGGGTGCACTGTATTTTTGCAAAAGTTCTAATGCCGATCGCGCGCCAGCTTCAAAACCTCAACCACATCTTGATGATGTTCCGAAGATGCCCAAATTAAAGCAGTCCAAGTATTATTATCCTTAGCTTTGATATCAGCACCCGCCTCCAGCAAAACCTGCACAACATCAGCGCGCCCGCTACCAGCCGCACTCATCAAAGCCGTCAAACCAAAATTAGTTTTAGCATTCACATCCGCCCCCGCATCCAGCAAAAGCTGTACAATCTCGCTATGTCCTGCAGCAGCGGCACTCATTAACGGCGTCCACCCGTCATTATCCTGACTGTTAGCATCCGCGCTTGCTGCGAGGATTTTTTTGACAATTTCAGCATTGCCAGCCTCAGCCGCAGCGGTCAAAGCCGTCGCGCCTTCGGCATCTTTGGCATTGATATCTGCACGTTGTTCGATCGCACTTTCCACAGCCACAATATCACTCATCTTGACGGCATCAATTAAATCGGTCATAAATTCTCCGTTGTATCCTTTCAAATATTAAATGCTATGGCAGTCGATATTTTAATCCTCTCCAACGGGCCCGGAGAATTAGCAACTTGGGTGCGTCCCGCCGTGCAAGCATTGCGCCAGCAATTGGGAAACAGCGGCACAGAAGCCCGAATCTCGGTAGTGCTGTCCCCCTGTCCGCACGCCACGGGGAAAGAAGCACAAATCGCATCTTCCTACCCAGAAGTGGACAGAGTGCAAGCACCGGAGCATTTTTTTTCATTTCTATTATCGGGCAAAACTGCCCAAAATTGGGATTGGCACGAAACCGGAGTTGTTTTATTTTTAGGTGGCGACCAATTTTTTACGGTTGTTATTGGTAAAAGGCTAAAATATCGCACGGTTACTTATGCGGAATGGGACGCGCGGTGGTATCGCTGGATTGATAAGTTTGCGGCGATGAAACCGGAAGTTTTTGCTAAAGTTCCGAAAAAATATGCTGATAAATTTACGGTTGTGGGAGATTTGATTGCAGAAGTAGGCGATCGCAAATCGGAGGCAAAAGACGGCGCACCGCCCCCACGGGAAATAGAATTAATTGGATTGTTACCGGGTTCTAAGGCGGCGAAATTAGCTTTAGGTGTACCTTTATGTTTGGCGATCGCCCAATCCATCCACCGCATCCGACCTCAAACACGCTTTGTAATTCCGGTTGCGCCTACCATAGATGTGCAAACTATAGCAGGTTTTGCCGACCCAAAACAAAATCCTTGCCTGCATTTATTTGACAGCGCCAGCGCCGAACTGCATTTAACAGAATCGCCGTTTTTGCAGACAGCAAATAACTTAAAAATAGAACTTTGGACTGAGACTCCAGCTTATGATTTGCTATCGGAATGCAGTTTGTGTTTGACTACTGTGGGGGCGAATACTGCGGAATTGGGTTCCTTAGCTGTACCGATGATTGTGTTGATTCCGACGCAGCAGTTGGATGCGATGAAGGCTTGGGATGGTTTGCCGGGATTGCTGGCAAATTTGCCGTTAGTCGGTTCTGTTTTTGCGACGGCGATTAATTGGGCAATCTTGCAATTGGGGAAGGGAAAACTTTATGCTTGGCCGAATATTTGGGCTGGGGAGGAGATTGTGCCGGAGTTAATCGGGCGGCTGGAAGCGGATGCTGTGGCGGATTTGGCGATCGACTATTTGAGCCATCCTGATAAATTAGCACGAATGGGCGATCGTTTGCGTGCAGTTCGAGGAGAATCCGGTGCCGCGAAAAAAATTGCTGAATTGGTTTGTCAAGAAATTGAGGTGCAATAATCAATAAAACCTTGTAAATATCGTAGGGTGCGGATCTATCAACCATCTCCAAATAAACTCGAAAATTTGGCAGCGACGCACCTTACAAAAATAGCTTAACCTTGTAAATATTGTAGGGTGCGTCGCTATCCAGCATCTCCAAATAAACTCGAAAATTTGGCAGCGACGCACCTTACAAAAATAGTTTAACCTCGATCGTGCTTAGCAATCACCCAAACAGCGTGGATCGTACCCGGAAACAAGAAAAAACAGCTTAGAACCAGGTTGATCCAAAAATCTCTGCCGATGCCGACAGTCAAAAATACGCCTAGAGGGGGAACAAAAATTGCAGCGAGTAGGCGAATTAAATTGCTCATCTCAGTTACTCCAAACGACTTTTCTCTTTCAATTTAGCTTCACTGACTGACAGAACCTTTCCCGAAAAACTTAGGCGGTGCTGCCATAGTGTAAACTTCGGTTTCCTCGGCGATTACCCGCCGCAAGTGACCGGGAACTTGCATCAACCCCAACAGTGTAATCCCATCCAACATCCGCAACCCGCCGGTTGTTTTTTCGGCCAGTATTTTGTCGGTAACTTCGGGTTCTGGCCGCGTGTTTATTTCCTGGCTTGAAGCTATGGCAAAACCCCAAGGAGCTCCGTAGGTAGAAATAAAGCTGGTGCAGGATTGAACGTTGGGAAATACCGATTTCAGGGTGTTGACGATGCGGGCGTGCATTTTCATTTCTGCCGGAGAAACGGGGCCCGCTTGTACTACAAAATATCCGTCAGGTGACAGTATTTTGCGGACTTTCTCAAAATACTCCTTGGTAAATAACTGAAAAGATGGGCCTTCTTCAATGGGATCTGACAAGTCAGAAATGACAATATCCCAATCGCTGTCGGTATTGTCTAAATAATCCAAGGCGTCGCCGATTACTACTTCGCAGCGCGGGTCGTCAAAGGCATTTTGGTGCATTTCTGGCAGGTGTTCGCGGCAAGCTTCTACTACTTCGCCGTCAATGTCGATCATCACGACTTTTTCGACTGTTTTCCAGCGCAGCACTTCTCTAATTGTAGCTCCTTCTCCGCCGCCGAGCACGAGCACTTTTTTGGGCGAACCGTGAGCAATCATGGCTGGGTGCACGAGGGGTTCGTGGTAGAGAAACTCGTCGCCGGTACAAGATTGCCATTTGCCGTCCAAAACTAAGCCTTTGCCGTAGGTACCGGTCTGAACTACGTACATTTCTTGATAGGCAGTTTTCTTGTAAGCGAGGACGCTGATGATGCCGTGAACGTAAATATCCCAGGGGGTAATGTACTCGCTCATCCAAAAGTCTGCACGAACTTCGCTACCTGACATCAATTACTCTCCAAATATAGAATGCTGTCTCGATGTTGTCACAAGTAGTATTTCTTAGCACAAAATGGTGCGGGTGCGTAAGTGCGATCGACACACAAGAGTGAAATTTCTCAGCAATCGTATAGTGTGATTGCGTTCTGGGAGATAGGGCACTTGGCTCGTTAGTTGAGATTGCTTGTGGTCGATCGCCCTGGGCGGCTTTTGTACAAATCTTGTCACTCATCTGGCAATTTTTCACGCCCTGGCCCTCCGACAAATGCGCGATCCTCTCGAATGCAAGCAACCCTTGCGGAGTGCGGTGCGATCGACCCCGGGCGATCGCAACGGGAACGATGGCGAGTGCGGGGATGAAAAACTGCGATCGGTTTTAACTTGCTTTGTTGTTAATCTCTTGACATTTTCAATGAATATTAGATAAGATTTTTAGATCGAGCAAAATAAAGGAGTTATTAATTTTATCAACAAAAATGCCGGAGCGAGCTGCGACTAAATTATAAGTAAGTTAAGCGTGCAACTCAAATTCACAATCTAACTTTTGTGAAATTATTTTTAGGTTTAAAGTAATAGCAAATGGAACCAACAGACTGGGAAAATGCAATTAAAAATGTTGAAGATGAAAATTTAAGCCTGCGACAAAAATTAGAAATTTCGGAAACCGAACGCAGCCTACTAGAACTCCAGAATCAAGAAAAAGATTTTTTGCTAAAAACAGTAACTCAAGAATTTCTCGATTCAGAAAATAAATTAAAAGCAAGAATGTCTCAACTAGAAAAAGCTCTGGAAAATCAGCAAGCAATGCAGATCAAATTGATCGAAGCTGAAAAAATGTCGGCTTTGGGGATTTTGGTGGCTGGTATAGCTCACGAAATCAACAATCCAGTCAACTTTATCTATGGCAATATTACCTATGTCAATGACTACACTGGCGACATTTTAAAATTACTCGAAATGTACCAGAGTAGGTATCCAGAAACTGATACGGAGATTGAGGATTTTATTGAAGAGATTGACCTGAACTTTCTGCGGGAAGATTTGTTAAAAACTCTTTCGTCAATGAAAGTTGGCTCCGAACGCATCCGCGAAATTGTGCTGACTTTACGCAATTTTGCGCGGGTTGACGAAGCTGAAAAGAAACCTGTTAATATTCACGAAGGAATTGACAGCACTTTGTTGATTTTGCAGAACTCAACTAAGGAAAAGCCGGATTGTAAAGCTATTAAAATTGTTAAAAATTATGGGCATCTACCGAAAGTAGAATGTTATCCAGGACAATTGAATCAGGTATTTATGAATATCATTAATAATGCTATTGATGCGCTGCGGGATCAAGAAAAAAACCGATCGCCAGAAGAGATGGAAGCCAACCCCAGCCAAATTGAAATTACTACTTCTAGTCTTGCAGAAGATTGGGCTAAAATTAGCATCAAGGATAATGGTACGGGAATGGATGAAGCTGTAAAAGGGAAAATCTTCGATCCGTTTTTTACAACTAAACCAGTGGGGCACGGGACTGGTTTGGGGCTGTCAATTAGTTATCAAGTTGTGGTGGACAAACACGGCGGGAGGTTGGATTGCATATCTGCAGTGGGAGAAGGGACTGAGTTTGCGATCGAGATTCCGATCGTCGCCAAACCCCGAAGTTAAGGCGGGAGGGGGCCTTCGACTTCGCAAGCGGGGGGAGAGGGGGAGAGGGCGAGAGGGGGAGTGTTCGCTGGTTCCCTGGCTCTGCCTGGGAACCTATATCTAGAGGCTCTGCCTCGACATAGAGTTAGGGAGGCAGAGCCTCTGGATCTGCGTTACCAGGCAGAGCCTGGTAACGAGTAAAACGAGTAACATATAGTTAGGGAGGCAGAGCCTGCGGATCTGCGTTACCAGGAAGAGCCTGGTAACGAGTAAAACGAGTAAAATATAGGTTCTGCCTAAGTCTCGATCGACTGCGGTAAACTGAGGGATAATCAAAACGCCCTTTGATTGCGGCTCCTCCTAGTTTGATGTGCAACCCTATGTCTACTGTCACTTTTGGTTTATCAACCCCTGCAGCCGCAGAGCCGGGGGCATCCTACGATAGCAACCAAGCGCCCCAGCGCCCCAGCGCGCCTGCAGAGTGGATCGAGGTGTTGGTGGACTCTCCTTTCAGGAGCGCGGGGGACTTGCCGGGGGAGGAAAACAAACTATTTACCTATCGCTTACCAGCCCAATTGAACGTGCAGCCGGGGGATATTTTGAGCGTACCCTTTGGCAGTCAACAGGTAGGGGCGATCGCCATTCGGTTCGTTTCTCAACTGCCAACCGACTTAGATCCGGCGCGGGTGAAAGATGTCGAAGATATTGTCACTACGGGCTTTTTTCCGGCTAGTTATTGGCAACTACTAGAACGAGTATCTACTTATTACTGCACGCCATTAATTCAAGTAATTAGAGCTTCGCTACCGCCCGGTTTATTAAGCCGTTCTGTGCGCCGCATTCGCTTAATTAAAGAAGCTATTTCTCCCAATGCCGAAACATTTCTAAATCCCGCCGCCAGTCAAATATTGCAATTGCTGCAAGCTCAAAAAAACGGCGATTACACTTGGAAATATCTCCAGGGACAAGTCAAGGGAAGCTATCGGGGATTGCGAGATTTGTTGAAACGGGGTTGGGTAGAAAGTTATATAGAACCGCCCAACCCTCCCAAAGCACAATTCAAACCGGCAGTGACATTAATTCCTAGCGCCTTTGTTGTAGATTTAACCAAGCGACAACAAGAAGTATTAGAAGTTTTGCGGCTGGGCGGCGGTGAAATGTGGATGAACGATTTGCTGAGAATTTGCAGTACGAGTTCTTCTGTTGTCAAAAAATTGGCAGAAAAAGGCTGTATTGTGATCGATCAAAGGGAAGTGCTCAGGGCCGATCGCGCAATTGCTCAATTACCCGATGCACCGAAAAATTTAACTCATTTTCAAGCTGAAGCTTTAGCGTTTATTAACAGTTTTTCGGGATTCCGTCAAGTGCTGCTGCACGGCGTTACAGGTTCCGGGAAAACCGAAGTGTATTTGCAGGCGATCGCCCCAATCTTAGCCAGCGGCAAATCCGCCCTCGTGCTCGTTCCCGAAATCGGGTTGACACCGCAACTTACAGACAGATTCCGCGCCCGTTTTGGCGAGCAAATTTGCGTGTACCACAGCGCCCTATCCGACGGCGAACGTTACGATACATGGCGGCAGATGCTCGCTGGAGCCCCGCAAATTGTCATCGGCACGCGATCGGCCATTTTTGCACCATTGCCTCACCTCGGCTTAATTATCCTCGACGAAGAACACGACAGCAGCTTCAAACAAGACCAACCAGCGCCCTGTTACCACGCCCGCACTGTTGCCAAATGGCGCGCGGAATTAGAAAATTGTCCCTTAATTTTAGGTTCTGCAACGCCAGCCTTAGAGACATTAGTGGGGACGCGCCGAGATTATTACTCATTACCAAACATCCATTATTTATCATTACCAAATCGCATTTATTCCCGCCCGATGCCACCCGTGGAAGTAGTCGATATGCGGCAAGAATTGCGGCAAGGAAATCGCTCAATTTTCAGCACTTCCCTGCAAAACGCCCTGGAACAATTGCAAGCAAAACAACAGCAAGGTATTCTATTTATTCACCGCCGAGGACACAGTACCTTTGTCTCTTGTCGGAGTTGCGGCTACGTGATGGAATGCCCGAATTGCGATGTTTCGCTTTCCTATCACCACATCGGCGAAGGAACCGCCGAAATTTTGCGCTGTCACTACTGCAACCACACGGAACGACACCCTCAAAACTGTCCAGATTGCAGTTCTCCTTACTTCAAAAACTTCGGCAGCGGCACCCAGCGAGTGGAACAGGAATTAACCAGATTGTTTCCCGAATTGCGGGCGATTCGGTTTGATAGCGATACTACTAGAAATAAGGGCGACCACCGCAGATTGTTAACTCAATTTGCTAATGGGGAAGCTGATATTTTGTTGGGTACGCAAATGCTGACGAAAGGGTTAGATTTAGCAGGAGTCACGCTGGTAGGAGTTGTCTCGGCTGATGGGTTGCTGAATTTATCGGATTATCGGGCCAGCGAACGGGCTTTTCAAACATTAACTCAAGTGGCGGGACGTGCGGGGAGAGGTGACGATCCGGGGCGGGTAATTATCCAAACTTACACTCCCGAACATCGGGTAATTCAAGCGGTGAGGCGGCATGAATATGCGGGTTTTGTGGAGACGGAATTAGCAGAAAGGGCGCTGTTGAATTATCCACCTTCGGGGCGGTTGGTTTTGTTGCGGTTGAGTAGTGTTGATGCGGCGGAAGTTGCGGTGACTGCGGTACAGTTGGCGTCTGTTTGTCAACAGTATATCGATCGACTTTCGGTGACTGGCTGCGAGATGTTGGGGCCTGCGCCGGCGGCGATTATGCGGGTGGCGAATCGCTATCGGTGGCAGATTTTGCTGAAGTTACCTGTGGATGAGTCTGTGGATTTGTCGGATTTGATCGGGTTGCGCGATTCCCTTCGGGATAGCTTCGCTTCACGCACTTCGCGTTCTGTTAGTCTAACTATTGATGTCGATCCGTTGAATTTTGGTTGATTGGTGGTGGAAAAGATAAGACGGCGGTTGAAACCTGAAGAAAACAACGTAATTTAAACTGCCGGGTATTCAACCCGCGTCGGCGGGTTTTGTCTGTATAGATGCGGTTTCAACCGCCCGGTCTTCTGCATCCAAGTTTCCCCTAAGCATCTCAATTTTCCAAGATAACCAATTAACTTTGCAATACCAGTGCGATCGCCCATTCATCAAAAATACATGATATCACAATCCTTCCGGGCAGGCTTCACCAACAATCCTTCATTCCCACCAACAATTGAAAAAAAACGCCCGACCCAACCAACAATTTAAATGTACATTGGATTTATTGCAACCATCTAAATTGTGAATGGTGAACCGCAGATTAACACTGATTAACGCCGATGCAATTGCGGATTTCAATCGTCTTGCAAGTTAATTTTGCTTGAGTTTAACCATAAAGAAGCCGTCCATTTGATATTTGTGCGGCCAAACTTTCACCCATCCTTCGGGTGATGGTTGTACAGGTAAATCAATGGTTGGCGGTTCGATTTGCCAGTGAGGATTGTTGTCTAAGAACGATCGCACAACTTGTTCGTTTTCTAAGGGATGAATCGTGCAAGTTGCATAAACTAATACGCCGCCGGACTTGACAAATTTCGCTGCATTTGCTAATAATTCTGATTGCAGTTGGGATTGTTGTTGAATGTTTTCAGGTGTGTGCCGCCAGCGGGCGTCGGCGCGGCGGTGGAGGGTTCCGAGGCCGGAACAAGGTGCGTCTAATAAAACTCTGTCTGCTAGGTTGATAAATTCTGGGAATTGGCGGCTGTCTCCGGTATGAATTTTGATAGATTTCATCTGGAGTCTGTCTGCATTTTCTTTAAGTTTTTTGAGTCTGCTGGGGGTTTTGTCGCAGGCGTAAATAGTGCCTGTATCCTGCATTAATTCGGCGCTGTGGGTGGTTTTCCCTCCTGGGGCCGCGCAGGCATCGATGATGATTTCTCCAGGCTGCGGATCGAGTAAATGGGTGACTAATTGAGCGCTGCTGTCTTGGATTGTCCACCAACCTTCTCTATATCCGGGGAGGTTTTTAATTGCGCCGGTGCTGCTATTTAGTCTTAATGCTTGGGGTAAGTTGGGGATTCTGCTAGTTGAGATGTTGCAGGCTGTGAAGGCGGCTTCGATTTGGGCGATCGAGCTTTTTAAGGGATTTATTCTCAGGTCAATTTTGGGGGATTTGTTGAACCATTCACAGAGTTGTTCGGTTTCGGTTTCGCCTATTTGTTCGATCCACAATTTGACAATCCAGTCGGGGAAGCTGTGCAGAATTCCGAGGCGTTCGATTTGATTTTCCGGTAATGTTAGGAAATTCAAACCCCCCCTAGCCCCCCCTTGGTAAGGGGAGGGATTTGATGTGGTTTCAGTCTCTGGTTGCTGAGGGGAATTCGGAGCACTCTTAGCCCCTTCTTCTAGGGGTAATGGATGGTGCGTGCGGGCCCCGCTTGGGGGGGTTAAACGGATGTATTGTCGCAGCAAACCGTTGACAAAACTGCTGAGCCCTGAAAATCCGTTTTCTTTTGCTAGTTGAACGGTGGTGTTGACGGCGGCGGAGGGGGGGATGTGGTTGAGATATTGCAGTTGATATAAGCCTAAATGTAGGATGGTGCGGATGTCTGGCGGTTGTTGGGAGGATTTTTTTGTTGCTAGTTTGTCGATGATAAAGTCGATCGACCGCATTCTCCTGACGCTACCGTAAACTAATTCTGTGACTAAACGCCGATCGAGGTCGTTGAGTTGAGAATTGCCTAAAGTGCGATCGAGGGCGGCATCTGCAAACGCACCTCGGCGGTGGACTTCGCGGAGTGCGAGAAAGGCTATTTGGCGCGGATTTTGCATGGCTGGTTGGTTGATATGTCAAGTTATTATAGGTTGTCTGAGGATTGAAAGCGTTGTTTTCACAAGATGAAACGAGGTTGATGTTAAGTGTATAATGTAAATAACTGCTTATTTATTTGACTATTTCGACTTTATATACCTGTAGTAAAAGGTGATTTCTGATGACTCAAATATCTGTAAAAAGTACAAGAAATATTGAGCAACCAACTCCTGCTGATGACGATGCGAGTATTCTGCCGCTGGAAAATGGCGATCGGCTTTCACGACCTGAATTTCACGATCGCTATCTCGCCATGCCGCAGGTCAAGAAAGCGGAATTAATTGAAGGAATTGTGTATACGCCATCCCCAGTACGTCACAGAAGCCACGGTAAACCCCATGCTGCGATTACTGGATTGTTGTTGTATTACCAAGTGGCAACACTAGGGGTAGATTTAGGGATTGAAACTACTGTATTTTTAGATTTAGAAAATGAACCGCAGCCCGACGCTTTGCTGCGAATTGAGAATGGAGGAAATTCGCGAATTACTGATGATGATTACGTGCAAGGTGCGCCGGAATTGATTGTAGAAATAGCTGCGAGTACAGCATCTAAGGATTTGCACGATAAGAAAAATGCTTATCGGCGAAATGGGGTGCAGGAGTATATGGTTTGGCAGATTAACAAACAACGTTTGCATTGGTTTAGGTTGGAAAAAGGCAACTATGTTTCTATCCAACCGGATGATAATGGTGTTATTTGCAGTAGAGTTTTTCCGGGTTTGTGGTTGGCTGTACCGGCTTTGTTGTCGGGAGATTTGGCGCAGGTGATGGCGGTTTTGCAGGAGGGGATTAATTCGCCGGAACACGCGGAGTTTGTTGGGATTTTGTCGGGAGAGTCGGGAAAGGGCGATTGAAATCAGTATAGACGTGGTTTCAACCGCTGTCTTGTTTGTTCAAATTTGGTCGGGATTGATGCCCATTTCTCGCAATTTGTCGGAAAGGCGATCGGCTTTTTGCTGTACTAACTCTTTATCTTGTCGTTCTTGTTCCATTTGTTGCTGTGTCAGTTCCATTTGTCGTTGTGCTGATTCCATTTGATTTGACAACTCCACATAAGACAAAAACTTTTTTCCATCAGGCCGATAAATTTCTAAATCTCCCGATGCAGTTTGAAAACGGATCTGCAAACGCGGACTCACCCAACCATCAATTAATTCAATATAGTTGAGTTTTCCATCACTTCGCAGCCAACCCATTAATTCATTATCCTCTGGATTGTAGACATAATATTCTTCTACTCCATAATTCTGATAGAAATTAAACAGCTTAAACAGCGATCCCATTCGGTTTCCCGGTGATAGGATTTCAAAGACAACTTGCGGGGCGATATTATCTTCCAGCCACTGTTGGTAGGAACCTCTGTAACCTTTCGGTCTGCCAAACACTACCATCGTATCAGGTGCTTGGCGAGTTTTGTTATCTCCTTCGACTGGATACCACAGCAAGTCACCTGCTACAAAAATATTTTCGTCTTCTTTGTATAGGGCATCTATTCCGCCTTGAATGGTGACAATTAGTTCAAACTCTTTGGTGTTGTCAGACATGGGTTTGCCGTCGCTGTCTGGGTAGATGATTTCGGCTGAGGTTTTTGTGGGAATTGTTGCCGTCATGGGGATGAGTCCTTTGCTAGTATCATCAATTTCTATTTTACGCTAAAGGCCGAGAAACCGGGTTTTTCGGAAAATACTTCATTATAAATCACAGATTAGGTGAAAACCCGGTTTCTTTGTCGGAGTGCATAAGTCTGCTAGGGGTTTAAACCTCTAGTGTTTTTTGGGTGAAGTTGACAGCAACGGTTCTAATCTGTTCCCTACTCTATCGCACTATTCCTATTACCTGCAATCTACAGATTCTCCGATATTTTCAGCGGGTAACTGATGCCGAAATAGTTAAATTTACCTTCTTTTAACCTGTCTGCGCTGCCGATCGATCTTTGCCAAAGCAGCACCCGAAACATCCGCCAAAATGCTCACTATCCGATACAACGCCACCGCACTCAAAATTATAGCTACAGAAAAGCGATCGGACAGTAGGGCGATCGCCGTTGCTTCAAATACTCCCATCCCTCCGGGCGCACCCGGTACAACTAAACCCACAACAAACGCAAAACAAAAAGCACCGAACAAGTTCGGAATATCAATCAAATTCACCGGATTTAAAGCCATTACCGTTAGCAAAAAACCGCAGCCCCGCAATCCGATAAAACACATTTGTCCGATTAACGGCACTAAAGGATAGCGTTTAATTGGTAAATTAATTTCCCGGGAAGACTTGACACCCGATGTGTTTTTAGCTAGATTGGAGCTAGACCCAAAACGCCAAGTTGCTCGATCGCCCCCAACCTCCTCAATCTCCCCAATCTCCTCCCCAATTTCCTCCCCAATCTCAGAATTTTCCCCGTTATTCTTAGATAACTTCAACCGCTCCACAAATAGGACGATCGGATTTAAAATTCGGGGATGAATCGCCGTTAAAATCGCAGCACAACCGAAAATCCGCAAAAAACCGTTGAATTTGTCAAAACAAATTAAACCAATCAGCACCCCCGCAGAAGCCATCAGCAGCGGTTCCAACAACACGCTGAGAATAGAAACTTTCGGCGAAATACCAGCCTTTTTTGCCTCCGAAATTCGACCCCAAAAATGCCAAATATTCCCCGGCAAATACTTAGCAATATTAGTTTTGAGAAAAATTTTAATCGCCCACCCGACACTTACAACTTGATTGAATTCCCGCAAAATTAACATCCACACCCAGCCGACAAAAATTAGAGACAATAAAGTAATGCCGAGGGCGATCGCCAGCAAGGGAAAACTTTCGGCTCGAATTTGGATGTTTGCAACTTCTCGCCAGTGAGTGAAAAAAGCTTTCGCAATAAATAAAAACGTCCCGCCCAGAATCACATAGCGAACATAAGGCTTTAAACGCGATTTCGCCAGTTTGAAAAAATTCTGAAGTCGATGCAAGTGTTGCTTTCCCATTTTCCGATCCTGATTAGTGAATTTGGGATTGTAGATTTCTTAACCACAATTTCATGTTTTATCTCTAAAATTTAGATCGATCGTACTTAAGGAGTAAATTTCTATGGCCAGCCCGAGTTCTGACGGTCTTTCCTATCTTCTAGATGATAGTCCCAACAGTTTCGCATTAACTCCGGGCTTTTTGACTCCTTATCCTAACGGACTTTTTGCCCTCGGAGGTAACGATTTTATTGTCGGTTCCTCGGATGCCGATCGCCTCAACGGTAACAGCGGTAACGACAGACTCCTCGGCGGCAGCAATTCCGATACACTCTTCGGTGGTGTCGGGAATGACTTGCTTAACGGCGGTACCGGCAATGACTTCTTATTTGGCAATTCTGGCAGCGATACCCTGCAGGGAGGTAGGGGAGATGATGCCCTCTACGGCGGTCGCGATAACGACGTTTTAGTAGGCGATGGGGGCAAAGATACCCTGACAGGGGGTTTGGGCTCCGATACCTTTGTCCTCCGCAGCGACACGGCAGTCTCCGATCCCGCAGCCGCTGACATCATTACTGACTTTAACAGTTTTGTCGATGCGATCGGACTGACTGACAATCTTACCGAAGCTGACTTGATTCTCGAAGAAATCGCGATCGGCCCCGGCATTTCCAATACATTAATTAAAATTCGCCAATCCAATGCTATTTTAGGCTTGGTAGCAAACGCATCTCCACAAGACCTCGCCGATACATTCATCTCTGCAAGTACCCTATTGGGAAACCAACTCAGCCAAGCTCGCGATTTAGGCGTTTTGGACAGCACTCAAACCATCACCGACTCCGTTAGCAGCGCTCAACCAGACGACATTTACCGCTTTACTTTGCCCGCAACTAGCGACTTTAAATTAACAGTCAACAATTTTACGGGTGATGTTGGCGTTGCTCTGATTAAAGATATTAATGGCGACAATTCTATTGACTTTACCGATATTATTGCTGCTTCTCAAGAACCTGGTTTATCGCCGGAGTCAATCGACCTCAAAAATTTGGCAGCAGGAACTTACTTTATCCGAGTTTCTCAATACCAAGGCAATACAAACTTTACCCTAAATCTGTCTGCAACCCCTCCAACTATTTCTGATAACAATCCAAGCAACGTGCCTGGTTTTGACAGTCGTTTCGGCTTCGGTTTGGTGAATGCGGCGGCAGCAGTTGCTAAGGCTGCGGGTGTTCCAACTTTTCCTGACGTTCCCGACTTGGGCGGCGACGAGTGGGGTCGAGATTTAATCAAAGCTCCAGAAGTTTGGGCGCAAGGCTTGACTGGAGACGGCATTGTAGTAGCAGTTATCGACAGCGGAATTGACTACAATCACCCGGATTTGACCGGGAATGTTTGGAGCAATCCGGGGGAAAGCGGCGTTGATGCGGGTGGTCGCAATAAAGCTAGCAACGGCGTTGATGATGATGGCAATGGCTTTGTGGACGATTTCCGGGGATGGGATTTTGTCAACGGCGATAATGACCCGATGGATGATAACAGTCACGGCACTCATATCTCGGGTTTAGTTGCTGCGAAAAAAGATGGAGTGGGAATTACTGGAACGGCTCCGACTGCGAAAATTATGCCTTTAAAAATACTCGATAGCGCCGGAGTGGGGAAAATTAATGATGAAATTGAGGCGATTTATTATGCGGTAGCAAATGGAGCGAAAGTGATTAATGTGAGTTTGGGTGGCCAACAGTTGAACGATCGAGAATTGACTGCAATTCAAGCCGCCGAAGCTCGCGGCGTACTCGTAGTTTCAGCAGCGGGAAATGATGCTCGCCCGCAGGTAGATTATCCGGCTCGGTTTGCAAATGACGTAGGAATTGCTGTCGGTGCGGTTAGCCGCAACGGCTTATTTGCCGATTTTTCTAACCGGGCGGGATCGGATCTAATTAATTACTTTGTTGCTCCGGGTGGTGATGGCGGCAGGGCAGATTCTGGTGACGTTTATTCAACTGTACCGCTTTCTGAACCGGGGATTCCCTATCGATATTTTGCGGGTACTTCAATGGGAGTGCCGCACGTAGCTGGGGTGATAGCTTTGATGTTGCAGGCAAATCCGAGTCTGACTCCTGCTCAAATTAAGCAGATTCTGGCGGAAACTGCCAATCGATCGGTTTAAATTCAATCCGGTTTGTAGTCAGGATTGTAGTCCTTGCTCATCACAATCTTAAGAAGGAATAAAGTCCTCACTACAAACTTGATCGTAGGTTTGTATTGATGACTTTAATCCTAATTTTGTATAGTTGCAGCGTCAACCATCAACTCCGATCCTTAATAATTGGCGGCGTAAATCAAGTCAAATTTGCGGCACAGAGTGATGCAGCAGTGATTTGGTCGATCGAATACTAAATCGTATTTCATCTCGCCCTCAATTTTGGTAATCGGCTGCTTTAAGGGGATGCCGTGAATGTCGTATTGGCGGCGTTCTAAGGCACTCCAGTCGATAATTTTGATGTCGATTTGGTTCTGCAAGTCACTTGCAATCAGAAATAAGTGCATCTTGTCTTCAGCTTTCCCTGTCAAGGGAATTTTGATTAACACTGACTGAGTGACGATCGGTCTTTGGTCGTTGGGATGCTTCTGTGTGTCGCAGCTTTGCAGTTCGATATCGTAAGGTTCTACCTTAAATTTCTCTCCGCTGGCGATCGCAGACGAGTGCAAGTCTTTCAGGCACTTTTCTAGATGAGGGATCAGTCCTAACTCTGGATCGCACAGCAGTTTGCGAATATTGGAGGTTTCAGTTACTGTCATTGTAGATTTTTTATGTTATTTTTAGATGCTTAATTTCTAGCTTACCGCGAAAAGTAGCCAGATTCTACTCTACTTGCGACATATAGCAATCCTAAATGATTTTCATTTGTACCTGTAGGGACACGGCACTGCCGTGTCCCTACTTTTAGATTATTTCTTAGTAATTTTCCAGAGATTGAGATCGACATTACTAACCGCCGGATTTATTTGATAGTTTTGTTGGTCAATTGCCGATCGCAAATTTGAGGACGGTCTGTATAAAAACAAGTCGCTGAAACCGCCGGGAATTGTCGGGGGTTCAGGTTTTTTTCGTGCCAATTCTTGATTTTTGTAGCAAGAAGTATAACAGCGCGGTTCTATTAGCAGTTTGACTTGTGGTTGCAAGCGATAACTCAAAGCCATCATGTATGCGATATTCGCATCGCTGATTATTAAGGGATTGCTGGCAGAATTGACAATCGCCGCTACTTCCAATTCGGCGCGCAGCCAGCCGCTGCCTTTGTTCCACCAACTATCGGCCCCAGAACTAACTCCACCGGATATGATGCCTGCACAAAACAGTGAAACTATAACTATTTTCCACAATCTTTGCTGTTTTAAATTATCAAATTTGTGGCTAATTTTTGTAGACAGCAGGTAAGCAACTGCTAGCTGAATTCCCACATAACAAGGAACTAAATATCGCGGATTTGCCGATCGCCTGCCGCCTTTAAGTACATCGGGTAATGCTAAAAATATTGCGGTTGTGGCAATTAATAACAATACCATCAACCACACCCGCTTTGGTGTTTGCCGGCACAGAAAATAAATCGCATAGCCGACTAAAGCTAGAATCGCGATACCAGCGGGAATTATCAAGGCTAGTTGTGTGGCGCTGGCACTTCCATCAATGCCAATATCAAAAAATGCTATGCTGAGGGAACCCACCCACCTGCTAACTAATCTTAAGAGATTTGTCTGTTCTGCCCATACTGTTGTGCTTCTAATTTGATTTAAATTTTCTACAGTATTTACGAGGGTAGGCATGAAGCCGATTAAAGCAATTAAAGCTGCTACATAATAGGCAATAAATGTTTTAATATCGCGCCAGTTGGCAATCAAGGCGACGTAGATTGCATGGGCGGCGGCGACGCAGACAAATAACAAGTGGGTGTAAAATCCCATTGCTGCTGTGACTGCGTAAAGCGCCCAGTGAGAAACCAGCCAAATTGGATTTTGATTTGCTTCGGGGCGCATTGCTCGCAGCAATGCCGCACTGGATAAAATAGTAGTTAATGTCCACAAACTGTACTGTCTGGCTTCTTGGGCAAATAAGATGTGGTAGGGAGAAATCGCAAAAATTGCGATCGCCATCCATGCTACTGCTGAGGATTCAAATAACTCCCAAGCCAGCCAATAAATGGCGGGAAATACTAGCAAGCTAATCACGGCGGCCAAACTTCTCATTGCTGTAACTGAAGTGCCGAACCATTGCGCCCAAAATCGCGCTAGTACGTAATACAGCGGCGGGTGTTGCGGGTCTTCGGTTGCTAAGGAATTCAGGCTATCGCTTAAGGTTTTTTCGGAATTTACCTGCTGGTATTTTTGTAAATCCGAGGGCGAGGTTATTTTATTGTAGGAAATTTGTTTGAGCATTTCCGCTTCGGTGTAGCCGGAAACTCTTAAAGAAGTATAGGTTTCGTCTATCCAGTAAAATTTGCCATCGAGATTGACAAATCGAAATAAAATGCCGATTGCTAATACGGTGATTATCAGAAAGCTCAACCAATTTCTAGGTAAATTAAAACGCATTTTTTAAATATTTTTTACTTGGTTCGCAACTTACTCAAAATGGTATCTCCACCTTTTAGAGAATAAATTTTTTCAATTTCATAGGGAGTCTTTTTTTCAATTTCTGCTTTTACTTCAGGGGAAATTCCGTATAAAAATATCTCCTTAAAATTTGGGGGAATTTCCACTGTTTGAGGCGGGAATACGATAAATTTAGTTTGGGGAACCAGCAGGGAACTCAGACTGAGTAAATTAGCGATTTTATCTACACTATACACCCACAAATCTGCAACCAGTAAAGGCCCAGAAGCTGAGTTAACCGTGCGGGCGATCGGGATGTTAATATAAGAACGGTCTTTATTCCACCAAGTGTCTGCCGGCAAATAGATGCAGCAAGAGATAATCCCAACAGATAGCACAGCAGCAAAAGCCAGCCTCCACAGCTTTTGCAACTGCACTGTAACTTGAGGAGATGTGATTTTGGAAGCAAAAAGATAGGCAACAGCTATTTGCATTCCTAGATAACAGGGAATCATGTAGCGCGTGTTGAGCGATCGAATTCCGCCAAAAATTATATCTGCGGGTAAAAAAATCACGACTGTCACGCAGGTTAATGTCATAACAAACAACCAAACACGCTGTTCTGTATACTTTAGGAGTAAATAAAAAGAATATGGAACAATTATTAAAATCAAAAGTAGGAGCAATCTCGAATATAATCGCGGTACATTGGAGTCTATTCCTAGATCAAAAAATTGCTTAGCAATGTTATACACCCAATTGACAGCTAAGTCTGGAAGGGGAATCTTTAAAGACTGCCAAGATGTTTTTTGATTTACATTTTGGGAGTTTATTATAAAAACTAAAATCCAAGGAGAAAAAGCAATAATTCCGGTTATTGATGCTAGTAAATAGCCAATTATATTTTTTTTAAACCGCAGCTTTTCCGAGATAGCTACATAAATTCCATGTCCTAGTGCTACCAGTGCAAATAATAGGTGAGAATAAAATCCCAGTGCTACTGTTAGGGCATAAATTGCCCAACTGCTGTTAGTTTTTATACGCATTGCCCGCAGCAAAGCAGCGCCCGACAGCAAAATTACTAAGACAAATAAACTGTAAGGTCGAGCTTCTTGAGCGTAAACTATTTGAAAAGGCGATACAGCTAGTAAAGAAACTCCCAACCAAGCTGTTAGGGAGGATTCAAATAATTCTAAGCACAACCAATACATACAAGGCAAGGCCAGCAGGCTAAAAACTGCCGACATACTTCTAGTTACAGCTATTGAATCGCCGAACAGTTGCACCCAAAATCTGGTTGTGATAAAATACAGGGGAGCGAGTTGAGGTTCTTCTAATGCTAGACCTTTGACAGTATCGACTACGCTTTTTTCTGAATTAATCCGCTGGTATTTTTGTAAGTATTGAATTTCTCGAATTTTTCCGTCAACTACTTGCTCAATAAACTCTGATTCTGTATAACCGGACATCCGCAAGGAGGTATAAGCTTCATCTATCCAGTATACTTTTCCTCCGAGATTGCCGAAGCGAAAAAATATGCCTAAAAGTAATAAAACAACGATTAAATATCGCAGCCATTGTGGGGGAATCGCAGGGGAAAGTTTCGCGCTATCGCTGTTTTGAGGAATTTCCATAAATCAATAATTAATTAAATTTTAATAGCGACGATGGATTTATTTAACAATATATACCCTTTCTCAGAAAGATGAGGTGCTAGGAGTGGGCATAGGGCATAGGGCATAGGGCATAGGGCATAGGGCATTGCAACCAACAAGTAACAAGTAACAAATAACAAATAACAAATAACAACAGTTAACAGTCAACAGTCAACAGTCAACTGTTAACAGTCAACAGTGAATTTACTATTCCGATGAAGAGAGGATTTGATATAACCTCTCGAAACATTCCGCCACAGGTTAAATTCAATAAATTCTGAATTTTTAGGTTGGTGGGGGGGGTTTTTAAGATACCTCGTTAGGTGTCAAAAATTTTGGCGAACCCACCCCTACAAATTCTAGTTTTTACGATTTATGGTTGTTACGAACTTCTATTCAGAGGACACAAATCCGAACCATCGAATCAAAGAATGATTAATCGTCTACTCCTTCAATCGGGGCAAAACCTTGTCGCTGAATATTTTCGGTTATTGTGCGCGGTTCGAGGAATTGCAGCAAGTAATCCGGGCCGCCGGCTTTGGAACCAACTCCCGAAAGTTTGAATCCTCCGAAGGGTTGCCGCGATACCACTGCGCCGGTGATTCCGCGATTTATGTACAGGTTTCCGACTTCAAAATCGGCTTGGGCGCGATCGATATGCGAAGGCGTGCGAGAATACAATCCGCCGGTTAAAGCGAAATTCGTACCGTTAGCAATAGCAATCGCTTCGCTGAAATTTTTTGCCCGAATCACCGACAACACCGGGCCAAAAATTTCTTCTTGGGCGAGAGTTGCAGTCGGCGATACTTCCGTAACAATCACTGGGCCGACAAAATAACCGGTTTCGGGTGCCGCCATTTCTAAGGCTATCTTAGCTTCGGCGCGACCTTTTTCGATGTATTCGCGGATGCGCGACTGGGCGGTGGCATCGATGACTGGCCCGACTTGAGTGCCGGGATTTTCGGCTGCACCGACATTGAGCGATCGCGCGGCTTCTATCAATCTTTCCACAAAAGTATCGTACACCGATTCGATCGCAATTACGCGCGAACAAGCAGAACATTTTTGACCGCTATATCCAAATGCCGAATAAACCACCCCCGCCACGGCTTGGTCTAAATCCGCACTTTCATCGACAATAATTGCATTCTTGCCGCCCATTTCCGCAATTACTCGCTTCAGGTGTTTTTGGCCCGGCTGCAAAATCGCAGCGTCGGCATAAATCTGACAGCCAACTTCCTGAGAACCGGTGAAGGTAATCATGTGAACGTCGGGGTGTTTCACCATATACGCGCCCACGGTTGAACCTTTGCAAGGCACGTATTGAAATACGCCTTTAGGAATCCCCGCTTCTAGCAAAATCTCCGCTATTTTAGCCGCAATTACTGAGGAAAATTCCGCTGGTTTTAGCAGCGTACAATTACCTGCTACTAGCGATGCAACTGTCATGCCTACGGGAATTGCGAGGGGGAAATTCCAAGGGGAAATAATCAAAGAAATGCCGCGCGGCTGATAAGTATAGCGGTTATTTTCTCCGGGAATGTCGTAATTTTGCCCTTGTTCCAACCTTTCCATTTCGTCGGCGTAGTAGCGACAAAAATCGATAGCTTCGGAAACTTCGGCATCGCATTCTCTGACTGGTTTACCGACTTCAAATACCATCCAAGCTGAGAGTTCGTGCCGCCGCTGTTCCATCAATTCTGCTGCTTTGCGGAGGACTCCGGCGCGCTGGCGGACGGGGGTTTTCCGCCAACTCGTAGAGGCTGCTTTTGCTGCTTCCAGGGCTTGTTTTGCCTGTTCTTCGGAAAGCAATCCGATTTTGCCGACTATTTCTGCGGGATTGGAAGGGTTGAGGGAATTGACTGTTGCTTCAGTATTTTGGTACTCGCCATTGATTAGGGGTAAATAGGTTTTTCCTAAGTTGGCGCGCACTGATTTGATCGCTGTTTCTGCTTGTTGCCGCAATTTGGTATTGGCGTAGTCGGTATCGGCGACGTTGGGGAATACTTTGCTGTAAACTAGCTGGTCGTTGCCGTGGGCTACTGGTGCGGCTAATAATTGTTCGATCGGCATTTCTTCGGAACTTTGCCGGATAAACGAACTGTTGGCGGTATTTTCCAGCAATCGGCGGATTAAATAAGCCATTCCCGGCAGCAAGTCGCCGTAGGGACAGTATACTCGGACGCGATAACCCCGATCGACCAAAAGCTTCGCCAATTTGTCGCCCATACCGTACAATACCTGCATTTCAAAGCGGCGGCGCGGTATGTTGAGAGTTTCGGCAATGGCGATCGCCCTAGCTTGCGATCGCACGTTGTGACTGCCAATTGCTGCATACAAAAAATCATGATTTTCTAGCAGCAACTGCGTCATTGCTTCAAAATTCGCATCCGTAGCAACCTTGTCATTGTATACAGGCTGCGGCCAATCTTTCTGCATCGCCTTGATAGTTTCCTGATCCCAATAAGCGCCTTTTACCAGCCGTACAGTTATGGGATTGCCGCGTTGTTTTGCCCACGCAATAATATCTTGCAAATCTTGTTTGCTGTCGCGCAAATATGCCTGCAATGTGATACCAATATCCGTGCGGCTGCGAAACTCTTCTTCTAACAATAAGTCTTTGAGAATGCTGAGAGTTAAACTCTTATAAGCATACTGTTCCATGTCGAAGTGAACCGCAGTTCCCAACTCCTGGGCGCGGCGCAATAACAGGCGAATTTTATCGCTGACTTTCTCCTCGCTGCCTTTAGCATCCAGCGGGTCAAACTGAGAATAAAAAGCCGTTAACTTGACCGATACTTGCACTCGCGGCAAAGTTTCGCCATCAGCTTTGTCAATAGCATCTACCTGCGACCAATTATTCGCTGCCTTCGCTAGTTCCGCCATCAATTCCAAATAGCGGTTGAGATAACTTTCCGCCTCAGCTTCAGTAATCACAGCTTCCCCCAAAAGGTCAACTGTAAAACCCATTTTATCTTTGCGAAGTCGTTCTAAGGTTTTAATTACCTGCTTGATATTTTCCCCAGAAATATACTTGTGTGCCAAGGTTTCCACCGCAGGCGCAACCGTCGTCGCCGCCAATTGACCGGGGACAGAATCAGCGTTAGCAAAGCTGAGCAATTTTTTCAAAGCTTCGGGCAATTCTACCTCTTCCACAGTCAGGTATTCTTGCAAGTGGCGGGCAATTTCCGGCTTGCTGCGGAGGGCGGGCAAACAGTCAATAAATCGAAACAATTGGACGCGCAGTCCGGGGCTGGCCATTGCCCAATCCATCAGTTTGTCGTCCCAGCGCATTTGGTCTTGCAGTTGGCCGAAAAACGATCGCTTTTTGTCTTGAGTAGCCTTCAGGATTTCTTTAGCTATTTCCTGAGTCTTGGCTTCGTAGATGCTTGGAGATACTTGTGCGACCATTGGTAATTAGTAATTAGTAATTGGTAATTGGCGGGGCGGGTTGATATATTTGGCAACTACCGCCCGAGCAAATTATACTTACTATTTTACTTCTATTTTAACAACGTAGTTTGCTTGGCGATCGCCCGAAATTTCAATAGTATAATCGCCGCTGCTTGGTAGCTGACCTTGCCACTGACTCGCGCTATCTGCAGTGCCGATTTTTTCACCGTTAGGAGCACTGATTGCCGCGTTAACTTGACCTTCTTGAACCTTGATTGTCATGCTTTGGCCGCTATTGCATTCTACCAAGTAGCGCTTGGATATATTGGCTCGCAAACTATTGTTGAGAGTAGTTCCCGTAGCACCTCCTGGAAAGTTAACTCGCTCAGTTACAGGAGTTTCCACCGCAGCGCCAGAAGGAGATGGAGAAGAGTTCGGCAACGGCGAAGCAAGTGGCGGAACGCCTGAGAGCGAGGGAATTGGAGTCTGACCGGCCGACGGCGGGATGGTGAGGGGCAGTGTCTGCTGGGGTGCTGGGGGAAGTCCGGGCCGGCGGTTGAGGCGCGCTGCTGGGACAGGCGGAGGGCTTTCCCGCAGGGGTACGTCAGCGGGCAGTCTGATTTGAATGTTCGCTCTTTCCTGATACATTTTCCACGCTAGGAAACTACCGAGACTGAGCACAGAACCGACTAACATTCCGCTGAAGAAAATAGCCAAAATTTGCCAAATTTTAGTTGGTTTTGGTTCAGGATTTGCTGTGTGAATTATTGGAGGCGGATAAGTTGCAGGTTGAGTTGTTTCCGCAGCGATATCGGCGGCAAATGGAATTGCTTCTGTTTCTGTTTCAAGATTGGTAATTAGAATATCTTGTTTGACGGCCGTTTTAGTCGGACTTTGTGTGGCGGTATTGGTAGTTAAACTATTTTCGGTTTGGGGTGTTTCACTGGAAATTTCTGCTGCTTCAGAAGTGACAGTTAAATCATCTTCGATAGCGGCATTTTTCATTGGAGTTTCTGCTGGTGCGGAATCTGCATCGAAACTGCCAATTGTTTCTGGCTGCTGAGTCAATATTTGATTTTTTTCAAGTTCTTCACTCATGGGATAAAATTCTCGTATAAAGATTGCTTTTTAGCATTTTACGCGATCTGTGCGATCGGCTGCAGTGAAATAATACCGCAAGGCTATTGACAAACTGCCCGAAAACGCGATCGAGGAATCTGTCGGCTGGGGCGATCGGAAATTTACGAACTTTTAAAACCTATGATATTTATCGAGATGGACGATTGACTCGAACCAGCATTCCTCGCTTGTGTTTCCACATTAGCAATAGCCTCTGAAATTCGTGCAGCCATCCTCTGTCTGTCTTGTTGGTCGTCTTTACAGACAATGATACCAGAATGGTTGGGTTGTGAAGCGTGCAGTCGGATAAAATCGATTCTATTGAGTGTTAAAACTGCGCGTTCCTTTGTAACAGCAAAAGCCAGGACATCTTCATCAGGAATGCCCAGATTTGCATTCCTCGATTGTTCATCTGCATACAAAGGTGCCATTCTGTTAATCTATATCGTTCAAATTAATTGCTGCTTCAATCTCGTCAGGAAATGCTTCAGCATAAGCCCAGGCATTTTTCAAGTCGCTAGCGCTAAGATGCGGATAATCTTCTAAAAGTTGAGCATCAGTTGCACCTAATCGGCGAGACTCTACCAGTCCCCAAACAGAAATTCTAGTGCCTGCAATCCTGGCATTACCGCCGACAGTACCGGGAGTTTTTTCAATTCCCTGCCAGGTGTTGGCTAAACTTTGAGCTAATATCTGTATTGCTAGAGCTTTCTCAGGCGGAGTCAGGGAAAGCAGTTGCGGTTCTAATTCTTTTAGTGTCATAGTCTATGGCGGGTTTGGCTGCTGGGAATTTCGTATCTATATTATAGCGATCGAGCTTTTTGCAGGGTAGCCATCTCTTAAACTCCTAGCACAGTTTTGCTAAATATTAGCAGAGGAATGCGAGTCGGGATTTGCGGTGGGGTGGGGGCGGGTTTATGAGATTATTCGTTACAGGCGAGTATTGTTGGTGAAATCCGCCCCTACAAATTACCAATTTCCGACTCCCAATTCCCGATTACTAATTATTAGGCAAAGACTGCCAAAAAGGCTGCAGTTCAGGCTTCCTCACAGTATTCGTTGCCGACTGCACGTTTCCTTTCAATTCTTGATAATAGCGATCGTTTAGAAAACTCACACTAACACCAGCAGGAAGCAGCAGTTGGCGCAATCTTTCTTGAGTGTAATCTCTGCCGTCAATCATCGGGCCGCGCGGATTAGAAACTAACAAATTGCCGTTGACTGGTACCGAATTGACCATATTCGGCCACCAAGCATAACCGCTGTAGCCAAACATCGCTGGAACTTGAACGATTTGGTCGTCTGTCAGTGAAAACTCTCTTTTCAACTTGTCTAATATCGGGTTAATTTTCTGCTTTTGCAAATTGAGATTGTGTTGCATTAAAGCTTGATTTTTCAAGGCGGCGCTGACTGTAGTTTCATTGCTCAAACCGCGATTGATAGTAACCTCGCCGTAACCTGTTTTTGACAATTCTTCTAACAGTCTAACTCCTGCTTCTGGACTGGCGATCGCCATTACATATTTTCCGGGAGTTTGACTGGGAATAAAATTGATAATTTCATCGACTTGGCGAGTCAAAAGCCAAGAAGTATCAATATCCACCGCAGGCCCTTGAATTCTTTGAGCTTGAATAAAATCAAGTACCTCTGGATTAAAACTAGCATTTCCCGAATTTCCGTAATAAGCTCTACCCATTGGATATCCGGGAATCGGCGGTGTCACCTGCAAATTTCCGTAGCCATTTGACCACTGATTTACAGGATTTTCAGCGCGAGAATTACCAATTTTAATCACTCTCAAGTTACGCTCTTGAGTTGATTTATCCGGCGGGTTTTTATTGGGTTCGTCAGTGCTTTTGAGAGCCACATTTAATTGGCGTATATCAGATTTTTCGGGAAGTTGAATGTAACCGTTTTTCTGAATATTTTGCATCCAAGCATTCTCGCCCTGGATGATTTTTAATTGAGCGCCAGTGGGTTCTACTGCTTGTTTCAGTTGCGAGATAAATTCACTGTTGGCGGCCCCTCTGTCGCTGACTTGAACTTCTGTTACTGGTGCGGTATTGGCTGGTATTATCCAAGGACTGACACCCATTTGGATTGTGGTGGCGGCGATTTGTTGACCGTTGTTTTCGGCAGTTGCTTTGAGATTGACTTTGCCGTTCCAATTGCGATCGGCAAATTGTTTTGCTTCGACACCTAAAACAATGTTCGTGCTGAAAACTAGGGGTTTTGTACCGGATATATCTACAGCTTGCCATCCATCGCCTATTTTCTGAAAAACGTTGATATGAGGGCTGGCGATGCTATCAGCAGTGATAAATAATTGAGAGGTTTTGAAGTTTTCAGACAAAGTTAAGTTAACTTGAGAAAGCATGGCTGCGCGGCGGGGGACGCTAACTTTGGTTTGTTTCCAAGCGGCTATTTTTGTGCGATCGTTCTTGGGATCGTTAAACACAATTAGCGCGCCGCTAGACAATGACCACTGTTCTTTTCCGGCTTCGTCTAGCCCATCGATTTGGCCGTCTCTGTTAGTATCTCCCGCAAAGAAGAAGTTGGTCGGCAAGGCTGCGAGGTCTACAGGGGCGGGAGTTGCAGTTGCGGTTGATTCAGGACTTGGTTGAGGAGTTGCTTGCTGATTATTTTCTAATTCTTGGCGGGCTAATTCTTGGCGGGCTAATTCCTGCTTTTCTAATTCTTGGCGGGCTAATTCCTGCTTTTCTAATTCTTGGCGGGCTAATTCCTGCTTTTCTAATTCTTGGCGGGCT
>NZ_JAUBTX010000013.1:0-90861 GCF_036705185.1 Microcoleus sp. B4-D4 | reverse complement strand
TGTTTTTCTCGTTCTTGGCGGATTAATTCTTGGCGGGCGAGTTCTTGTTTTTCTCGTTCTTGGCGGATTAATTCTTGGCGGGCGAGTTCTTGTTTTTCTCGTTCTTGGCGGATTAATTCTTGTCTGGCAAATTCTTGTCTTTCTATTTCTTGGCGGGCCAGTTCTTTTTTCTCTTGTTCTTTTCTCTCTATTTCTCGGCGGGCGAATTCTTTTTTCTCTCGCTCTTTTCTGGCTAGCTCTCTTACCTGTTCTTCCTCGGCTCTAGTTTTTTGTACAGAACGTGCTACTTGCCATTCGTAGGTAGCCACAGTGAGGTTTCCTTGATATTCGATGGTTTTGTCGATCGCCCGCTCAGTCAAAAAAGAACCGTGAGGAATGAGTCGCAGGTGGTTGAGCGCCATTTGCCACAGGCGTTGTGACTCTTCCCAAGTAGCAGGGTCGGCTTTAGAAGTGCGTCCAATTACAACAGCTCTGGCGGCTATTTTAGCAGCATCGTCCCAATTATTTTTAGCTCTTTCTTCTATTTGAATCTGACTTTGAGCGTTTTGGAGTTGCTCGGCAAGATTTTTGGATTGCTGGCGGTTCCAATGTTCTGGAGAAAACAGGTTGCTGTCGGGATTTTTCGCGATGTTATCTAATTCTACCTGGAGGCGATCGCGCAATTTGTATAGTTCCGGGAGCGATTGCGGAGTGTCGCCGTCTGGCTGTCGCCCTGAGAGTGCGAGTTGGTAGTTTAGGGAAGGTTGAGCCACTGTTGCGGGCACAGCAACCCAAATAATACCGATGACGACACCGAAAGTATTGACAATCGCGATCGTAATATATTTAACCCAGCGCATATAGTTTATCCTCTGACACCCAAATTATTTTACCTAATCTTGGTGCCTTTGGTAAGATTTTACGGTGATTTGGGCGAATAGGACTTAGCATGGGGCCGAGAAACCGGGTTTTTCTCAAAAATACTTTGTTGCTACCGACAGATTAGATAAAAAACCCCGTTTCTTTGTCGGAGTCGGTAAGTTCTGTTATGGGATATTTACGCCATCTTTTAGGCTTCCTCATTTTCTTTGATTGCTTGTTCAGTTTCCTCTGGATCAGCATCAGCATAAGCCCAAGCATTTACCAAGTCAGCGGCGGTTAAATCGGGAAATGATTATAGAATGATACCATCGGAAGCACCTAAACGGCGATCGCCCACCAGCGACCAAACGGGTATGCGAGTATTGCTAACACCAGCATCACCGCCGCACCATCCGGGAGTTTTTTTTATGCCGAGGGAACCGTTGGTTAAAGTTTGAAGTAAAATTTCTATAGCTGCTGCTTTATCTGCGATCGTTAAGGAAGCAAGATTGACTTTTAATTCGGTTATTATCATAGCTTAAGCTTCGGTTATGCCATAAATATAGCAATCCTAAATGAGTCGTAAATATTTTTACCCCACCCCAACCCTCCCCTTAGTAAGGGGAGGGAGTAAGAAATTCACAAATGATTTAGGATTGCTATATATGCTAAAAATTGTAGCTCAAAAATTTTAGGAAATATTTTTTCAAAAAACCCGGTTTGTTGCCGCGCACTCAAACTAAAGAAACCTGATTTTTCCAGTAATCTGTGGCTGTGTAGGAATTTTTTTTGCAAAAAACCCGGTTTCTGCCTTCCCACAAGTTAGAAGACTCGGCGATTGAAATCGCGACTAGACAAACGAAGTCAGCCTCCGCCGACTGAAGAGTATTGATATCAAAACCAAATCAAAACAAAAACCCGGTTTCTTGGAGAAACCGGGTTTAATCATACCAATTTCAAAAAATAATGCAACAGTATTCTTGTCCCCCCCCTTTGCAAGGGGGGGCTAGGGGGGGTCGAAGAGTATTGCATGATTTTAGAGAAATGGTATTATCTGCGTTAATTCGCGTTAATGTGCGATCGCAAAAATCCTACAACTGCTTCACCTCAGCAACTAATTTCGCAACCACATCCTTAGCGCTACCAAACAACATCATTGTCTTATCCTTGTAAAACAACTCATTGTCAACACCCGAAAAACCAGCACTCATCCCGCGCTTGATCACGATAGTATGCTTAGCCTTATCAACCTCCAAAATCGGCATCCCGTAAATCGGGCTCGCCGTATCGTGACGCGCCGCCGGATTCACCACATCATTCGCGCCGATTACCAACGCCACATCCGTTTCTTCAAATTGCGGGTTGATATCGTCCATATCGTACAACTGCGGATAAGGCACGTTTGCTTCCGCCAACAACACATTCATGTGCCCCGGCATCCGCCCAGCCACCGGGTGAATCGCGTATTTCACGTCAACACCCATTTTTTCCAAACCGTCGGCTAACTCGCGTACCGAATGCTGGGCTTGCGCTACAGCCATTCCGTAACCGGGAATAATTACCACCGATCGCGCATAGCCTAACATCATCGCACTTTCTTCGAGATTGATGCTGCGAACAGTTTTGTCAGTAGCACCAGCAGCAGCCCCAGCAGCCCCAGCACTAGCACCACCGCTACCAAAGGCGCTAAACAACACACTACCAAGCGATCGATTCATCGCCTTGCACATGATTTGCGTCAAAATAATCCCCGACGCGCCAACAAGTGCACCAGCGATAATCAGCATATTGTTCATCAAAATGAACCCAGCCACACTCGCCGCAATCCCCGAATAGGAGTTAAGCAGCGACACCACCACCGGCATATCACCACCGCCAATCGGCAGTACAAACATGATCCCCAGAATATTGGAAATCGCCACCAAAGCCAGGAATACCGGCACATCCTCCGGGTGAAACACCATATAACCGCTGCCGGCTAAAAGCGCGATCGCCAGCATCGCATTAAACGGCTGTTGCAGCGGAAACGTCATGGGCGCACCCGGTAGCAATTCTTGCAGCTTCGCAAACGCCACAAGGCTACCAGTGAAAGTAATTCCGCCAATCAACACACCCAAAAGGATCGTGATTGTCGTGTCAGGTGCCGGCGATTCCGCGATGCTGAGATAGCGCCAGAATTCGCCCACAGCAACAAGTGCAGAAGCCGCGCCCCCGAAACCGTTAAGCAAACCCACCATCTGCGGCATATCCGTCATTGCAACGGTTTTCGCCATAATTGTTCCCACAATGGAACCGATGATGATGCCGACAGCAATCAATTCGTAGCTGATAACTTGCCTTTCGAGTAAAGTACCGACGATCGCAATCAACATCCCGATCGCAGCTAACACGTTTCCTTGACGCGCAGTAGCCGGGGAACCCAATTGTTTCAAACCGACGATAAATAAAGATGCGGCCACTAGATAGCCTAGCTGAATGCCACTGGGCAGAAAATCGCTCACGCTTTGACCTCTTTTTTCTTGAACATTTGCAGCATTCGATCGGTTACTAAGAAACCGGCGACAACGTTAATTGTGGCAAGGGCGATCGCGATCGTCCCCAAAATCGAAGTAACAGTCACATTACCTTGGCCCGAAATCAGAATTGCGCCTAAAACTGCAATTCCTGAAATCGCATTCGATCCCGACATCAAAGGTGTGTGCAGCGTCGGCGGGACTTTATTAATTACTTCAAATCCCACAAACGACGCTAGCGTAAACACTACTAAACCTGCAATCAATCCTTCTGCCATAACAATTGGTAATGTGGTAATTGGAAATTGGTTATTAGTCATTAGTCATTAGTTATCAACTGTAAAAGCTTTAGCGTTTCCAAACCAGTTCAAACCTATTCACAGACTCCTGTTTACTGCCGAGGCCAGATCACCCCTAGCCCCCTTAATAAGAGGGGAACAAGAAGCATTCAAAGTCCCCCTTCTTAAGGGGGATTTAGGGGGATCTGGCCTTGGCTACAAACGAGATTTATCAATGGTTTTAGATTTAAGCTGACACTAATGAAACCACCTATTTTCCTACAAATAACCAATGACTAATGACTATTGACTACTAACTATTGACTGCTGAAGCCTCAGCCGTCAAAGCATCGCGAACTCGCTGGTTGCTAATTTCGCCGTCGCGGGCGACACAAGCACCAGCTATAATGTCATCTTCAAAATTCAAATTTAGTTGCTTATCTTTCAGCATCAACTGAAGCAAAGCCGAGACATTCTTCGAGTAAGTTTCGCTAGCGTGTACCGGCATCGAGGACGGCAAATTAATCGGCCCGATGACATTAACACCGTTCCATTCAACATCTTTCCCTGCTTCCGAACACTCGCAATTGCCGCCTTGTTCCGCCGCGAGGTCAACAATTACCGATCCCGGTTTCATTTGAGAAACCATTTCTCGGGTAACTAAAATAGGTGCTTTTCTGCCGGGAACTTGAGCGGTGGTAATCACTGCATCGGAGGCGCTGACGTGTTGGGTGAGCACTTGGCGGGTGTATTCTTTAGCGGCTTCTGATAGCTCTTTTGCATAGCCACCGGCGGCGACGGTTTCTTCTTTTAGTTCGACATCAACGAATTTAGCACCCAAGCTTTGCACTTGTTCTTTGGTTTCCGGGCGGATGTCGAAGGCTTCGACAACTGCACCCAAACGGCGCGCTGTGGCGATCGCCTGCAAGCCCGCAACGCCCACACCCATTACCAATATTTTCGCGGGGCGAATTGTACCCGCCGCCGTTGTCAGCATCGGGAAATATTTTGGCAATGCACAGGCTGCGATCAGTACGGCTTTATAACCGGCGACGTTGGCTTGGGATGACAGTGCATCCATGCTTTGGGCGCGGCTGGTGCGCGGGATCATTTCCATGCTGAATGCCGTTACTTTGCGATCGGCCAATCGCTGCACTAAAGCCGGATTTCCCAAAGGATTCAAAAATCCGATGAAAACGCCTCCTTCGCGAAGTTGATGAACTTCAGATTCTTGGATCTCCCCGATTTTGACGACGACATCGGCTTCGCCCCACAGCGTAGCGGTATCACCGATAACACGAGCTCCGGCTTCTTCGTAAGCAAGATCCGAGAAAAACGATTTTTCCCCGGCACCGGCCTCAACCCAAACTTCTACGCCCTGTTTGACTAATCGGGCTACAGCGTCGGGCACTAAGGCCACCCGGCGTTCCTCTGCTTTAAATTCTTTGGCGATCGCTAATTTCATAAGAAAAACTCGGCAAGTGGGAAACTCAGCGACTTCAGTCCTGAGAGGAAAACGGCTCGGCGATTTCAATCGCCTTGAATCCCCTTTCGGGGGTCGGAGAGGGAATTTAATTAACCTCTCCGATGAGGTATGGTTGCCTCAAACTCCCATTTCTGGGGTAATGTTCGCTTGTCGGTCAAGGTTATAAAGGCTTGTTAGACTTGCAGCATTGTCTCAGTGACTTTAAGACTGTTTAACTACAAATGACAGAGCAAGGAACTAGCGTCGCATTCGCCCGGTGTCGTGACCTGAATAACGTAGTCAGTTAAGACTTAGGCCCGTCAGAATAGCTTGTAATTTCTTACAAGCTCAGCGGCTTTAGCCCTGAGTTCCTGACTCTCCTTTACTCTAGACATAGACAGGGCGGTTAAAACCGCACGCATACATGGCGGTTTCAACCGCGCCTGGACGAGACAGGGCGGTTGAAACCGCCAGAAAGTCAGACAAAACCTGCAGACGCAGGTGGAAATTCAAATTTCCCAGTCCGCAGAGGTGTTCGGCGAGGGAAGCCGAGTCGCGGACATCGTTTGACAAGAAGCGATTTCAATTGCTGGCCCGGTGGCGGTTGAAATCTATTCTGCTGGCTTCTCACGTTGATAGTAAAGCCGATCGCCAAAAATACACTCGCTTCTTTAACTTGTCTTATAGATTCAATTTCGTTAAACTATTCAATTTGCAGCCGAGTATGGTACAATAAAACGCTGCCTAATTCTGTAGTTTAAATGTCTGTTGTCAGTATTACGCAAAAAAAAATTGATTGAATTCGGGCGATCGCACTCATCAAATTGCCAAAACAATCGCTATATTAAAGGCATTCATTGCAAACTGCCCGCAGTAAATATTTAAGGTTCCATTCTAATTTTGGTCAGAGGAGCGATTATGAGACGATTATTTTCAGCACTAGCAGTTACAGGTTGTTTGCTGACAGGCTTACCCGCCATCAGTTTAGCCCAAGGAATGCCGGGATTCACAATTTTCGGCGGCCCCGAGCGCGCCAACCAATTAAACTATCGCTTGGATTACGGTAAAGCAGGGATGAACGGTGACAGATACCGGCTGCGAATTCCTTCCAAAAAAGTAAGTTTGGCGATCGCCCAACTGAACATATCCTATCCAGACTACTACAAAGGCGAATTCGACCAAAAAGATATTAAAGTGCGCGTCAAAGACAAAACAATACAATTACAAGAAGTAATCTGGGACAAAGAAAATCGATTCATAGAAATTTATCCCGCAGAACCAATTCCAGCAGGTAGCAACGTTGAAGTTGTGCTCTCCAACGTCCAGAACCCAAGTCCCGGCGGAATGTACAATTTCAACCTCCGCATCCGCACCCCAGGGGACGTTCCATTGATGCGTTACCTGGGGACTTGGCTGTTAAGCATTGAGTGAGGAAAAGGGCACAAACCGATGAAGTCTTAGCCCCCCCTTAATAAGGGGGGGTTGGGGGGGGTAATATCTAGCGCTACTTGATGAAATTGGTATAACAGCCCGCAAATTCCCCAAAAAACCCGGTTTCTGAGCAACCCGCGATCGCCCAGAAACCGGGCTTTTTGTCGAAAAATACGCGGTAACAGCCCGCAAATTCCCCAAAAAACCCGGTTTCTGTGATCGGAGCGCATAAATCCTGAATACTCAAATGTCCACAAATACGTCAAAAGTATTATTTTTGGGCGATCGGACTCCCAAATCAACGAGCATCCTCTATACCTTAAGAAGGAGTCAACAACACAGTTAAATTCCCCATTCGATTGGGGGATGCGAGGCGGAGGGAGACTCCGCTATAAACAATAAATACAAAGGTTTTTAGGCGATTGTGGAAATCAATAGCCCAGGGGCGCTACCTACAAAATCTTTACCAATCAAATAGGATTGCTCGATCCGTACTGATACATGAATCTACAAGCAAAAATCAAATCCATAAAACTTCCTCCGGCCCTCAAATCTCGAAATTATCGCCTGTTTTTTGCAGGACAAGGCATCTCACTCATTGGCAATTGGATGACCCAAGTCGCTACTATTTGGCTGGTATACCATTTGAGCGATTCACCTTGGATGCTGGGCGTAGTGGGATTTACCAGTCAAATTCCCACATTAATTTTATTGCCTTTTGCAGGAGTTTTCATCGATCGCTGGAACCGGCACAGAGTCATAATTGCCACTCAAGTATTAGCAATGGTTCAATCCTTAGCCCTAGCATTTTTAGCGCTAACAGGAGTCGTGAACATCTGGCAAATTCTAGTATTGAGTTTCTTTCAAGGGGCAATTAATGCGTTTGACGCACCAGCACGACAAGCTTTCGTGCCCGAAATCGTAGACAAAAAAGAAGACTTAGCAAATGCGATCGCCCTCAACGCTTCCATGTTCAACGGAGCCAGATTGATCGGGCCAGCAATTGCAGGTTTGCTGATAGCGACAATCGGCTCTAGTTATTGTTTCCTGATTGACGGACTCAGCTACATCGCCGTAATTGCAGGCTTATTAGCGATGAAAATCAAGCCGCGCCAAATTGCCGCAACTAATACAAAACCCTTACAAAGATTAAAAGAAGGATTTGTTTACGCCTTCGGCTTTCCGCCGATTAGAGCAATTCTCATCTTATTATCATTAGTCAGCTTCGCCGGAATGTCACACACAATATTAGTCCCAATTTTTGCCACAAAAATACTCCACGGCGACGCAGAAACCCTCGGCTTTTTGATGGCAGCTTCTGGAGTCGGAGCATTTTCAGGCGCGATTTATTTAATTGGACGAAAAAGTGTCGTCGGTATCGGCAAATTAATTGCTATTTCCCCCGCCGTCATGGGATTCGGACTGATCGGTTTTGGTTTATCCCGCGTCTTGTGGCTGTCATTAATCATGATGTTATTCGTGGGGTGGGGTTTCATCATCCAATTTGCAGCAGGAAACACATTCTTGCAAACAATTGTAGAAGACGACAAACGCGGCAGAGTGATGAGCATCTACACAATGGCATTTTTTGGAGTCACACCATTTGGCAATTTAGTAGCCGGCGGATTGGCCAATTATATCGGCTCTCCCAACACAGTCATACTTGGCGGTATAATTTGTATTTTAGCAGCGATAGTTTTCAGCAAACAGTTGCCCGCTTTAAAACACTTAGTCCGACCAATTTATCAAAAAATGGGTTTAATTTCCTAAACAACCTGTAAACTTCTATCCTTCCCTCTTCCCATCTCTTTCTCAGCGCCCTCTGCGCCCTCTGCGGTAAAAAAATCCAAATTAAATACGCAACCAGAGGTTAAACCAATGGCAAATACCAGTGCAATTCCCCAACAGCAAAGCGACGATCACGTTCCCTTAAAAACCTGGATCGGCGTCATGGCAACAATGATCGGCGCTTTCATGGCAGTTTTGGACATCCAAATCACCAACGCTTCTCTGAAAGATATCCAAGCAGCTTTAGGCGCAACTTTAGAAGAAGGTTCTTGGATTTCCACCTCTTATCTAGTCGCAGAAATTGTAGTAATTCCGCTGACTGGTTGGCTATCGCAGGTGTTTTCTGTCCGCCGCTACATTTTGGTAAATGCCGCTTTCTTTGTATTCTTTTCTATGTGCTGCGCTTGGGCGTGGGATTTGAATTCAATGATTGTTTTTCGAGCTTTGCAGGGGTTGACGGGCGGCATTTTAATTCCGATGGCTTTTACGTTTTTGCTGACAAATTTACCGCCCAAAAAGCAACCAGTCGGCATGGCGATGTTTGCACTCACAGCTACTTTTGCACCATCCATCGGGCCGACATTGGGAGGTTGGCTGACGGAGAATTACGGCTGGCAATATGTCTTTTATTTAAATTTGGTTCCGGGGCTGCTGCTGCTAGCAGGTGTGTGGTATGCCGTCGTCCCGACGCCGATGCGGCTCGAACTGCTAAAAGGGGGCGACTGGTGGGGAATTACCTCAATGGCGATCGGCCTGGGTTCCCTGCAAGTTGTGTTAGAAGAAGGCAGCCGCAAAGACTGGTTTAGTTCTGATTTGGTTTTGCGTTTAAGCATAGTTTCTGCAATATTTCTCAGCGCTTTTTTCTGGATTGAACTAACTAGAAAAAAACCGTTTATTAACCTACGATTATTGACTCGCCGCAATTTCGCTTTAGCAACTGTTGTGAATGTTTCTTTGGGGGTGGGATTGTACGGTTCGGTGTTCATTTTGCCCCTGTATTTAGGTCAGATTCAGCAGTATAATGCCATGCAAATTGGCGAGGTGATTATGTGGGGCGGCGTGCCGCAGTTATTCCTCGTGCCGATGGTGCCGAAATTGATGCAGCGAATAGATACGCGGCTGATGATTGGCATCGGTGTGAGTTTGTTTGCGGTGAGTTGTTTTATGAATGCCAGCATGACTCACGAGACGGGCATCGATCAGTTGCGTTGGTCGCAATTAGTGCGAGCAATGGGACAGCCTTTGATTATGGTGCCGCTGTCAAGTATTGCCACGGCTGGTATGGCAAAACACGAGGCTGGTTCTGCTTCGGGTTTGTTTAATATGATGCGAAATCTGGGAGGTTCGATGGGGATTGCGGCGCTAGGAACTTTGGTGACGATGCGCGAGCAATTTCACTCGAATCGATTAGGGGAATCTGTTTCTTTGTACAATCAGGCAACGCAGGAGAGAATGAATCAAATGACTCAGTATTTTGTGAGTCGCGGTGCTGATGCAAGTGTGGCGCATAACCAAGCAATTCAGGCAATTGATAATCTTGTGCGCCGCGAAGCTTATGTCATGGCTTTTAATGATTGTTTTTACTTTGTGGGAATTGCTTTGTTGTTAAGTGGGATTGCTATTTTGGGTTTTAAAAAAGTGAAACCGGGTGCTGGTGGTGGGGGCGCTCATTGATTATGTTTTGGGGTGGCAGTTGGTAGGGTAGACATTGCGAACCCTACTAATGTTCACCATTCTTGTTGGGCTTCTGCTTCTGCTTTGATTAAATTTTGCCGCAGTTGCACCCAATTTATTTGATCGGAGGGCGAGTTTTCGAGGAGTTTTCCGCGCTGTAAATGCAGGACTCTTGTGCTAAATTGCTCGGATAATTCTAATTGGTGGTTGACCATTAAAATTGTGGTTTTGCCGTTGGTTAGCTGTGTCAATACTTGCAAAAGATGGGCGGCTTTTCCGGCGTCTAGGGCGGATGTTGGTTCGTCTAAAAGCAAGATTTTTGGTTGTAGGATGATGCCGCGGGCGATCGCCACGAGCTGTTTTTGGCCTGTGGAAAGCTGCAATTCGGTGCGATCGAGCCATTCTTGGGGTATGTGTAATTGTGCGATCGCCCCGCTAATTCTCTCAGCAATGTCTGATGCAGCCACACCCCGCAACTTCAAAGGATAAGCCAACGCTTCCCGCACCGACATCCCCAAAAGCTTGGATTCTTGCAGGATCAGGGTGATTTGTCTGCGGAGTTCGATCGCCGGAATTTGCCGGTAATCCTGATTTTCCAGATAAATCGAGCCGCTGGTGGGGCTGCTGAGTCGGTTTAACAAGCGCAACAGCGTAGTTTTCCCAGCCCCCGAAGGGCCGACAATTGCGATGCGATCGCCCTTGTGCACATCAAACGAGATATTGTCTAATAAGTAGCTAGAGGCGATCGGTGTTTTCAAACTTACACCATCAACACGCAATTGAGGAATTGTTTCTGTATTATTTTGTGAATAATTAGGCATTGAATTAATTTAAAATCCCAAAAAGTTGCACATATTTCGATCACCCTAAATCCCCCTTAAGAAGGGGGACTTTGAGCGGAATCTTGTCCCCCCCTTATTAAGGGGGGTTAGGGGGGATCAGAATTCTATGCAACGACCTATAAAATTGGTATGAGTCGAGGACGATCGCAACTAAATTCATCCGTGTATCCGTGTCGTTATCCTTTTCCTTCTCAAACCTTCACAGCTTTATCCAAAGGAAAACCCAAATGTTCGCGCTGTTCCAAATAAAGCTGAGCAACCCTGCGCGCCAAATTCCGAATCTTGGTAATATACCGAGTTCTTTCCGTCACCGAAATCACACCTCTAGCATCAAGCAAATTGAAAGTGTGAGAACATTTGAGTACATAATCAAGACTAGGCAAAACCAAGCCTTTTTGTGTTAATTGTTCAGCTTCTTGCTCGTATAATCCAAACAAAGTAAACAACAATTCAGGATTAGAAGCTTCAAAATTATAAGTACATTGTTCTATTTCCCCTTGCAGGAAAACATCGCCGTAAGTTATGCCATCTTTCCACTGAATTTTCGTCATCGCATCGACTTCTTGGAGATACATTGCTAGGCGTTCTAGTCCGTAGGTAATTTCAATGGAGACGGGGCGACAGTCAATGCTACCGCACTGTTGAAAATAGGTAAATTGGGTGATTTCCATGCCGTCGAGCCAAACTTCCCAGCCGACGCCCCAAGCTCCGAGGGTGGGCGATTCCCAGTTGTCTTCTACGAAACGAATGTCGTGGTCTTCTGGGCGAATTCCTAATGCTCTGAGGGAGTCTAAATAGATGTCTTGGATGTTGGGAGGAGAGGGTTTAATTAAAACTTGATATTGATAGTAATGTTGGAAGCGGTTGGGATTTTCGCCGTAGCGTCCGTCGGTGGGGCGGCGACAGGGTTCGATGTAGGCGACTGACCAAGGTTCGGGCCCAATTGCTCTGAGAAAGGTGTGGGGATTCATGGTTCCTGCACCTTTTTCTGTGTCGTAGGATTGGGCGATCAGGCATCCTCGATCGCTCCAGAATTTGTTTAAGGTGGCAATGACTGATTGAAAGTTCACTGGTTTAAATATGGCTAGTAGGTGTCTCAACTTATTTAAGCATACTCAAGGCACGGTTTATTCAAATAAACCCTGCCGAAATTAGATAAGACAGGATTTATAGCGAATTGCCCTACTCTGCTTTTTCCTGTTTGCGTTTTTCGATTTCGGCGATCGGGAGCAATAAGTTTTCTTTGATTTTCTCTCCTGTTTTTGTACTAACGCTGTTAAATCTCAGAGCAATAATAAGACAATCAACTAATAACTTATTTGCTTCATAATATCTACTTAAATCTTCTTTCTGTTTGTCATCAAGTAACCAGTGGTGAGGAATGTCTCTATGGTGGCTTATAGTATTTTTTAATAAATTCAAAAAATCTTCATTTTTACCCTCGTTAAACAAATTATTCCATAAGTCGATAATTTCACGACCTTCCCGATCTTTTTCACTTGCAATCAATTTGCTTTTAATAATAAGCATTTTATTCCATAAACAAAGTAGTCGATCATAAATCTCATTAAAAAATATTCCTCGACTACTAGCAGCATTAATGATGTTAAAAATTTGGAGTAAGCATTTTTCTAGTTCATTAACTTGTTGGTTTAGAACACAAGGCTGTGTAAGAAAAAAAGGAAACGATGGAAGAAATCTTATTAACCAATAAAGTAAATTATCTAATATTAAAACAAAATCTATTACTTCCTTGTTGAGTCTATTGTATAGGGATAAATGATTTAATATATTCGCATCCGATATGAATGCATCAGAAATGCTATAAGCATTAAATAAATCCAAATAAAAACACCTGCATTCAGATATTAATCCAGTAGTAAAAATATTTTCTTTCAAATCTTCACTTGATAAAGTTACAATATCTTTTTCTAAAGCAACAGCGTCAAGCATTTTTATACTCATACTTATCCAATGAGAGATTTCTAGAGCTGCTAAGTTAGATTTTCGATCTATCCAGTGAATTATTTCGCCTACAATAGAGATGTTTCTTTGTATTTCTATAACTCTTATATTAATAAATTCAAGATGAGTGCTAGAGTCTTTCAGTAATTCAATTGTCAGCAAAAATATTTCTTTCCACGGCCTCTCTGTAATGTGATTTACGAATTTTTCTAGCTCGGATAGCTTGCAAAACCACTTCGCTACTAAATACTCTTGAAACGTCAGGTGTGAAAATGACCAATAGCCTGCCGAGCGCTCGATCAGTAATCCGGTTTCTGTCTCGAATATTTTCATAATGTTTCTGGCAGTAGAACGTTCAACTCCAAAATAGTTACAAATGAATTTTTCTAGAGTTTGTTCTTCAGGGAAATAGTCATTTTTCTCAAATAACATTACTGCTAACTCTGCCAAAAACTCCTCTTTGATGTCAATGGTTAATTTCCGATCGCTGGGCATTCGTTTCAGTCGCTCCAATAACTGACGTATGCCTTTTTCATAAAGCTGAGAACGCTTTTTAGGTAGGTTGCCTTGTTCATCCCGAAAAACTGCACAAATCAAATTTAACAGTACGGGTGTAACGGTTAGTTCTGCAATAGTTTTGTTCTCTGCTGCTCGAAGTTGCTGCTGTAATTGAGGTGCAAGGGATGCCTGAGCACCTGAATCGACTATCTTGAACCAATTTTCCACGAATCGATCTACTTGTTCAGGCGTAAAGTTATCGACTTCGACATCCGTAAAACCTTCTAGCTCTTTTTGGCTCTGGGTTCGGCAGGTAATGACCAATCGGTTGTTTCGGTATCCAACAAAATCTCGTACCGCGTCAATTACCTTTTCCATATCGTCTGAAGGCACTTCATCCAAACCATCAAGCAATACTAACGATCTTCCCTGCACTAAAATCTCTTTGACATTGGCATCGCACCCGTTCGATTGCTTGGATAATGCTTCAGCCAAATAATCCAACAGATCCCACGACGTTTCGTGCGCCCTTTTTGCAAACTCTGGCAACGTAACAAACAGCGGTACTAAATCAGCGAAAAAATTTTCCTCTGGCTGAATGCACTTTACTGCCAATGATTTAAGAAATGTTGTTTTTCCTGCTCCAGGTTTACCTAACACCAACAATTTGGCGTAGTCTTTGATGACTGAGATTGCCTCCACTCCTTTCTGTTTAACCTGACTCAAACTCAGGCGATCGAAATCCTGGCGATTACCTGGTTCATATTCGCCCCGCCAGTTAGAAAAATGACGTGAAGAACTGACTTGCTCTAACACATTCAAGTCAATGTAAATTTTGTCCACTGGCACAGGTTGACTCACTGAGAACATCCGCATTGTGCCGATGATGCTATGTGGGGCAGTGATGAAAGGCAAAAGGCGCGATCGTACTTGCTGAACTAACGCATCAATATCACCAGTGTGGCTTGATCCCGATACTGTTGGGTTGCTGGTTAACAACGTTGTTGGTTTGAGAGCGGTCGGCAGATCGGCAACTTCTTGCCACTTCAGCTTCAACGCAGCACAGATTTCTTTGAAAACTTTGGCGCTTTTCGGAGCACCATCAAAAAATTCGTCAATGGTTGTTCGAGAAATACCAACCGTATCTTTTCCAGAAGCTCCTTTCTTGTTTGCACGGGTAGCACTGATGTGGGCTGCCAGATCGGATTTGGTAACAAATGAGTTTGCAAGTGACTCGTTTGCTTTTTGTATTCCTGTAGTCGAGAGTTTGAGCGATCGTCCCACCTGTCCAGTCATAGTTCCTATTTCAGCCTTTTAATGATTATAGCCACCTGAACAGAACTTGAACAGAACTTGGACAGAAGATTGCAAGCCATTGGACATGACCTGAACCAGCCTCCTATCTTGCATTTGGCAGATTGTTGAGAGTTTCAACAAAGATGACCAACATGAAGATTTCAAATAAGAAAAAATGGCTCAAAGTAACCGAGTTTGCTGTGGTGGGCGTTGCCACTTGCCTCAATCCCCACGCAGGATTTCTACTGTTTCTACTCAAGCTGTGCTTTCAAATTTTGACTGCATTGCAGAAAGATGAGACGAGTGAAATAGATAAAAGCTAGAAATCCCCGATCGCCTTTGCGAAAAAAATCAATAAGGCGATCGGTTCGCCATAGTTCTCTCTTGGCATGGTATAGTACCCATCTTCGATTCGCATCGACAACTCATGAAAACAGACACCATTTTCTACAGCCTGTTTCAGGAATTCCCCAGCTTCTTCTTTGAACTGATCGATCGCCCTCCAGACGAAGCCACCGCCTATGAATTCACCTCCCGCGAAATCAAGCAACTCGCATTCCGCATCGACGGGTTATTTCTCCCCAAAACCGAAGAACCTGAAAAACCATTTTACTTGGCGGAAGTTCAGTTTCAACCCGATCCCGACTTGTACTACCGCATCTTTGGCGAACTCTTTCTCTATCTGCGACAATACAAACCCCTCAATCCTTGGCGCGTCGTTGTCATCTATCCCAATCGTCGCATCGAACACGAACAGATGCTGCAATTTCAGGAACTCTTAACCAGTCAGCGGGTGCAACGGATTTACCTCGATGAATTGCCAGAAGCCGCAGATCGATCGCTCGGAGTGAAAGTTGTTAAACTGGTAATTGAGCCAGCAGAGACAGCCGCAGAACAAGCACGGCAATCGATTGCAATGGCCCGCCAACAGTTGTCCGATCCGATCGTTCTACGCGATTTAATTAACCTCATCGAAACAATTATCGTCTACAAACTCCCCCAGAAAAGCCGCGAGGAAATTGCCGCCATGTTGAATTTAAGCGAACTCAGACAAACTCGATTTTATCAGGAAGTCAAGCAAGAAGGTTTAGAAGAAGGACTCGAACAAGGGCTCGAACAAGGTGAGAGACAGGCGAAGTTAGAAGCCATTCGTCGGATGCTAGCGTTTGGAATGAATTTAGAGACGATCGCACAATTATTAGATTTGTCTCTCGAATTTGTGCGGCAAACACTTAAAAAAATCCAACGCGAATCGATGTCAGTCCCCGAACAAAATATCGACTCGTCGATCGAACTCTTAACTCAGCAGCGATCGCTCTTTTCTGCAGAACAATTAACCGAACTAGCGCAGCTAATCGAACCCTTACCTGATGATATCGATGTGCTTTCAGAAGCAATTTCATCATGGACTGAAAATTACCCTTCAATTCAGGAAGCTCGATCCAAACTGCTCGAACCACTACCGCCGGCTAAGGCATCAGAAAAAGCAGCAGTCACCCGAGAAAGTAGCGAATCTCAACTCCGCGATCGCCTCAACAAACAAGCTCTCAAAAATGCCATTTTATTGTAGCGCGATATTCGATAATATTGTAGGGACACGGCACTGCCGTCTCCTAATTTCTAATAAACAGAATAGTCAGAGCCCCGACTTCTTGAATAAGTCGGGGCTCTGACTGTGAAAAAGTTTAGATTACTTTCTCGTTTAGTCTGCCGGAGCGAGGGAAACTAACAGAGTGATGTTGTCAACGCCGATGACATAAACCGTGTCTCCCGGTGTGAGTGTGATTTGGCGATCGCACCGTGCGGGCCACCAGCTACCTTGAAAGCGGACGCGACCTGTTTGATTCGGATAAATCGATTCATCGACGATTGCTTCTTCGTTGAAGTAGTGAAAGTTGGTATTGATGTAGTTGTCGATTAACATATTATTTGCTGTGCTGTAGGTGTGGACAGAAAAAATAGAACCGAAAGCTTTTGCTAAATTGAACATTTTACGAACTCCTTTTGTGTTAAAATATAGGAAATTTTTAGATGCTGTTTCTGCTATTTAAAAGGCTGCATTTCCTGATTTTCGATGCTGTGATTTAGTCGGCGGGAGCGAGGGAAACTAACAGAGTGATGCTGTCAACGCCGATGACATAAACGGTGTCTCCCGGTGTGAGGGTGATTTGGCGATCGCACCGTGCGGGCCACCAGCTACCTTGAAAGCGGACGCGACCTGTTTGGTTCGGGTAAATCGATTCATCGACCACGGCTTCTTCGTTGAAGTAGTGAAAATTGGTGTTGACGTAATTTTTGATTAACATATTGTTGGCGGTGTTGTATCCTTGAGTAGAAAAGATTGAGCCGAAAGCTTTTAATACGTTGAACATGATATTTACTCCTGTTGTGTTAAAATATATGGATGTGTAATTGTCTGTTTCTGCTATTTGAGAGGCTGCATTTCCTGGTTAAGATTGATTAATTGCCCAGATATTTCATTGTTCTTGTCTGAGGTGCTTCCATCCGGATCAAAAACAAAAATTTTTTGATTTTTTTTTGGGATTTGAGCGACGGTTACGGGGAGTCTAAATTGAGTAATTCCAAGGTATTGAATTAAGGATTTAGCTGTCGCTTAGTTGCTGGGATTTGTCTCACTGGTAGATGTTGTTAGCTACATTAGCGCTTGGGTGATTCCGCATTACTACTGCTGTGAAGATGTTTTCTTTTTGGATTTGAGGATTTTTTGAATCGGTTGTGACTCGCTTGCTTTACACTTACTAATTTATAAAAAGTCGAAGGTATGTGGTGCGATCGATCTGACACTTTCCGTCTCTGGTACTGGCACAGGACAGTAAGCAACGGTAAAACAACGATTAATCAATGGTTTGAGGCTGATTCTCTGGCTGGTGGCTGTGCCAATTTAGCAAAGTGGACTACCGCAGGCGGTGAATTCTAAGTTTACACAATGTCCATCGGCCAATCCGGAACATCCGTACATATCTAGCCCGTGACTCATAGGTGCGATCGTTCGGATTTCAGCCCCCTTTCATCTGATCGGGACTGAAGTGCGATGCTGCGAACCGATTTTAAGTTCGATCGTTCGGACTTCAGTCCTCTCTCGTCTAAAGCCCGATCGGGACTACAGTGCGATGCTGCGAACCGATTTTAAGTTCGATCGTTCGGACTTCAGTCGTCTCTCGTCTGATGATGAGCACTAAAGTCATCACTACGAACCGAGGCTGTAATCGCAATTATTCAACAAATCGAACTTAAAATCAATTCATAAATTCAGAATTTTATATTCATAAAAGTCATAATTAGAGAAAATTTTCTTGATACTGCATAATTGTTACAGGAATTCTGAATAAAATTTTAGCTAACTGAGACAAACCGAACTTAAATTTCAGGGACTGCGGTAAATCTTGCACAGAAACTGCTACGAAGCCAAAGCGACTGTAAAATGCTGCGAGTCGCTTTCCCAAACATTCTAAATATAGCGGTTCCGTAGCCTGTTGAATTAAATATTGTGTGAGATAGGTGCCCAAATTGCGATCGCGCCAATCCTTCGCCACCACCAAACTACCCAACTCTTGCGCGCCGGAAAAGTTCCGCAACTGTCCGCAAGCAGCCAACTTTCCCTCACATTCGATGACCCAGAATTGCTCCCAGCGCAACTGAGTAGGATCGAGTTTAGCGCTCCACACCAACCTTCTAATTGATTTGATATCTTGTTTCAACGCTGGTCGGATTGTGCATTTTGGGGGTAAGGAAAAATGACTTTCATTCATGATGATTCCTGTTGGCTTTCTCGTTTGGCTTGGGCTTTCAACATCCTTTCTTTTAACCGTGCATTTCTCTCGGCAATTTCGGGATTTCCCTCATACCAAGGCGGAACATCGTCATAATCGGGGATTCCATCATCTATCAGATAGCGCGCGTTGGGTTGCTTGGGATAACCTGCAGCCAATCCTCCAGTACAGATCGCAAATAAAGCTGTATTTTCAGCAGCTTTTAATGCTCTCTTTGCAGCAGGAGAAACTCTCACAATATCGCCGCCCTCAAGTGTCAATAGTTCCCCATCTACAACCATCAAGCCCTTGCCTTCAACTACAATATAGACTTCTTCTTGTTCTGCGTGGCTGTGAGTAAAGGTGTAGCCCTCGCCAGCCGGCAAGCGAATCAAACCTAAAGCTACTCCTTGCAGATTTAGCTGTCGCCAAGGGTTGGTGAGTTGGGGCAAATTCTTAAAATCAAAGTGAGCTTTACTGAATTTATTGTTATTTTCAGAATCTAGTTCCATATTATCTATTTAAGTAGAAGAGGTGTTAATAAAAATTATACCAGCGACGCGCTTCAAAATGCGAAACACTTCGTAACAATCCTTGGCGCGATTACGAACTCATAAGATAAAGCGTACTGCGGATTGTCTTATTTAACCAATTTAATCAATCTGAAGTTGCTGCCATTTGTCAGAAGCCCAAAAGTTGGTCTATCAGGAGTGGGGTTACTCAGCTTTTACGGTATCTTCTATCATGGGGTACTCGGCACTGTTAATATACCCAACATTTACTTTGTCTAAATATCGCTTTTCTTCCTCAGTAACTTCTGGTAAATCGTCAATCCATTCCCGAAAAAATTGTTCATCTTCAGCAAGTTGGAAGTTGAATTTTGTCTTGACATCACCGAGTGTCAGTGTTTTTGCTTGAATGCTTTGTGTCATAATTTTCTGTAGCTCTTAACTAGTTGTAACTGATTGTAGCAGATCGATTGTCGATCGCCCCCAGCAACACCTCCGCGCCAAACCGCACCGGATAGGTACAAGATAATCCCGTTTCTGCTTGAATTTCAGCTATTGCTAACAGCGCATCTGCCTCATTTAAGTGATGAGTGTTAAGGGCGGATCGCGCTAACTTTTGCCCCGACAAAAGCACCCGCCGCAGCCACCATTTCGTACAATTCAACCACTTTCAACAAACTCGGAATCGATACCTGCGGGTGATGCGGCTGCGCGTGCTTTTTTACCCAGCCAGTCGTAGATTGCCATGTCGATGCCGGGGTGGGCTGCGGTATATTGTGGCATAATTATAGTTAGGTAAAGCGCCCTGCAGCGCGCTATATTAACAGGTAATCAGGTAAGCAAGTAAAGTGTACCGCAGCGCGCCCTACATCAGCAGGTAAAGCGTGCATTTCGTACCGTACAGCAATAAAATATTATGACAATTTACTTTTACGGTACTCGCAGCGAATACGGTTGTTTTTCTAACTTTTCCGCTTACGGATTCGAGTTAGACGGAGAATACTGGCCGACTACAGAACATTATTTTCAAGCACAAAAGTTTCCCAAAACTCCTCACTGCGAGCAGATTCGCCAAGCAAAAACGCCAAAAGATGCAGCAAACATGGGGCGCGATCGTTCTCGTCCCCTCCGCCAAGATTGGGAACAAGTCAAAGACGAGATTATGCGAAAAGCTGTACTCCGCAAATTTGAAACTCATGCCGAGATCCGCGAAATTTTACTCGCTACTAGCGATCAGGAAATTGTCGAAAATGCACCGGGAGATTATTATTGGGGTTGTGGGAAAAACGGCAGCGGCAAAAATATGTTGGGATACATTTTAATGGAAGTGCGAGAAATTTTGAGAAAAGGCACGTAGCGAGTAAAACAGAACTTATACCATTTTTATAAAGATATGCTATACATGAAGTCTTAGCCGCCCGGATGCTTTGGGGGGTAATATTTAGCGCTACTTTATGAAATTGGTATTACAAGTTTGTAGTAAAAACTTCAATTTTTTCTTTCTCAATTCAAGAGAGCGGACTAAAGTCCTGACTGCGAACCTATGATAAAGCAGGACTTATTTAATTGTAAGTCCTGCTAGGCTGCTAAGCGAGCATTTTCTAAATTTTATTAAACAGGCTGACTCAAAAATCCGCCTGACCAATTGTCAAATTCTGTGCCAATCTCCTCAGACTGTTCTAGTAGAGGGTTTAGCCTCTCCTCGGAGACTGCAAAGCAGGGGAAACGGTAAAAACCCTGCACCACTTTTTTTGTTTTAACCACGAAGGTCAACCAGAATTAGCTTTTATCGCCGCAGTTACAGCATTGTTCGCCAGTCGCTTCCCGGACACCGTTCTCCTATGGTTGGCAATTTACAGGTCAAACAGCAAAACACCTGTTCTGGCTAAAGTTGGTTGTTTATTTATGCTGTATTGTTCTATTCTGTACGATTTTGGAAAAATGTTAGCGATCGTACAAAAAACTTTACATTTTTCAGCTATTAGACTTTGCCAGAACAGGGAATCAAAGGCAAGATATATGCCTACCCACAATAATTATTGTTTATGTCTTCTGCACCTTTTGCTAAAAGTCGAAGAAAAGTCAGTGGTTTGTTTTTGACCTATTTGTTGACTGTGGCGCTTAGTTGTCGTAGTTGATGTTGAATTCGGTTAAATTCTTTCTGTTCTTCGCTTAGCAAAGTATTGTCGATCGGCGATCGCATATCCCACTGCAATTCAGACAATAACAGCAAACAACCGGCCATAATTATGCCTGTGGTTAGATATTGCCAAGGTGCGACAAAAGGCAATATTCCGATCGCAAATAGATGAGCTAATCCGATCGCGATAAAAGTGCGCGATCGCAAACCGAGTCCAGTACAAAAATAGCCGATCGCGCTCACCCCCAACCACAAATCGCACAGGTGCTGCAACAAACCACCCCAACCCAGAAAAATACTGCAATCCGTCAGCACCAAACCAGTTATCATCAGCATCGCCCAACAATACAGAATCCAGCTAACTCGCTCGACTTTTACCCAAAACAAAGTTAACACAGCCATCCCAGCAGTGCCAATAATCGTCAGTGTTGACCACAGAATCGCCTGAAAGCTCCAACTGAGCGGTACAAATTGAGCCGTGAAAAAAATCCCCGCCGTCACCAAACCCCAAAGCAGAAAAGTTTGGTCAATCCGGGTATAAAATCCTGAGAAAAGAGTAATATTTCCAATTTGCCAGTTTAGTTGCAACAAGCCCGATCGGTCTTGTACGTCGAGATGTTCCTGTTTGCTGCGGATTAGGGGTTCGGAGACGTTGAAAAAGGTCATCCAGTGTGGTTTAAAATATTAGGTTTTGCCTATTGTAACAAAACTACACAAATATTTTAATAATTTTATCTCATTTTTTCTCGTTCCCCGGATCTGCCTGGGGAGGTAGATCCCGAGGAACAGCCTCCCCAGAGTCTAAAGCTGGCGACGAAGCTGCGTTAAGTTTAGACTGACACAGCTTAGAATTTTGAGTTTAAGCAAGCCTTCAATACTAATTTTTGAGAGAAAAAATGAAGGCAACATTCACAAGCATTGAGCCATTTTAATTGTCGAGTAAAATTGTCACGTACCTGTGGCAATTTTCAGCAGATAAAGTTTATTTTTCGTGGCGTTGCTGATTTACGGTAGGACAGGCTAAATATGCAATTCATAAAAACTAGCAGAAAGCTTCTGGATTTTGAGATTATTTGTTTCTCGCCCAGCGAGCAAAGTCTCTGCACAATTTAAGGCGGACTTGCACTGGTTTTTAGATCGATCGATAAATTAGATCAAATCCTCTCTTCATCGGAATAGTAAATTCACAGTTAACCGTTAACAGTCAACAGTTAACCGTTAACATCATGAGGAGTGCAACCGGAAATTGATATTAGACTGCAATTGCATTGATGCGATCGATCTATTCAAAATTATTTGCGTCAATCAGTGTTAATCTGCCTGAAATCTGCGATCGCTTCATCGGACAAAAATTTATCTTGTAAAATAAACCAACTTTCCTAAAATTTTGTGAAAAAAATCGGCTTAAAAAAGAGGTATTACCTATTGACTTTTCCAGAAATTCTATGGTATATTTTAAATAATGGGAGTGGTAACTTGGATTTTAAAAATCTCACCATTCCCATTATTTAATAATACCTCATCGATTACTCAAAGTCAAGCATTAAGCCGAAAAAAAAAGGCGTTTTTTTTTTAATTTTTTCAACTAAAATTAGTCTGCGTTGATTACCAATTCCCCGTTTCCGTCAATAACTTCGCCGATCGCCCAAGCAGCAATTTCCTGAGACTCAAACCATTGAACGGTGGCTGCGACTTGGGCGCGATCGACCAACAGGACAAACCCAACACCCATATTAAAAGTATTGAACATATCTGCGATCGCAACTTGCCCAGCTTCAGCAATCCAGTCAAAAATCGGCAAACTCGGCCAGCTATTGATATCAATTTTCACAGATTGATTTGCGCCCAAACAGCGGGGCAAATTTTCCGGCAAACCGCCGCCAGTAATGTGAGCCATCCCGTGAATTTTTAAACCGCTGTTAATGGCTGCGAGGACAGGTTTAACATAAATCGCAGTCGGAGTTAAAAGAACCTCTCCCAAACTTTTACCGCCCAACTTGGACGGTTGGGAATGCCAATCAAAACCCCGATCGCCCGCAATTTTCCTTACCAAACTAAAACCGTTGCTGTGGACGCCAGAACTAGCGAGCCCCACAGCCACATCTCCCACCCGCACCTGCGAACCATCCAGCAACTTGCTTTTTTCGACAATTCCCACGCAAAAACCAGCCAAATCGTACTCACCCGCTTGATAAAAACCGGGCATTTCTGCCGTTTCGCCTCCGAGCAAAGCACAGCCTGCTTGCTTGCAACCTTCAGCAATCCCTGTCACCACCGCAGCTAATTGTTCGGAATTTAACTTTCCCGTGGCTAAATAATCGAGAAAAAAGAGGGGTTCCGCCCCGGATGTCAGCACGTCGTTGACGCACATCGCCACCAAGTCGATACCTACCGTGTCGTGGCGATCGAGATCGCGGGCCAATTTCAACTTAGTCCCAACGCCGTCAGTGCCCGAAACCATCACCGGCTCTTTTAAACCCTCCGGGACGCTGAAAAACCCGCTAAATCCGCCGAATCCGCCCAAAACTCCCGCTCTGTGGGTGCTTTTGACCGTATTCTTGATGCGCGAGACAAAAGCTCTGCCCGCCTCAACATCCACACCTGCTTCTCGATAATCCATAAATCCGCCAAATCGATTTGTGACATCTCCTACACCAACTAAGTATAGTATGGTGTAGGCTTCTGGGAGAGTCCGGCTATCGCTTGGGACATTAACTGGTAGAGTCGATGGCTGGTATTATCCAGCGCACCTCTCTGTTAATTAGAGTCGATGCCTATGTTACCACAGGACACCTCTCCTTCAGAACGCGGACGTGCAGCTTTCACTGCATCCGGCTCCTAGTCTGACACCTAATAAGTCGGGTTTAACCCGCTGTTCGGACTCTCACCTGACCATGAACGGTCTGATGCTGGTGACATTCACGATGTAGAACTTCCAAATTTATAGGTTTCCAATTGTCATGGTTGCCGTCGATATGGTGTAATTCTGCAATATCACCTGAAATGAACGATAAATTACATTCTGTACATTTGTGATTCTGTTTCTTGAGAAGTCGTGCCGTTATCCCATCGTAGTGAGCATTCTCTCGTTTTGACCAGTAAACAAAATCGCCATCATAGGGTGATTTATCTCCCTTGACAATGACAAACTTGCAGGCTGACCAACTAACTGCAGGAATTGCTCTTTTTATAACCTTATTGGTTTGATAACGGTTGTATCTTCCTTGTTTCCGAATGAATTTCCATAACCAATAGCGCAGTGACCACAGGTTGTGTTGACTCAGATCGCAGAATCTATGGTAATTTCTCCACCCTCTTACCACCGAACCACACTTGTTGATTCGATGTTCGAGAGTGAAACGACTATCTTTTATCACTTCTTTAACTTTTGCCTTAATGCTAATTGTAGCTTTTTGACTTGGTGTTGAAATGAATTTACCATTGGGTTTAACTGAGAAGTTCCACCCAAGGAAGTCGAAACCATCTGTACTATGTACGACTTTTGTTTTGGCTTCTTTAACTTTTAATCCTCTTGTTTCCAAGAATTTATCAATGTGTCCTCGGAGGGGTTCAGGGTCGTCTTCTGGTTTCAGAATAAACACAACGTCATCCGCATAACGAAATCCAGTAATAGTGTCCATATATCTGCCACCATTTCTGATTTTTAATCTGACCTCATGACCAACATTTTCTAATCCGTGAAGGACTATATTTGCTAGTAATGGGCTGAAAACTCCCCCTTGGGGCGTACCGGATTCTGATGAAGGAAATTCTCCTCTGACTCCAGCTTTTATTGCCCTAAATACCCCTTGTTTTGCTGCCTTTGGTAGTTGGACTGATTGCATTAAGAATTTGTGGTCAATATTGTCGAAACATTTTTCAATATCCAATTCCAAAATTCTTTTTTATAACCCATTACTGCTAGAATTTAGATTATTGAATAATTGTCTCTGGATATCATGGCAGCTTCGGCTAGGTCTAAACCCATAAGAATGAGCGTTGAACGTAGCTTCTGCTGCAGGTTCCAAGGCATATTTGATGAGACATTGATATGCTCTGTCGCTAATGGTCGGGATTCCTAGTCCTCTTTTAGTTCCGTCTACTTTGGGTATGTACACTCGCTTTAGAGGCTGATGTTTCCATTGCTTCCAGTTCTTAACTAACACTTCAAATAGTGCCAGTCTTTGTGAGGGTTCGAGGGCTTTCTTTCCGTCCACCCCTGCGGTTTTCCGTCCAGTATTTAACTGTGTCACTTGCCGAACAGCAAGCAATTTCGCTGCAAAGAGAGCTTAATAAAAGTTTCTGAAGCTTACGCACTAGGAACACGTTACCGTTCTTCTGAGCCTTGAATATTCTCACTTGTAGGCGAAACACAATTTTCCGCAGCTTGCGCCAAGGAATTGATTTCCATTTATCAACTGGATTTAACTCCGTTGCCATAACATTCTCTACGCCTGAATGAACATTTTCTATGTAAACCGTACCCAGTTGTCCAAGAGTCCTGATTTCTTGAATTTTTGAGTACATCTTACCAACTCTACCCGCTAACCCTTATTTAAGGAGTCCACAATTTGAGGAAGTAATTTTCTCAAATTGAAGGTTGAAAGAGCAGTTTTATTCGTTCCTCTGTTGAGTTATTTTGTAGTTTTAGGTTCTCTCATTTCGCCCACGATTTCCCAGAATTGCATTTATCCAGTTCAAAATAATGCGGGTATTTTCACACTTGAAGTGTTATGTTGTGTCGTTGTTCGACCTTGATTTCGGTCGTTCACGCTCAGACGCTTTTTCCGAGAGTTCAACTAATGTTTAACCTTGACTACTTACCTATACGAGTTGCTCCCATCTCAGGTTTGTTATTCTCGTTCTGTCCCCAGCTTCATTTTTAGAGTTTGTTCTCTATCCATGTGGGCAGTTTTGGCATCACGCCATTCCTAGCGGGTAAGACTTGTCAAATTTGAGTTTGACGCACTCACACTCAACTGAAGTTACCTTTACTATCTTTTAGGGCTTGCACCCAAGGCGGCGTAAAGGCTCTAATCCCCTAACCCATACAGGCTAGTTTCATAGAAACGAACCGCACGAACCGAACGTGCGGGTTTCCCTGCATCCGGCTCCCGATATTCTTAAGGGATAATCCTTTTGCTCATGTGGATATAATCGTGACAGGACTCATGAATAGCAATCAGGTTTTTTACTTTCCAATTGCTGTGATTCCCATCTATGTGGTGGAGGTGTAACCGTTCTTCGCTTGTACACTTTAAGCCACAATAGACCTATTGCAAAAAAAATCTATGCTATAATAGAAGGTTTTCAATTTAATCCCCCTAGAGCTAACTCATAATTATAAATTGCTGATAACAAATTACACCGCAGACCATAGCGGCGACGACGATTCCGATAACGACTCGACAAGATTTTAAAAATTTTCAGACTCCGGTTAACGTGTTCAATCACAATTCTTTCTTGTGCTAGAGTTCGATTGTATTCTTTTTCTAAGAGAGAAAGTTTCCCATTTTTAGGTTTCTTTCTAGGAATATAACTAGACCTCTTGCAAAAAAAATATATGTTATAATTAAAGGTTTTGAGTTTTAGACCCACGAAGCTCACTCATAATTGTAAAGTGCTGATATAACCTGCAATCTGCTCCACTTAAGCCAAACTCTTAATTATAGCATAAAATTATTTTGCAAGAGGTCTATTATCCATATTCCGAGGTTGGCTCACTCTACAGAGTAAGCATCACTGAGTTGAAATCAGAACCAAGCAAGACTCCAAAGCTTTCTAAAGTCAGGATCGATCGCAAAGGCACGACAGCAATTCAATTATGAAGCTTTTTATTAAATTAAAAGTCTGTCTGTAGTTAGAGTGGCAGCAACAGTTTCTCCTTCTGGGGGTACTGTACAAATCTGGACAGTCATTATTATGCTGGTGACAGCAGCGATCGTGTTTTTGGGACAGTACAACGTGGTTGAAATATTTTCATCCTATATTGGTATTGCCCGCACCCTTGCTATAGTTACTGCTGCAGTTTTAGTCTTCCCCAACATTCGTGAGTTTACCTCTGGTTTAGTGCCACAAATTCCTCAAGATATCTGGTGGTTAACTTCCTAGAGCTAGTCTTAGCTCAACATTTCTTGGTTGTAGATCAATTCTTTTGTTGTTTAGATGGTTTATCTAATGAAATCACAAATCTTAAATTCTAAAAAAGTCCTTTCATTTGCTTTGATTCTGGCTCTAGTTCCTTTGACATCCTGCCAAGTAAAGCGAGAGCAAGCGGCAAAACTACCGGATGTGAATGTCAGTGTAGAACCCGGACAATTGCCAAAGTACGATATCAAAGGCCCCGACGTAAATGTAGGCGTGACAGAACGCACCGTTACAGTGCCTAAAGTTATTGTTATACAGGAAGAGCAAACGGTGAAAGTTCCCTATATTGACGTTAATATGCCTGGGGCAACCCGTCAGGAACGTACCATCACATCTGAAGTTGAAGTACCATCGGGTGGCTACAATCTTCAAATTCAGGATGTTTACGCGGTCAACAACGAGGTGTGGGTGATTTCTCGTCTGAGCGAAACCAATCCCAATGCCCCAAAAGCTAGAACCCGAGTTTCCGATCGCATTGTGATTAATGCTCCAGATATGCCCGTGCGTCAATACATTGTTGGCAGCCGTCCCAGCGGAGTCTTTAATGAGCAATATCAGTTCATCGGCAACCGTCAGCAGATTCTATCTCAACTGCAAGCAGGGCGAAAGCTATATGAACGTAAGGCAACCAGCTAAAAATACGAAGTCTTGACCTTTTGAGCCGTTTGATTAAAAATTCGCTAATCAAAAGGTAAAAAAGCCTAAGCTAGAATAGAGTAGTCCTCCCATTTAAAACATAATGGACGAAAATCTGCTGAAACCTGGCGAAAAAACCCCCGTAAGCGGTCAGTATGAACTAACTGGTCCGCGTGGGGGCGGTACAGGTCAAGAAATTACTTCCACAAAAGGCCACCCCTTGCCCCCTACTCCAAAACCAGATCAACGATACAAGTTGACTGATGAAACTAAACACAAGAAATAAAAACCCTTATGAAGGGCTAAAGGCTTATCAGTTAACGGCTGGTGAGCCTTTACTAATATCTTACTTAACAATCGGACTTTTTAAGTTTTCTGGGGACTGAGTTAACCGCCGTTCGGGCAAATCAGGCTCTGCATCAGAAAACTGCGACTTCCTCATCTAGGATTTGAAACTGGTACAAATTCATCAGGATATTTGCATATGTTGACCCTGCTTTTGAAACCGCTATAGCTTCATTACCTAAAAACGCAATCGATTGCGCTTTTGTTAGAGAATAATTGTCACTTGTCCAGTGAGTCGGTGGACAAGGTAAATTAATTAGATTTGCGGTAATCCCAGGGCCGCTGACCGCCACCCTGAAGCTTCCACACTCCCCGCTGCTGTGCTTTCCCTATCTCCTCAGCACTCTCGAACACATCCCGATTGTGACAATTACTGCTGTACTGTTTGTAGTGGTAGGCAAATCCTGCTTTGAGCATTTCCTCTTGCACTGATTCTTCACCCTGCGGTGTCTCAAACAGCACTTCAGCAACGGTGCGGTCATAACGATCGCGATCCATCTCCAACACGATTAATTCACCTTTGGCTTTGTTTATTAATAGCGATCGCAGGTAATCTCTGCTTTTTTTTTCAGGCTAAGCATTAGACCCTTCCTCCAAAGGCCTGTCTAGAACAGGCTCGAAAAGCCTCTTCCAGAATAATTATGGGAGAGGTCTAGTACACAGCAATAAAATCCGGTGAATTTTTGTAAATTTTTGTAAATTTTTCAGGAATTGCGAAAACCTCTGCAAACACTGGAATCAAAGCATTATCTGAGACATAAATTTGTGAAAAATCCCTCGATTTTTGGTAAATTTCGTGCTGTGAGCGATCCCCAAGCGCAAAAGTTTGTGGTAGTCTGTTGCAGTTCGTTACCAAAACACAAATTGCGGATCGAGTATGAGTTGTCAAGTATCGGGAAAGTTTCGACCAAAATTTTTGGGTCAGAAGCATAAAAGCACTCAAAGCAGCCCGATACTCTGCTGTGACTCTAGGAGGAATCGCGAAAAGCAAACAGAAAAATCTGTAACGCCCGATCGCATCTTGGCAAATCCTCCAATCTCGCTTGGCAATGGCTCTTCACAAAAATGGACGTATGAAGGAAAAATTTGTTGGTGGTCTACTCGCTGTCCTGTTAGTTCCTGTCGTAGGAACGGCCTCTTCTTGTCACGCACAAGCAACAGAGACCGTCAAGCAAAACTCTCAGTCCCAGCAAGCAATTGCCACCCAACCGTCCCCGCAGTTAAACGCGAAGCGGGTCGAAGCACAAAAAGTCGGACAGTATCAGTATCAAGCAAGAGCTGAGATTAACCGAGACTCGATCGCCAAAATTCAGTCCCACGACTTAGGCGGGCGACAAGCAGCGACAGTCTACGTGCGAAACATTCCAGTCATCACCTTTCTCAACGCCAGTCCGGAAAAAAATGCCAAAATCGGAGAAACAGGCGACAGCCAAGCCGATGCTCGCAGTCAGTTAAAAGTAGCAGACCAAAAAGACAATCCCAAAGTAGGAAACATCGCCAGCAACGCAATCAGCGTCCAAGCAGATCCTGTGTCGCGGGCATCGAGCTTAGCAGCAAGACTCAACCAGTTAGCCCGCAACAACATCGATCCCAACAGCATTACAGTGAAGTGGGAAGAACGAGACCGCTATCTGATCCAGGCAAACGGCGAGGACTTGGTAAACATCAACGCCGAAACCATCCTCCCCGACACCACCAGCGACTTTAGTCGAGACGCGCTGCAAGTAACCAATCGCCTCCGCCGACTGCTGGGGAACGCTCCACCCCTGGCAGCAGTAGCAGGCCAACCCCAACCAGAACGCCCCCTGCTCTCTGTGGGCCCCGTTCAAGTGCGGCTCAACGGCTGGGCTTCCTGGTACGGCCCGGGCTTTAACGGCAACCTCAGCGCCAGCGGCGAGCGTTTCAACCAAAATGATTTAACCGCAGCCCACCGCAACTTGCCCTTCGGAACTAGAGTGATGGTGCGAAATCTCGACAACGGTCGCACCGTAGTCGTCCGCATTAATGACCGCGGCCCCTATGTGGGCGATCGGCTGATTGACTTGTCCGCAGGTGCCGCCAGCGTCCTGGGAATGATCGGCAGCGGTGTGGCGAGAGTGGAAATCGAAGTAATGGAACCGCAGCAGCCAACAACTGTGGGACAGTAAACGGAAGACAGACAGTACAATAAAAGGCCAGATATTGCAGCATTCTGCCTCGCAAAGGGTTTCTGGCCTGCTGCACAAAGAATTAATTTTCTTGTGGAGCCCGCATGAGAGTCCGTTCATCAAAAGCCGATCGAGAATAGACTTGGATTGCATAAGTCCTCGATCTTTCAACCGCAGATTTCAGGCAGATGCAACGCGGCTCAACGCAGATAATTTCAGATAACTTGTGAATGAATGCCAGAGGTATATAGCCTTTCTGTGCTCTGGTATGAGGTACTATCCGGCATAGGCCAGCGCCGGGCATCTTGCCCGAAGAGCGAAGTCGAAGGGTGGGCATAGGGTATGGGGCATAGGGCTATCCTCACCACGCTTGAGAACCGCTATAGTGATGCCAGATCTCAGATCGACACTAATATCTGACTCCCGCGGCCAAAATCGCGCTCTCTTGGGGGCGAACTTGTTGCTAACATCGGTGCAAGATATCAGATGAAACAAATTCTGAGTCAACAAATCTGGCTTCTGTCAAAGGCCTTCAGGAGAAAATAACGGTGCGTCTGTTTACTGCGATTGCAGCACTTCGCTGCTACTTAAATTCACAAAAATCTGCTGCACCTCATTTGACAGTCGGTTTAGTTCCGACGATGGGAGCTTTGCACCGAGGACATCTGAGCTTGATCCAGCGAGCAAGACAAGAAAATGCGATCGTCGTGGTGAGCATTTTTGTCAACCCCTTGCAATTTGGGCCGAGAGAAGATTTTCAAGATTATCCCCGGAATTTGGAGCAAGACCAATTGCTGTGTTCGGAAGCTGGGGTTGATGCCATTTTTGCTCCCCCAGCAACGGAAATGTTCGGCAACTCAGGGGTCAATTCCCTACGGGATAGCTTCGCCGCGCGTGCAGAAACACACAAAACCGCCCAAACACAAATTCAGCTTTCATCCTTAACTCAAGTAGTACCGCCGCCGGCGATGACATCAGTATTGTGCGGCCTAGTTCGGCCCGGTCATTTTCAGGGTGTCGCGACAATTGTGACTAAACTTTTGGGTTTAGTGCAGCCGACAAAAGCTTATTTCGGTCAGAAAGATGCTCAGCAGCTAGCAATTATCCGCCAACTGGCTGTTGATTTTAATTTGCCTGTAGAGATTGTTGCTTGCCCGATCGCCCGCGAAGAGTCGGGACTGGCGATGAGTTCTCGCAATCAGTATTTAACAGCAGAGCAAAAACAGCAAGCCTGCGCCCTCTACCGCGCCCTGCAACAAGCCTCAAAAACTTTTGCTTCAGGCGACCGCACTGCCTCCGCCGCACTTGCTGCCGCGCGCGCAGAAGTCGCCAGAGAGCCTGCTGTTAAGCTCGAATACGCCGAACTCGTCGATCCCGAAACTCTCGCGCCGTTGCAGGTTGTGGAAACAGCAGGACTTTTAGCCGTAGCAGCCAGAGTAGGCTCTACTCGGTTGATTGACAATATAATTCTGCTGAACCGACGGCCGATTGTGGCGATCGACGGCCCGGCGGGCGCTGGCAAATCCACCGTAACTCGCCAAGCAGCAAAAGCTCTCTCGCTGTTTTATCTGGATACCGGGGCGATGTATCGGGCGCTGACTTGGCTGGCTTTGAAAACGGGGACGCCGATTTCTGACGAATGCGCGATCGCCGAATTAGTCAGTTACAGCTATTTGGAATACAACCTCGATCCCGGAGCTTTGACACTAAAGATTAACGGGGAAGACGTAACCGAAGCAATTCGCAGTTTGGAAGTGACATCCCGCGTCTCAGAAATGGCAGCGATTCCGGCCGTGCGGCAGTTTCTGGTGGAGGAACAGCGGCGCTGTGGCAAAAAAGGCGGAATTGTGGCAGAAGGCAGGGATATCGGCACTAATGTGTTTCCCGATGCGGAGTTGAAGATTTTTTTGACGGCTTCGGTACAAGAGCGATCGCGCCGGCGGCTGTTACAGCTCAAAGAGACCGATCGGGCTAATATCAGTTTGGCGCAGTTGGAACAAGACATCGCCCTGCGGGACGAAATGGACAGCACCAGGGAGGTTGCACCTTTGCGAAAAGCTGCCGATGCTGTGGAAATTCAAACAGACAATCTGACTGCTGACGAAGTGATCGATCGGATTGTCGGCTTGTACAAACAGAGAATCGATCCTAAAAGTTAATTTGAGCAAGTTGGGGGCGGGCGATCGCCCCGGACTCAAATCGAGTTGAACTGAGCATCTAATACCAAATCCAGGTAACATACCCTTTTATTATGGAACCGCGAAGACGCAGTACGCGAAGCGGCGCGTCAGCGCTAGAACGCGAAGAGAAGAGGAAACAGAAGAGTCAGAAAATAAGGGGGGTGGCAAACCCGGATTTGGTATAACCTGCTATTAACCCGATTGGATCGCCTTCTTCCTTGAGGAAATTTCAACTATTCCCCGTTTTCACGGTTCAGGCAGTTTATCGTACACAATTCTTAAATTTTCCCTCGAAAAACTGGATTTAAAACCCCGTTTTTATAGGACGGCTTTAATTTATTAAATTCATTTTAAAAGAGCCGCAAATTGTTTACAACTGTGGTAGACTCTAACACTAATGCAAAGCTAAAAAAGCTAAGAATTGCGTCTCAAAGCGCGTCTAGAGTCCTAAAAACAAAGGAAAAGCTAGAGTGATTGTAGAAAAACGCCATTTAAAAGTAAGCAGGCAACATAAAGATTTTGACGCGAACTTAGCAAGATGCGTCATCCACTCAATTCGATGAATCTAGAATCCTCCTGTATGAAAGGCACGAGAAGTGCAAATTGCAGTAGAATTTTTAGATGCAATCCGATTTAAGATTATCCTGTTAACTAAATTAACTGGATATCAACATAAAATCTAAAATTAACTGTGCAAGGTGTGAAGGAGATAATGACGTGACAAAATTGAAACGGCTGTTGAGGCGGCACAAAAATTTAATCGTTGCTTTTACGGCAGCCGCCGCCAGTTTTTTGCTGGGCGTGACGTTGCCGATGAACTTGCGGGCGACAGGGCGAACGGCACCACCGATACAGGCGCAAGTGTTGGCAGTATCCCAGCCCTCAGAACAAAAGCCGATCGCCAATGTTAATGGAATCAAAGGGGCGATCGCCAGTCGAGTGGAGTTTTCCCAACAGGCGATCGCCTCTTTGGAGGAAAAGCGCTTTCAATCAAGCCTGCCCTCCGAGTTGAAAGGTATAACCATCCGTCAGGCGAAACTCGACTCGCAGCACAAGGCGATCGCCCTGACATTTGACGACGGCCCCTGGCCGACAACAACTACACAAATCCTAGATATTCTCAAGAAAAACAATATTAAAGCTACATTCTTCTGGGTAGGAAGGTACCTGAAAACTCATCCCGAACTTGGCAAACAAGTCGTGGCTGCCGGTCACGCGATCGGCAACCACACTTGGAACCACCAATACATTAAGTACAACGAAAACAGTGCAGCTCGGGAGATCGATCGCACGTCATCGTTAATTGAAGAATTGACCGGGGTAAAAACATCGCTTTTCCGCCCGCCGGGAGGCATTTTAAACAATGGATTAGCAGCTTACGCACAGAAGAAAAATTATACAATTGTGATGTGGTCGGCCGATTCTTTAGATTGGCGGAGTGCTACGCAATCGTTGATGGACAACGTACTGCGGCAAGCAAGTTCCGGCGGCATTGTGTTGATGCACGACGGCGGAGGCAATCGCTCGAAGACTGTACAAGCTTTGCCGAATATTATTGCTAGATTGAGAAAAGAAGGGTACAAATTTGTAACGGTTCCTGAGTTATTGGAGATGCAAGAAGAAGAGTTAAAGGAGCAAAAAACAGCAAAGAAATAAAAAATTGGGAGAGTGGAATTAAGCGCCATTTTCCCTTTTTTTTGTAAGTAGTACGATCGATTTTTCTGAAGGATGCCTATCCTGTACCCCACAAATCGATCGACAATCGCTATGCTGTAACAGAGCATCAGTTCGATCGCGTACCAGCCATGACTGCAGAACCCAACCTAACATCAAGCTTAACTTTGATTTCCTTCCCAGCCGCACCTTAATTTCGGTGTTAATCACCTATTGAAAGTTTGCATCTAACGGCAAATTCTGTAACTGAGAATTTATCCAAGCAGCCGCCGCCACTCCCGATCGCAAAGCAGCTTCAATTTGACCTTCGCCGCACAAATCCCCCGCACAAACCAGCGGTAAACCTTCCAGGGCCGGCAAACAAGAAACAGGCAAAGGATTTCGACAAAAAGCATAGCGCCAGCGGTGAACTTGCAACCATTCCGGCTGATTCAGCCAAGGGATTAAATATTCAGAAGTGCGATCGAGCAATTCCCCACCAACAGTATTCAAATCACTAGCTTCTAAATAACGTTCCGCAAAATTGGCGCTGCTGTGAACCACAAACACAGGCTGCTGAGACTCGCTGCGCTTGCTGCTGTCGAGGCCAACCCAAGCTAAATCAGAGTCATCGGGAAAAGAAACAGATTTCCACTGCGGATTGAGATTGCTCAACTCTGAATTTCGTGCTGCAGGATAGCCAGCCATAACTGTAATGCAAGGGTCGTACTCCACAGAACGCAATTTGTCAATAAAATCAGGCGACAAACCGATTTCCGAATCCAAAAACATTAAAGCTTGAGGAGCAGGAATTGCTACAACCACAGCCTTAGCAATCAATTCTTGAGGTATCTCTAAATTGTCGTCCGTAACTTCCAGAGAAAGACACCACATTTGATTGTCGGTACGAGAAATCGCCTTGACTCGGCGGCCGTACCAAATATCTAAACCCTCTGCGATATACTTACCGACAGTATTCATCCCAGCAGGTGCGACATAACAAGAACAGGGAATAGCAGATATTTCTCCTTGTCGGAATTCTGCCACACTATCCGTCCAGAGTTTCAGGATCTGTCGATCGACCAAAACATCAATTAACGCCTGCACCGCCTCTCCCTGCGGCTCCAGATAGCGAGCCCCGTGATCTGCCCTAGCGCCCTGTACGCGGCGAGTAGCGACTCGTCCGCCGGGGCCGCGAGATTTCTCAACAACCGCCACAGAATAGCCAGCGAGGCGCAACTGGCGAGCGCAAATCAGCCCCGCCATCCCCGCACCGATCGCCACAACATCGAACATAATTAGTCATTAGTCAGTTGTCAGTTGTCAGTTGTCAGTTGTCAGTTGTCATTAATAATTAGTCAACAGTCAACACTCAACAGTCAATACTTATCAGTTTAAAGCTGCGGGGGAAGTTTCTGTGCAGTGTTTCAGTTTGCGGCCAAACCCTGAGAGCCGCAGCACGGGTTGCAAGCCCAACGCCATCGCCCTGCACCAAGTAGTAGAATAAGGGACAGCAGGAATCTGTGATTGAGATTAGCTTAAAAAAAATGCCACTGCAGGCAAATTCCCAACCCCGATGGTTGTCAAGCAGCAACAATCTAAAATCTAAAATCTAAAATCTAAAATAACTTTAGCGGAGGGCAAAATCTTGGACGAACTCAGAGCAGCATTAGAATTGACAACAGAAGAAGAATTGCAGCAACTAACAGAACTCTTGTTCAGCCGCAAGTTTAACCCTTTAGATTACGTGCAAACCCCCGCACCCACAGACGTACAAAGCCGCGATCGCGAAGCATGGCTAGACGCCGTAGAACAGCGGTTTCGGTATCTTGCAGCCGACGGGGTGACGGTACTCAGAGGGCGAACCGAACAAGTAACCTACAGACAAGCACTAATTCAAGTTTGTCGCTATCTCAAAATTCCTTATCCCAAACAGTTGTCAACCACCGACTTAGAAGCCGAAGTATTTCTGCATTTAATGGGCCGCGCTTGGAAGCGCTTACCCGCCGACGAACAGCAAGCGCTAACACTGCGCGTACAGCGAGCAATTGTTGATTCTAAACTCTCCCAACCCCTGCCGATTTCTGCAGAAAAAGACCCGCTGGGTTTGCTGTTCAAAGGTGGCAGCGCTTTAGCTGTGAGTTCTATCTTAAAACCCATGTTGCTCAAACTGATGGCCAATCAATTTGCGCTGCATTTTGCCACCTATCAAATGGCCAGACAAGGAGTGCTTGCAGGGAGTGCAACCGCAGCCACCCAGTTTCAAAATTATGTCGCAATTCAGGCGGCGCGGCGCGGGATGGCGGTGAGTGCCGCTCGTTACGGTGCGACGCGGAGCGTGTTTTCGCTGCTCGGCCCGGTGATGTGGACTTGGTTTGTGGCGGATTTGGGTTGGCGATCGATTTCCACGAACTACGGGCGGATTATCCCGACCATTTTTGCCTTAGCTCAAATTCGATTAACGCGATCGGAATGTGCTTGGGAACTAGCCTAACGATTTTGGATTGAAGAATTGAAGAATTGAAGAATTGAAGAATTGAAGAATTGAAGAATTGAAGAATTGGAGTGTGAGTGAATATAAAAAATCGGTGCAAATTAGCTGCTAAACAGACAGCAAAAAATATCAAATCTCGCCTCCAAAAACATCCCGACAGCCGCCTGGTAATTCCTTGGAATTTCGCTCAAATCGGGATGCTGATTTTTCCCTTAATTCCAATATTGGGAGGTTTAGGAATATTCTTAGGATTGGCCGGTACTTTCAAGCAAAAGTATCGTCAAATTAGCCGCCGCCCGCTGAACCGAGGATTCGCCATCCTCTTTGCGGTGCTAGTCATCACAACGATTTTTGCTAACAACCGCATCGATGCTGTTTTAGGCTTGTGCAATTTTTGGCCTTACTTTATATTTTTTGCCATTTTCAGCAGTTTAATTCAAACTCCTGCTCAGTTGCGACAAATGTCTTGGACGATCGCAATTAGTGCAGTGTTCGTGATAATTTTAGGTCTGGGACAGCAATTTTTAGGCTGGAGTGGCATCGATTTATTGCAGCCTTTTTTTGGCTGGGTACTCGAACCCAAAGGCAATCCCCCCGGCCGTATGGCTTCTGTATTTATGTACGCTAATATTTTAGCTTGCTATCTGACAATTGCTCTTATTTTAACACTTGGATTGTGGATGGAAGAGCTAGGGAGAGGGGGAGAGTGGGAGAGTGGGAGAAGGGGAGAGAGGGAGAGGGGGAGAGGGGGAGAGGGGGAGAATTACCAATTCGCGATGCCCAATTCGCGATTCCCAATGCCCAATGCCCAATTCCTATTTTTAAGTTTGGCTGTGCTGGGCAATGCTGTTGCTTTGATTTTTACTAATTCTCGAAATGCGTGGGGATTGGCTGTTTTGGCAGTTTTGAGCTTTGCATTTTATGCGGGTTATAAAAAAATATTAGCTGCGGTATTTAGTGGGGTTGGTGCAGTGTTTTTGTCGGCGTTTGGGCCGGAACCGCTGCGACAATATTTACGAAGAATTATCCCGGCTTTTTTCTGGGCGAGACTTACCGATGAGATGTTTCCAAATCGGCCTACTGGTACTTTGAGAACTACTCAGTGGGAGTTTGCTTGGTCGATGACTCAGCAGCGTCCTTGGACTGGTTGGGGACTGCGAAATTTTACTCCTCTCTACGAAGCTCAAATGCACGAATGGCTTGGTCATCCTCACAGTTTGATATTGATGCTGACTGCGGAAACGGGAATACCGGCAACGCTTTTATTTTTGGGTTTAGTTGGCTGGGTTTTGGCTAGAGGTGTTTTGTTGTTGATGAATTGGCCTGTTTCTGCGGCGGACATCCAACAAGAGCAAATAGCAACAGAGGAAGTAGGGGAAAATACTTTATTGCTCAATCAAAACTCTAACTTTATTATCACAAATCGGGTATTTTGTCAAGAAGAAAGAGGGGGCAATCGCCTAATTTTCTTCAGTTATTTATTAGCCTTCGCCGCCTGTACGCTGTTTAACACTGTAGACGTGACGCTGTTTGATTTCCGAGTCAATACAATAAGCTGGTTGCTGTTAGCGGCGATTTGCGGAGTTGGGAATTGGGAATTGGGAATTGGGCATTGGGCATCGGGAATTGGGCATCGGGAATAGGGCATCGGGAATAGGGCATTGGGCGTTGGGAATTGGGCATTGGGCATTGGGAATTGGGAATTGGGAATTGGGCATTGGGCGTTGGGCATTGGTAACAGCCAACAGCCAACAGCCAACAGTCAACAGTCAACTGCCAACTGCCAACTGCCAACTGCCAACTGCCAACTGCCAACTAACTTCCCTTATTCCACCGTCACCGACTTCGCCAAATTTCGCGGCTGATCCACATCCAAACCCCGACGCGCCGCAATGTGATAGGCCAATAATTGCAGCGGAATTACTGTCACAATCGGCGACAACAATTCATCCACCAAAGGTACCGGCAAAACGTGGTCAAAAATCTCGGCTTCCGCTGCGCCCTGCTTCGGGGTAACGCCAATTAAACGTGCGTCGCGCGCCTTGGCTTCCTGAGCGTTGGAAAGCACTTTTTCGTAGACGCTTCCGGGCATGGCGATCGCCACTACAGGCACTTTAGCATCCAAAAGGGCGATCGGGCCGTGTTTCATTTCTCCCGCCGGATATCCTTCAGCGTGAATGTAGCTAATTTCCTTCAATTTCAGCGCCCCTTCCAAAGCAATCGGAAAATTAATTCCTCGCCCCAAAAATATAAAATCTTGGGTATCGGTAAACTGGTGGGACAATTCCTCCACATACTGTTCTTGAATCTCCAAAAACTTCTCAATTTGCCCTGGTAAATGGCGCAAACCAGCAATAATTTCTATCAATCTCTCCGTGCTGATTGTTTGTCGCCGGTGCGCTAAATCCAAAGCTAATAAATAGAATGCCATCAACTGAGTGACAAAAGTTTTAGTAGCAGCCACACCAATTTCAATACCGGCGTGGGTGCTGATTACGTGCGGCATCATGTGGGCGATCGAGCTTTCTGTTCCGTTAGTAATGCCCAACATTCTCGCGCGAAATTTATCGGTAAAACCCGCACGGCGCTGCTGTTCCATCCCCAAAGCAGCCAGGGTGTCCGCCGTTTCTCCCGACTGCGTTACCCCAATAATTAAAGTATTTGCTGTCAGCGGTGCCGGTGCGTAACGGTACTCAGAAGCGTACTGCACCGCAGTAGGAATATTCGCTAACTGTTCCAACAAATATTTGCCAATTAGCGAGGCGTGCCAGCTCGTTCCGCAGGCTAGAATTGAAATTTGTTCAACATCGGCGCAAAGTTCTTCGGGCAAGTTGAGATTGATGGGAGAGCGCAGATTTCCCGGCTGCCAATCGCTGTCTAAATAAGCATCCAAACAAGCTCGAACTACGGCCGGCTGTTCGTAAATCTCCTTGTGCATGAAGTGTTTGAAGCCTTGTTTTTCGACTAAAACCGGACTCCAACCAAGGATGCGCGGGCTTTTTTTGAGCCTTTCCCCTGTAAAGTTGTAAACTTCGACTCCCATCGGAGTTAGCCTAGCCAATTCGCCATTTTCCAAGGACAAAACGGTGCGGGTGTGAGATATTAAGGCCGGCGTGTCGGAAGCGCAGAAAAATTCGCCAGCACCAAAGCCGATAACCAAAGGAGCTTGCTGTCTGGCAACAATTATTTCGTCGGGAAAGTCGGCGCAAATCGCAGCGATCGCAAAAGCTCCTTCTAACCGATTGACAACCTTGGAAACCACTTCCAAAAACGACAAATCAGCAATTTCCTCTGCTGTGGGCTCTTTTTCTTCTTCCTTCTTCCTTCTTCCTTCTTCCTTCTTCCTTCTTTCTTCCTCAAAAAAATCAGCTATTAAATGAGGAATAACTTCTGTATCGGTATCCGAGACAAATTTATGTCCCTTCGCTGTCAATTCTTGTCGCAACTCGCGATAATTTTCGACAATGCCATTTTGAACAACGGCAATTCGCCCGCTATTGTCCATGTGAGGGTGAGCGTTATATTCCTCTGGTTTGCCATGAGTTGCCCAGCGGGTGTGTCCGATGCCGATGGTAGCCGGAGAGTCTATCTCTGCTAGCTTTTCCCGGAGGTTGTGCAACTTGCCCTTTGCTCGGATGCAGGTAATTTCTCCTTCGGAGATGGTAGCCAGGCCCGCTGAATCGTAGCCCCGGTATTCTAGTTTCTCCAATCCTGCTAGCAAAATCTCGCTTGCTGTTTGCGTGCCGATATAGCCAACGATTCCGCACATTTAAGGTAAAACTCCTGCTTAGCGATCGCCATAAAACCCAAGTTTTATCATTTTTAGCTTCTTCGTGCCACAAAATGCAGATTTTGCGACTAAAAGAGAGGGGGCAATTTAATCGCCCCCTCTATACGTGCCCGTAATTCGATCGGCGTGTCGATCGATATTTAGTAGGCTAGACCCATACTGCGAGTAGTTTCTGCTCCCAGGTAAACCCGGATGCTTAGAAAATCGGTAGGGCAAGCAGTTTCGCAACGCTTGCAACCTACACAGTCTTCTGTGCGCGGAGATGAGGCAATCTGAGCCGCTTTGCAGCCATCCCAGGGCACCATCTCCAAAACATCAGTCGGACAAGCGCGGACGCATTGAGTGCAGCCGATGCAGGTATCGTAAATTTTGACTGAATGAGACATTGAATAAAGGCTCCCAACGAGTCACTAAAAATTTGCTAGCTCTGCGGATTAACAGATTTGACGGCGACGTGCCACCGCTATAGCCTGCACAGAGAGTTAAGCGTTAGTTTACCGCAGTGGCTGGAAGCACTTCCCCAAAAAGCGACAAAACTTCACAGTTATTCACGCTTCCAGTCCCATAGAAGTAGCTTGAAGAGCGCCCTAGGGAGTTCGCGTGCCCGAGTTCCAGCACTAGGGTATGATTGCGATCGCCGGATTCGGTCTTAACGCGACCGGGGACAGCACTAGGCTATAATTTCGATCCGCCGGATTGGATATGAGCAAAAACTCCAATTCTGACTGCAAAACCGCGCCTATCGATCGACTCAAAGCCGAATTCGTCGAAACTTGTATCCGTTTTTAGGCGGAGTCATCGGAAACAGTGGCTTTTGTGAAGATAAAAAACCGCAAATTGACGAATATCAACGGCCAGATGTTGTTTGATGCAAACAGTTTATTTGTAATGGCATAAACTTTGAAGCCTTGAGACTCTACACTCGCAATTTGCAAGCATTGCTTACCGCTACACGAGCTATTAGAGGAATTTTACCCGTTTGTCAATCTACTTTACGCTGTGAGGCAATGAAGGGAGATCGGGGAGCTAAGAAGAAGCCCACGAGACTAGCAAATAGAATCGGTGTAAAAGTGCTTAAGCCTGTCAACTTCGCGAGGAGCAGAGTTGTACTAATTGGAGTGCGAGTAACCGTTGAATTCAGAGCAGCCATTACACAAATCATTGCCAAAGTCTCATTCGAGCCGATGGGATTCATGATGGTGATTGCCTTTCCCAAACAGGCTCCTATAAAAAATAGCGGAATGATTATTCCACCTCGCCAGCCCCCATTGATGGTCACACTAATGGCCAATACTTTAACAACAACTAAAGTCAAGAGAAATGTCAAAGAAAAGTTTCCCTCAACAATTTTTTCTATTTGATGTTCCCCAAAGAAACGTGTGAGCGGAAAGTAAGCTGAGAAACCACCAAGTGCTAGTCCGGCTAAAGTAGTTCGCACATAAATGGGACTGTGTATCGAATCAAACAAGCGACCAACACTGCGAAATACGGCGATAAAAAACCACCCATAATCGCCCCTACGATTCCATAAGCAATCGCTGCGCCAAAGTCATAAAGGCTTTCCACATTGTACTGAGGAAAATTCCAGGTAGGCCCAAGTCCAAGCTGAGTAATTGCGACAAAGATGGTGTAACTTGCACAACTTGCCACTACCGCAGGCAATATTGCTTCAAAATACTCTACAACATTTTGATGATGCAGGATTTCTAAAGCAAAAAAAGTACCGCCTAAAGGAGCGCCGAACAAAACTGTAAAACCAGATGCCATACCAGCAAGACTCAAAGTTCGTAGTGCTTCTCCGCTTAATTTAAAGCGATCGGCTAACCAGGTACCAATTGAACCTGTGACTTGCACCATTGGCGATTCTGGGCCAGCACTTCCTCCACTGGCAATACTGAGTAGCGACGACAGAATCATCGAAGGATTTTCATTCATTGGTAATCGGCCACCCTTGAGATGAATATTGTCAATAATCAACCCAATTTCTCCAGGATTTCCCAGCCAATGAATGAGCAAACCGATGAGCAAACCAGTAAGGGGCATGACGATTAGTAGATAACCTCCACTAAAATTTTCAAATCCCCGCATCATGTAAGACAAACATATCCAATAACTTGCAGCAAATAAACCACAAATTATTCCTAGCATTGCCCATATTAATACCGAACGTGTGAGATTTATTGGGTTTCGTTTCATTGCTTGTTCCTTGTCTCTAACTAGGAAGTTAGGAAGTCTTAAAACTATTTTGTATAATAGTATACTGTTTTTTTGTCTGTATCTTGTATTGACTCAAAAATGTATGAGCCCGATCGAGCTTTCGGCTCGCGGGCTCTGTATAATTCCGATCTAACCGGATTTGATTTGAGTAAAAACTCAAGTCTTTATGCTAATCTCCCAAACTGCTGCAACAGTTGCAAAGGCTTGTTATTTGAGATTCTGGCTTGTAGAAAAATTTTGGGTGAGCCAGCTCCTATAGCAACTGTTGCAAATTTTTTGATAATTACTATTGCTGCAAACTGGTGCAAATCGATCGACTAAAAGCCTAATTTTTCTAACACGGGCTTAGTGGAAACAATATGCCGATCGAGTCCTAGTTTTTTTGGTTCCACGCCCAAAGCCAAAGCCACCAATTGCGGCAAATGCAGCACCGGCAAACCCAATTTGCGATCGATCGCTTTTTCCACCTCCGGCTGCCGCGAATCCAAATTTAAATGACAAAGCGGACAAGGAGTTACCATACAATCAGCACCATTGTCAAGAGCATCTTGAATGTGTTTTCCAGCCATCGCAAAAGATTGGTTAGTGGCATAACTCGCCAGCGGCCAGCCACAGCACTGCGTCCGCCCTCGATAGTAAACGGGAGTTGCGCCGATCGCCCGAAATACATTTTCCATCGATTCCGGTTGGTGCGGGTCATCGTAAGCCAAATGTTCCTGAGCTCGCAGCAGATAGCATCCGTAAAAAGACGCGCACTTCAAACCGGAAAGCTTGCGGGTGACTCGGTTCTGCACTTCCTCCAAACCGTAATCGGCAACGATCGCCCACAACAGATGTTTTACCTCCGTACTGCCTTGGTAGGGCGAACAGCCTTGTTTTTCCAGCAAACCGTTGACTTTTTCTATGTAGTTGGGATCGGTCTTTTGGGATTGCTTGAGGCGATCGTCCACATGACCGATTACCCCTTGACAAGTGCTGCAATGGGTGAGTAAAGGCAGATTCAGTTGCTCGGCCAAGGCAATATTCCGGGCGTTGACGGTATCTTCCAGCAACTGCGAATCTTCCTTAAAAGTACCAGAACCGCAGCAGGAAGCTTTCTTGAGTTCCACCAGTTCAATGCCCAAGGCTTGAGTCAGCGCTTGGGTAGACTGGTAAAGTTCGCGGGCGGCACCTTGGGCTACGCAACCGGGAAAGTAAGCATATTTGAGAGTTGGGGATGGCATAATTGTTTCTGCTGGGGAGACAAGGCAAGGGACAAAAAAGGAGGGCGATCGGATTTCCTCTCCACAATTACCGCATCAGAGTCTAGCTAGGGGTGAATTGTCAGCTTTTCTCAAGAATTTTCAGACCGATTTACCCAAAAGATGCAACTGTAAAAAAACTTAAAACCCATATCCAGTAAGTAATCCCAATCTCAAATCTCACATCTCAAATGGTATGAGTAAGTTGCTACTATAGCCTTTCGAGATCTCATATGAGGTACTATCCGGGATAGGGCATAGGGCATAGGGCATTGGGCGGAGCGAAGCGGAGGGATGGGGCATCGGGCGAGCGCGAAGCGGAGGGATGGGGAATGGGGCATAGGGAATGGGGCATAGGGCATGGCACCACGCGATCGAACCGCTATAGATTGAAATTGTATATTTCGATGACTTGAGCAAAAATCATCTCCCCATCTCCTCCTCTCCCCATCTCCCCATCTCCCCATCTCCCCATCTCCCCATCTCCCCATCTCCCCATCTCCTCCTCTCCCCATCTCCCCATCTCCCCATCTCCCCATCTCCATCTCCATCTCCCCATTTCCCTCGTGTCACTTAGAAAAGCGGCAACCCTTTTTCTTGCAGATCCCCCTTTCGGATAAGATTAGATACGCAGCAACCAATGAGGACAGGATGTTATGAGTCAAGACGACATTTTTGCCAGAGTCAAGAAAATTGTGGCCGATCAACTCGAAGTCGATCCGAGCGAAGTCAAGCCCGAAGCCAACTTTGCTAACGATTTAGGAGCAGATTCCCTAGATACTGTAGAGCTGGTCATGGCTTTGGAAGAAGAGTTTGATATTGAAATTCCCGACGAAGCAGCCGAAGCAATTACCACGGTTCAAGCTTCTGTAGATTTCATCAGCAGCAAACTTGCAGCTCCAAAAGCATAAAATACCTGTCTTTTCCCCTAAGAGGAGAGAAATTTAAAAACTAAAAACTCCTCTTTTGTTCTGCGTTCTGGGTGTTTAATTTTTTGAAACTGAAATCATGACAAATTTAGAGCGTAAGCGCGTTGTTATCACGGGTCTCGGCGCGATTACACCGATCGGCAATACCTTGTCCGAATATTGGGACGGGTTGCTGGCCGGGAAAAATGGCATCGGCCCGATTACTTTGTTCGATGCGTCGCGGCACGACTGCCGGATTGCTGGAGAGGTGAAGGGTTTTAACCCACACGACTATTTAGAGCGCAAGGAAGCAAAGCGGATGGATCGCTTTGCTCAATTTGGGGTATCAGCGAGCAAACAAGCTCTAGCTGATGCGAAGTTTGAGATTAACGACCTGAACGCAGAACAGGTGGGTGTCATTCTTGGCACTGGCATTGGCGGGCTGAAGGTTCTGGAAGACCAGCAAGAGATCTATTTGACTCGCGGCCCCGATCGGTGCAGCCCGTTTATGATTCCCATGATGATTGCGAATATGGCCGCGGGCCTGACGGCGATTCAAACGGGTGCTAAAGGTCCAAACTCTTGCACTGTGACAGCCTGCGCTGCTGGGTCGAATGCCGTGGGCGATGCGTTTCGCATGGTTCAGGGCGGTTACGCGCAAGCGATGATTTGCGGTGGTACGGAAGCTGCGGTGACACCTTTGTGCGTGGCGGGTTTTGCGGCGGCGAGGGCGCTTTCGACTCGCAACGATGACCCGACTCATGCTTGCCGTCCGTTCGATCGCGATCGTGATGGTTTTGTCGTCGGCGAAGGCGCTGGCATTCTGATTTTAGAAGAAATGGAGTACGCTCTGGCGCGCGGCGCGAGAATTTATGCAGAAATCGTTGGCTACGGTTTAACCTGCGATGCGTATCACATGACATCCCCAGTACCGGGGGGCGAGGGTGCCTCGCGGGCGATCGCTTTAGCGCTCAAGGATGCTGGTTTGACACCGGATATGGTGAGTTATATCAACGCCCACGGCACGAGTACGCTTCCCAACGACTCTACTGAAACGAAGGCGATTAAGAAGGTTTTGGGGGAAAGCGCTTACAAAGTAGCAATTAGTTCTACCAAGTCAATGACCGGCCATCTTTTGGGCGGTTCTGGGGGAATTGAGGCGGTGGCTGCGGTAATGGCGATCGCCAATGACAAAATTCCGCCGACAATCAATCTGGAGAATCCCGATCCAGAGTGCGATTTAGACTATGTTCCGCATACAAGTCGCGATCTAAAAGTTGATGTGGCGCTGTCGAATTCCTTTGGATTTGGCGGCCACAACGTGACGCTGGCCTTCAAGAAGTTTGTTCAGTAACGGACAACTTGAAAGTCGAAAGTTAAAAGGTGAAAAATTAATTTTTCACCTCTGTAGGGTAGGCAAAATGCCTGCCCTAAATTTTATGTTGTTGGCATTGGCGGGATATGAGTGAGATTACTGCTGAGCAAATACTGCAAATCAAAGCTATTGTCGATCGCTATGAAAATTTAGAATGTGTTGAGTGCGCCCAAAAAATCCGAGATTACTTGCTAAGTCAAGGAATTCATGGGAAGCGGATAAAACTGTACACAGGATACGGGAGAGGTCGCAACAGTGGCATTTATGATGATAGCGTACCGGGAGAGGCTATTTCAGAAAATGGCCGCCACGAAGGAATCGCTATTGTTATCAACAGCATAGAAACTATTTTTGACAACCATCACCCGGACGGGCTTACTAGAGAGCAATGGATGACAAACCTGCTATTTCACGGTAAAATATTTAATGGTTTACAGTTTATAGTGACAGAAGAAGACTTTTAATAGGAGACTTTTTTATGGTAGCCGAAGTTAATGTTAATAAAAAACTAGATGTTAAAAATGAATACTTCTTTGATTTGCTGCAAAGAATTAAACAGAGACCTGGTATGTATTTGGGCAAATGTTCAATTACCCGCCTGCGTGCGTTTTTAGATGGATATGAGATGGCTAGAGCGGAACTTGGGTTGCCCGACACAGAACAGCAACAACAACTTGATGGATTTCAAGAGTGGATACAGGAAAGATATCAAATTACGTCAAGTCACGGATGGGACAGTATAATTCTCTTCTTCTCTGCTGATGAAAAAGATGCCCTCGATAAATTTTTCAAACTGTTGGAAGAATTTTTGAATCAGGCTAAAATTGCTGAGGACAAGCACAATTAGTATAGATTTCTTGAATCTCAGTTCACAATCCCTAGAGCTAGATTTCACCTTATTTCTCGGAAGTAATTACCGAAATCGAATATTGATTACCCGCTGAGCTAGGATATTTAACAGAAAATGCTTGCACATTTTTCTGATTAAAATTAGCGGCACAATACTGCTTGATTTTGTCAAATGTCAGTTCGCCTCCTCCTGTAATATCAGTTGTATAACCTGTTTCAAGTTCCCTCATATACCCCAAAGCTGCTTCAAAGCCTTCGGGATCTTGCTCTGCCTCAATTTGAGCAGATAAACCACTTCCTGAATCGTTTTCGTAAACTAAAGCGATTACTCCTTCCCTTTTCCATTCAAACATACTGATTTTATCCTTATTGATTTGAATAAAGTTATCGCCGTTTCTGACAATCAAATAGTTTTCTACATCAAAAATTATGGGTGGATCGGAAACTATAGTAAGTTCTCCCCATTCCCCTCTTAAATAGTATTTGTCATCCGCCCTAAAAAATTCGTCTATGTTCCCGTAATCAACGCTACCATCTGGATCGGCAATTGGGCTGATGTTGTTCAGAACCAAATCATAGGTTTGAGGATGGGGGAAATTGACTGTCATCTGCCGATAACAATACTGTTCCCCAGATAAGGCTGGAGTGTATAGAGGGTGATTCTCAGTGAGGACAGCTTCTAAGAGGATTTGTATATATATTGTATTAGCATTAATGCTGAGTACATAGCTATCCTCTAAATAAATATTTTCAAATCCCGGCAACTGCCAGTAGTTTAAGCGTTCCATTGTTAAATGTCCCAATCGATAGGAGTATGATTATCTTTACTTTTTCTGGTGACGGGCTTTCCTTGTAGATCTATTCTAATGTTGTTGGCATTTTTCAACTCTACATGAGGATCATTGCTTCCCGGAGTTCTTGGGCTTCCCTGTTTAAGCGTTAGCCTAGCTACTCCGTTGTTATCAATATATTTTAACGGGCCATTAGATGTTTCCTGACGATGCCATCCCTGTTCTGACTCAGCCCACACTTTAAAGTCGCTGGCTTTTGGATTAATGCCAGTTGAGATAGCTTGTATTATTCGTTCCCATGCCATGCGCCCCGCTAGAGTTTCCATACTAATAATTCACCATAAATTAGCTTATTCTGCCGGTAACAACTCCAACCGATATCGGTACAAAGCGACAGGATGCCCCCCAGCGGCAAAATAATCCGGATCTTGCGGCGATAAATAAATCGCTGTCACCTGATCCGCCTCGATTCTTTTACTCGCAGAATCGCCTTTTTCCCCGCCTCCAACCACTCGATAAGCCGTTGTTGTTTCCACCTCGTTTAAATAAATATCAGTCTCTCCCCGAAACACTTGCTGAGAAATTTCTGCAGACACAAACTCATCGGGATTCGATGTTTGGGTGCCGCGACTGGTAACAATCGAGATTAGTTGGCGATCGCCTTTGAGTATGGTAATCTGGCGGTTGGGATTGTTCGGATCGACTTTCACCGAAAGTACGCCGCCGTCGCCTAAATAGGCTTTGGCGATGTTCAAACCGTTAAAAGCGCGATCGGCCACAATCTTCTTAGCTAGCTTAGATTTATAATTAGAAAAAAAACCAGTATTTATTTCTGGTTGAAATCGCACTTTAAATAATACCGGCTGCTGCAAATACTGGCGGTTGCTTTCAAATCCGGGCGTGACAATATTTGGCGCTAAAGGAGCGGCTAAATCTACTAAAGTGCTAGCAACATTCCACTCGCCAGCCATCCAGTCTGGATACACTAAATCTCCCTTAGCAGCAGCAATAGCAGGTTTGCTTTCCCAATTGGGAAAACTGGAAATGCGATCGCCCAAAACTCCCGCCTGCGCGCCGCCACCCCACAAAATTAACGCGCAAACCAAACAAAAACCCCAAATTAATTTCATACTAAATGATATTCAAACAGCTAATTGTATCTTTTAATCAAAAAGGTTCGTAGTGAGGAGTTTAGTCCTAATTTTTGCGGACTAAATTCCTCACTATGAACCTTTTTTAGTCAGGAGTTTTGGGCTGTTTTACAGACTAAAGTCCGAACAATCGAACCTTTTTTATTGTTGTTTAGCTTTAAAGTATTTCAACCGGTGCTGGCTCCCAAACTTCACCGTATTGTTCTTTCAATTCTTGCCAATTTTCTACTTGTCCCGGTTCATATTCTCCCGGCTTTCCCCACTGCAAAAATGCGCTCAAAGCAGCATCATTTTGTTCGTCTAAAAAACGAATTGCATAGGTGGTGAAATTGCCTCTTTTTGCCTCGCCAGTCTCAAATTTCACTTGTTTGATTTTGTCCATATTCAAGTGAAATTCAAATATTTCGGCGTGCATATTTGCATACTTACCCTTGGGCAACTCTGCGTAAAACAGCTTGTGTATTGAACCGCGCACTTCCAGCACTGCCGCGCTGCTAGTCACGATTAAACGCAGTGTCCCCAATTTTTCGCAAGCTTCTAAGAATTCTTTAAGAGTCGCAGTCATATCACTTTGGGATTTTGGATTTTGGATTTTGGATTAAATCGACAAGAAGCAAAGGTTAGTTGGAAAGCAGGAAAATTAATTAGATAAAAAAGGATAATTCTTTCTTCTTCCTTCTTCCTTCTTCCTTCTTCCTTCTTCCTTCTTCCTTCATTCATTTTTCGTACATTTCGTAAGCAGCGACAATCCGCTGTACTAACGGGTGTCTCACCACGTCCGCTTGAGTGAATTCGCAGAAAGCTATGCCTTCAACGTTTCCCAGAATATTTTGAGCAACTGACAATCCCGACTGTTGGTGTGCGGGCAAATCTGTTTGAGTTAGATCGCCGGTGACTACCATTCTCGATCGAAAGCCGAGACGAGTCAACACCATTTTCATTTGAGCCGGAGTCGTATTTTGAGCTTCGTCCAAAATGACGAAAGCATTGCTGAGAGTGCGTCCCCGCATATAAGCTAAAGGAGCTACTTCGATCAGGCCTCTTTCCATTAAATCGGCCATTTTGTCGGGTTCGATCATTTCTTGCAAGGCGTCGTAAAGCGGGCGCAAGTAGGGATCGACTTTTTGCTGCAAATCTCCGGGCAAAAATCCTAATTTTTCGCCAGCTTCTACGGCTGGCCTGGTTAAAATCAGCCGTTCGTACTGCTTGCTTAACAGCGCTTGTACGGCGAAAATGGCTGCTAGAAATGTTTTGCCAGTACCCGCCGGGCCGATGCAAAATGTCAGGTCGTGGGTGCGTACTGCTTGGACGTACTGGCGCTGCTTGAAGGTTTTGGCTCTGATTTCTTCGCCGCGGCGGGTTTTGGCGAGCACGTCTCGCTGCAAGTTTTGTAAATCTTCTTGGCGGTTGCTATCCAAAGCTTGGCGCGCTGTTTGGATTTCTACTCCGGTAATGGTTTTGCCGGCTTTCCAGAAGTCGGAGAGCGATCGCACTAATTGATGACACAATTCTACTTGAGTTTTTGTGCCAGAAATCAGCAGTTCTTGCCCTCGCATTACCAGGTTAGCGCCGGTTTGCTTAGAGATAATTTTCAAGTTTTCTTCTTGATTGCCGGCCAGCGAGATAGCGCTTTGAGTGTTCGGCAACTCAATTGTTAGTTTTTCAGTCATGCCAGCATGAGCTCCTCCAAATAAGCAATTGTAGCAGTGGATAGCAAACAGCAAACAGCAAACAGTTATGTATGGGAATCAAACCATTTATCTGTAACGATTATAGTTGTGATTCGTGAGGTTATATCAATTCCGGTTGCACACCTCATGATGTTAACGGTTAACGGTTAACAGTCAACTGTCAACAGTGAATTTACTATTCTGATGCTAACAGATTTGATAGATATTATTTACGTTCGCGCCAGATTTAACGGTTGCTAGAAAATTTAACTATCGATGGTTAAATTAGCTGGCTTTTGCGAACAAAAAGACGCCAGGTACTAAGTTTTACCTAGTATCTAAGGCGTCTTTTCTGTTTAAATGAATGAGTTTGGTGCTTGCGGCACAAATCAAATCTCCCTTCTTTGAAGTCACACAACTTGAGATTTTAGATTGTAGATTCTTCGACTTCGCTCGCGAACAAGTTTTAGATTTTAGATTTACCTGATGCTGCTGAGATTTGAGATTGAAAATTTTAGATTTATGTCCGATCGCAAAATCGGCAATCTAAAATCACAGGGGGCTTGTAATACCAAGCCTACAACAGGCAATCTAAAACCTAAAATTGTTTTTGGATTTTGCAGTTAATAACCGGGAGTATTTCTGCTCGTTCTAAACGTAGGTGTGTTAGTACGGCGAGGTTGTTCTCTCGGAGATCTGCTAGGTAAGGGAGTAGGCGAGGGAGGCGAAGTTCGGGGTCGGAAATCTCCTCGATCGCGCATACCGCGATCGCCCCTAGGTGGCCCGGAGCCTCGATCGCCTCCTTCGCTATCGTATACATCTAAGTAGAGCGACTGACCCACAGTTTGCGCCACCGCTTCGAGGGTAGTTCTAATCGCCTGAATATTGCGTCCGCCCCTACCATAAACCCGCCCCTTGTCAGGATCTTCAAAAGCGAGCCTTACCCAGACGCGAGATTGGCGGGGGTGCAGTTCGCAATCAACCCGCAAAGAGTCCGGCGACTCCAGAAAAGGTGCAATTAAAAACTGTATCAGTCCAGCATAGTTAGGGCTAGCTGACTGCTGTTGTGCTGCTGGACTCAACGTTGGCTCCGGCTCCGACTTGTTCAAATACATTAGCTTTTCTCAGGATGTCACGCACGGTGTCAGTTGGCTGAGCGCCTTGTTGGAGGCGCTTGACAATCGCTGGAACATCCAGCCTGGTTTCGTTATTTCTGGGGTTGTAGAAGCCGAGTTCTTCTAGGGGACGGCCGTCGCGGCGGGTAGAACTGTTCATCGCTACAATCCGGTAGCTGGTCTCGCGTTTTTTCCCGTATCTTTTCAATCGCAGTTTGATCATCTTCTTGCACAATAGTCCTGGCTCAATTGTGACATACTCCAGGCGAGAAATCTCACATTATGCTCTGGGGCATTCACCGCAACTGTTGACTGTTGACTGCTGACTGCTGACTGTTGAGTGCTGACTGCTGACTGTTGAGTGCTGAGTGCTGAGTGCTGAGTGCTGACTGTTGAGTGCTGACTGTTGACTGCTGACTGTTGACTGTTGACTGTTGACTGTTAACTGCTGACTGCTGACTGCTGACTGTTAACTGTTAAGAGGGCTGGCACTCTTGGCACCGCCCCTACCTACTGACTACTGACTACTGACTACTGACTACTGACTACTGACTACTGACTACTGACTACTGACTACTGACTAAGGACTTCTTCAACCTCCGAGCAAAATATCGCTGCGATTTGCCGCGCCTAGGGCCGGTCTGGCACCGTCTATATGCGGTGTAATTGCTATAGGTAAAGCCGTTGCAGTGCCCCACTGCTGCACCAGCTTTTGCAAAAATATATCTTGCTGCTCTCTCAAAGAGTCCCAATCGGTGCCGCGATTGATAATTGCAAACCAAACTAAGCCCCGATCGCGCGTGGGTATGGCTCCGGCCAAAGCAATCACCGTGTTCAAAGTACCAGTTTTCACCACAGCCGATCGCGGAATGTGTCGGTGTTCCAAAGTTCCTTTATCGCGCCCGGACACTGGAAACAAGTCAGCAATCGTCAGCCCTGTAGTCTGAAGGTTGCGCCCGATCGCCTGCATCATCGCGCAAGCCGCCCTCGGAGACATTTGATTTTCGACTCCCAAGCCCGAACCGTTAATTAATTGAAGTTCCGCCTGCGGCACCCCAGCAGCCCAAGTCGCTTGTTGCTGAACAACTTTTGCCCCGCCCAAATTGTCGGCCAGCATTTGGGCAATTTCATTGTCGCTGTGGACGTTCATCTGCTTGAGAATTTCGGCTAAAGGAAGCGATCGGCGTTTCAACAGCAAACGCCCGGAAGCAGGAATTTTTTGAGCGATCGGGCTGCCGGCGATCGTTACTTGTGGCTTTCGGGTGCCCGGAGCCATCTTAGAATAGATTGCCAGCAGGTCTGGCGACCAACTGCGACTATCGAGAGCTTGTCGCATACTCTCCCCCGCAACCAGAGGATCGGACTGGTAGTTCATGGGAAAATTGCCAGTTACGACCAAATTTCCCGCCACGCGATTGATACCCATTTGATTGAGAGCATTACCCACCGCGATCGCCTCCTCCCACACAAACAGCGGATCGCCCCCGCCAGCAATCACCAAATCCCCCTGCAACACCCCATTCCTAATGGGCCCCGTTCCCCAAAACCGCGTTTCAAACTGATGATCCGCGCCCCAAGTTTCTAGGGAAGCCAGAGAAGTCGCAATCTTAGTCAGGGAAGCCCCAGGCATCAGCACCGTCCCCTGCTGACTTACCAGCGGCAGCATTCCCGCTTGCACCCAAATTCCCTGATTGCCGTCGATGAGATGCTTCGCCTTCAAATCTTTTAAATATTCCTGCACGGCAGCTTCTGCGGGCAAGTCTGAATTTGCCGCATCTATTTTCCCAAAAGCCAGCTCTTCGGCCACCACTAACCCGGGCATCCCTCCCCGCCAAGCCAGCACCGACACGGCGTTGGGTGCGGCACTGCGTACCCCAGCCATGTCCAGCCACAGAGACATGATTCCCGAGCTAAATAAATCCAGCATTTTTTACTCCTAAGTCAGTCAGTCGATTTTAGATTTTAGATTTTAGATTTTAGATTTAGTCCACAACTCAATCTGGGAGATTGAACAAAAGTCTAAAATTGTGGGCGGCTCACCACGAGTGGAAGCAAGTATCCGTTTTTCGGCGGGGCGCACAGTAAACTATTCGGTTGAGTTTTTCAATTTGCAGTCAAAAAAGTAAAGTAGGGACAAAACAAGCTCTCTCAGAGTAGTCGGTATTGACAATTGTCCGATCGGGCGCGAGCAGATTTTAGTGATTTATTCGCTTTTCTGGATTCAGACTCCAGATCCGCAAAAAACCGATACCCTGCGCCCGACTGCTGAAGTGAATGCTCCCAAAATTTTAAAGCCTAGTTCCTCCACCCAGATTCAATACTGCAAGTCAATCTAAAATCTAAAATCTAAAATCTAAAATCGACTGACTTCCTGGTAAAATTTTTAATGTTTCTCAAACATTGGTCAATGGGATCGACACGCGCAAGAATTGCAATAGACGCTATGGGTGGGGATCATGCTCCCGCCGAAGTTGTAGCTGGAGCGCTTAAGGCACAGGAAGAATTAGGCGTCGAGATTTTGCTGGTGGGCGACCCGCAGCAAATAGAAGAGTCGCTACGTCTTCAAGACGCGATCGGCCGCGTCTGCAAAGGTCAGCTAGAAATCGTTCCTTCTGAAGGAACGGTAGAAATGCACGAAGAACCTTTAAGTGCCCTCAAACGCAAACCCAAGGCTTCGATTAACGTAGCCATGAACTTGGTAAAGCAGCAGCAAGCTGATGCTGTGGTGTCCGCCGGTCACTCCGGCGCGGCGATGGCTGCGGCCCTGCTGAGGTTGGGGCGGCTCCCGGGAATCGATCGCCCTGCGATCGGTGCGGTTTTGCCGACAATGGTATCGGGCAGCTCCGTGCTCATTCTCGATGTTGGCGCTAACGTGGACTGCCGCCCCAAATTTTTGGAGCAGTTTGCTCTGATGGGAACTATTTACAGCCAGTGCGTTTTGGGCGTAGCCGAACCAAAAATCGGTCTGCTCAATATTGGCGAAGAACCTTCTAAAGGTAACGACGCGGCGGTACGCACCCATCAATTATTGGTGGACAATCCTCACATTCCTTTTGTAGGAAATGCCGAAGGCCGCGACGTGCTGTCGGGGAAGTTCGACGTGATTGTCTGCGACGGGTTTGTAGGCAACGTGTTGTTGAAGTTTGCCGAAGCGGTGGGCGAAGTCGTGGTGCAAGTGCTTAAGGAAGAATTGGCAGCCGGACTCAAAAATCAAATTAGTGCTCCCCTCCTGCAAGAAAGCCTCAAGGGGTTCAAGCAGCGGGTAGACCACGTTGAACACGGCGGCGGTTTGCTGTTGGGCGTTGCTGGAGTTTGCATTATCAGCCACGGTTCGTCTCAAGCTGCCTCGATTTTTAATGCCATTCGTTTGGCGAAAGAGGCTATTGACAACCAAGTGCTGGAACGAATTCGCTCTGAAAATCGCGAAACCGCTCTGGAACAAGAAGCTGTCAATTAGAGGCAGTAAGTAGAAATTAAAAATTAAAAATGTCAAATTAAACAATCTGTTTTACTCGCTAAAAAAGTAATTTCAGTAGTTTAAAAAAGAAGTTTAATTTGTAATTTTTAATTTTTAATTTTTGAACTGAATAGCGAGTAAATGGAGAGGAATGTTGCAGCAATCAGGGTTGGGTATTGCCGTCACGGGTAGCGGTTCTTGTACACCGCAGGTTTCCCTTGATAATAACGGCTTGAGTCAGATAGTAGAAACTTCTGACGAGTGGATTGCGGCGCGAACGGGTATTCGATCGCGCAGGTTGGCGGACGATCGCACTTCTTTGTGCGATTTGGCAACCGAAGCATCCCGAAGGGCGATCGAAATGGCAGAAATTTCGCCCGCAGATATCGATTTGATTATTTTGGCCACCTCAAGTCCCGACGATTTGTTTGGTAGTGCAGGCAAAATTCAATATCAGTTAGGCGCAACAAAAGCTGTGGCTTTCGATCTGACAGCAGCTTGTTCTGGTTTTGTTTTTGGTTTAGTTACAGCCTCGCAGTTTATTCGCACAGGCGTTTATCAAAATGTTTTGCTAATTGGAGCAGATATTTTATCTCGCTGGGTGAATTGGTCGGATCGGGGTACTTGCATTCTATTTGGAGACGGTGCAGGTGCGGTGGTATTGCAAGCTTCCGAAGTCGATCGCTTTTTGGGATTTGAAATTCGCAGTGACGGCACGCAAAATGCGTCTCTCAATTTGGCTTTCAACGCCGAATCAAAAGAATTAATTGAAGGGGTGAATATCGGAGTAGGCGGGTTTGGGCCCATCACAATGAACGGTCAAGAAATCTATCGTTTTGCGGTAAAAAAAGTGCCGGAAGTCATAGAAAAAGCTATGTTTCGGGCAAATGTCAGCGCGGCAGAAATAGACTGGCTGCTGTTGCACCAAGCCAATCAGCGGATTCTTGATGCAGTTGCTCAAAGGCTGAAAATTCCCCCGGAAAAAGTCATTAGCAATTTGGCAAATTACGGCAATACCTCAGCGGCTTCAATTCCGATTGCTTTAGACGAAGCCGTGCGTCAGGGTAAAGTTAAAGCAGGCGAGACTATTGCTGCTGCTGGTTTTGGTGCTGGTTTGACTTGGGGGGCGGGGATTTTTCAATGGGGAAGGTAGTAGGATTTTAGATACTTCGGCTTAGCGAGCATACGAGTTTTAGATTTTAGATTGTAGATTGGGGAATTACTGATGAACTATGGGTTGGGATCGCGGGCCTGCGGTTTCATTTTTTTAGGTAGCTGGTATAATATTTGGCAGATTTCAACTTGCCAAGCGTGATTTTCGGGAGTGCGACGATTGAAAAATAAAAATTCTTTACCTTTTTAATAGGTTGTAAATAGGGTAATGCGCGCACAAAGCCGTACATTCTCCGACCGGAATTCTGGAAAAGTGTATGCTGCAATTGAAAATCCTCTATTTTGGGTTCGACTTTCCCCTCGTCGCAGGTGGAAAATTACGCTAGGGCGATCGATCTGAACTAAAGTAGCAAAAAAATATAAACCTAGTAAAAAGCGCAGTTATATGTTATAATTGTGAGTCGCTAGTAGATAGTTCGTGAACCGAAAGATAGCGGATACCAGCAAGCGAAATTAAAAGCGGGAAACAAAGAATTTTTGGAATCACTTTCTTAGCAACCACCAATTAGCAGATTACCGGAAAAATGACTAAAACAGCATGGGTATTTCCCGGACAAGGTTCCCAGGCGATCGGGATGGGTGCAGATTTATTAAACTTGCCAACAGCGAAAGCCAAATTTGAGCTAGCCAAAGATATTTTAGGCTGGTCTGTCCCAGAAGTTTGCCAAAAAGAAGAAGCAAAACTATCTCGCACTCTCTACACTCAGCCTTGCTTGTACGTAATAGAAAGCATTTTGGCAGACTTAGTGCGAGAAAAGAGCGATCGGCCAGCAGTGGTGGCAGGTCACAGTTTAGGAGAATACGTTGCCCTCTACGCAGCAGGCGTGTTTGACTTTGAAACGGGATTGCGCTTGGTCAAACGTCGCGCCGAACTCATGGACACAGCCTCCGGTGGCAAAATGGTGGCTTTGATCGGGTTTGACAGGCAGCAACTAGAACTGCAAATTCAATACAGCCAAGACGTGGTACTCGCCAACGACAACAGCGAAGCACAAGTTGTGATTTCTGGAACTCCAGAAGCAGTAGAAGATTTGCTTGCCAAAATCAAAGTCAAACGCGCCGTTAAATTGAATGTTTCTGGTGCGTTTCACTCTCCGTTGATGGCATCAGTGGCATCAGAGTTTCAACAAGCCTTAAAAGCGGCAAGGTTTTCGGATGCTAAAATGCTGGTGCTCTCGAACTCAGAACCGACAGCGACTACCAGCGCGGCGACTTTAAAGCAGCGGTTGAACCAGCAGATGACTAAAGGTGTGCGCTGGCGAGAAATTTCGCTGCAATTGCCGCAACAAGGAATCGATCGGGTATTGGAAATTGGCCCCGGCAAAGTTCTCACAGGTTTGATCAAACGGACTTGTCCGGATCTAGACTTGGTAAATGTGAGCAGTTTTGCAGATGTACCCGCTTAATCGATTGTTAACGTTGAATTAAGCCCCAGGCTCTAAAATTGAGTTCGTTGGCCCGAAAAGTGGCGAAAAATAAATAGCACAACAGGCAAATTTTACTGCGGCTTGTTGTGCAAAGCCGGTACGGGCGATCGAGAAGGCTCGAAAACCTCAATTGAAAATCTACGTTGCTAACCGCTTGGAGTAGGTTTTGTTTGTGCAGGCGCGGTTTCCAACCGCAGACAACCGGGATATTTTTGCTTGAGTTGATACCGCTGGTGCGCCACCAGCACCCTAAAAACCTCAAAATACTGTTCAATTTTGATTGCTGAACTGATAGGCTAATATTCGATGTAATTTAAAATTTCAGGTTTTTCTGTGAGTAAAAGTCGCGAACCAGTCGAAAGTTTACTTCTCTACTATTTATTCAAGTGGTCAATAGTCAGCCCCATGCTGCACCTTTACTTTCGGGGCCGCATCTACGGTGCCGAAAACGTTCCAGCAGAAGGGCCGCTGGTAGTAGTCAGCAATCACGCCAGCGATTTTGACCCGCCAATTTTGTCTAATTGCATGAGGCGGCCTGTCGCATTTATGGCGAAGGAAGAATTATTTAAAGTTCCTATTTTGAAGCAGGCAATTACGCTTTACGGTGCTTATCCAGTCAACCGGAAAAGTGCCGATCGCAGTGCAATTCGATCGGCTATCAACTCTTTGGACAATGGCTGGGCGACTGGTGTATTTTTGCAAGGAAGTCGCACGCCAGACGGCAGAATTACTGAACCAAAATTAGGTGCTGCGCTGATAGCTGCTAAGGCTAAAGCCCCGCTGTTACCTGTTAGTTTGTGGGGAACTCATGCGATTTCCATCAAAGGTTTGCTAGTACCGCAACCGGTGCCGTTAACTATACGAATTGGTAAAGTAATTGAGGCGCCCGGTTCGTCGGATCGCGAGGAGTTGGAAGCGCTGACTCAAAGATGTGCAAGGGAGATTAATGCGATGCACGATTTGGGCCGCTGATGTGCTTGCCCTTGTTCGATCGTTCGGACTTCAGTTTTTTCTTTTGAGCGGACTCGCATTCCACACTACAAACCTATTTTATGTCGGTTGCGCGCCCTTAACAAAAGCAACAGCCAAGGGCGAAATTTTTTCTGTAACTGCTGCAATAAATTGGTGGTCAGAGTCAGTCCAGACTCTGGGGCGATCGAAAATACAAGGCTGCAAAACCCCCCACAACAAGCCATCAACACAAAGGTGAGCGTGAATCAAAGCACGATGGCCGAACTGTTTTGCTTCAAAATCTTTGTTGACAACTTCAGGATTTGCTGTTTCGACATCCTCAACAAAAATCGACGGCTCAGCTCGCAAGGCTGCTGCAAACAAAGGGTCTTCTTCCCCTAAAGATTCCGGTTCTTTTTTCCATTCGACAGTGGTAACATCGGGATAGTTCGAGTTGCGACACCAGCAGTAAGCTGCTTTACCTGTTTTGGTTTCAGGATTGCGGAGATAAAGAAAAACGCGATCGCATTTTAACACTTCACCTAAAGCCGGTAGCAAAGCTGAAAAAACAGCATCCGCAGTCTTGCTGTTACTCAAAATTTGCTCCAAAACTTGCGGCATAATTATGTCAGTCATTAACTTTGGCGATTGAAGTTCATCTACTAATTTTAAACTACTATTTCTCTTTTATGTTTTGCTTTCTTCTGATTTTTTGTGCTTTTCTCTGCTCTGATTGCACATTTTTCATTAGCGTTTTCGTGGTTTGTTAAATTGCGCTATAGGAGACAAGTGTAAAAAGATTTAAAGCTTGCTCAATCCTGACGTTTGTTTAAAAAACTTACGCATCGGAGTCAAGAAACCGGGGTTGTTTGACTATTATTGAAGGTTTTAAACAAATATTGTGGTGAGAAAACTCGGTTTCTGGCTACCCGTGCATCCCAGAGTAATTTATTCAATTCTGGCTTGGCTGAAGTTAGCACCGGTATAACCCGTTGTCAGCCAAAGAAGGGCTCTAGCGCCGTCGCGAACAGCTTTTTCTACCGGTTCGGGGGTTCGCCCGGAGGGAACTGCTACAGGCTTAAAACTAATGCCTCTACTGCCGAGCACGATTTCGCCGATAATCTCGGCTCGCCGCATATGATCGTCAGAAGTAATCAGATACACGCTCTCAATCCCTCTAGCTTTCAATTCATCTACCAGCGTGGTAAAATTTGTTACCGTATCCACCGCTCTGTAGTCTAGGTGCAGGCGATCGGACTTAATGCCCGCTTCTGAAAACACCCATTCGGCGAACTCTGGATTGCTGCCAGAAGACACCCAAATTGGCAATTGAGGATGCTTCTGAGCAAATTTTGCCGCAAACACCTCTCGCTCCGTAGCCCCACCTAGAACTAGCAAAGCTTGGGGTTTCAGAAATTCGCTTTTAAGCTGGAGATAGCCAAACCAACACGCTATCACCAGCCCGACGAGGAACCAAAAACTGCATGAAGTTCTCAAACGCTTGTAACGCCGCGTGTTTGAATTGATTCTTAACCACATCTAAACCTATAAAAATTTTGCATAGCTGACAAAGGAACCATAACAAAAAATACCGCACGTACAACCCACTAACAGGAATTTAAAATTAAGAATTTAAAAAAGGGTCAGGGGATTTTAGATTTTAGATTTTAGATTAAAGATTAAATAATTGAATCTATGGCTTGTGTTGGGCCTGGAAGTGGCGATTTTAGATTGAATAATTGAATCTATAACTTGTACGGGTCGCCCCGTCAGGTGAATTGGTTAGCGGATACGCACAACAAAAGGGCAAAAGCAGGCTTTACCCTTGTGTTTTTGGCGGTTATGGATTTTTGAACGGGACTGGCCGGGTTCGAACCGGCGACCTAGCGCTTCAGATTTGTGTGAGTTTCCCCACTCTCCGGACTATTCCTTCACCATAGGCTTGCAGCCTTTAGGTGGTGGCCGTATGTTTAGGAGGTTTTATTGTGTTTTACTTCCTAAAGCCAGTCTCTGCACCTTCTTTACCTAAACTTAGATAAAGCTTGGCTCAAGATTACCTTATCTGCCGTCAGACTTAGGCTTCCTTGAGTTTGACCACATTCACTCCCAGAGTTTCCTCGCAGGGTGCCCGATTCTTCAGGAGGCGCTTGCTCTATCCATCTGAGCCACAGCCCCAGTTGCTGAACCGTTTTGATTATAGCAGCTTCTTGTCAATTGTCAACTACCCATCACCAAGCGGAGTACCGCCGGAGGTGTGGGCTTGTATCTGAGCTCCACCGCAATTCTGAGAATCTAGAAAGAATCTCAGCTTTAGTTTCACGGCCCGACACATCAGGGGATGCTGACAAACTCCCCGTACTCATCCAGTCTTGCCGGACAAGCAACGCTCTCATTGCAATATTTCGCGCACCAATCAAATCAGCATGAAGCTCATGACTACAACATTCGCATCGAAAAAATAGTCCTTTGTTTGGTCTATTAGCATCCGAAGTATGTCCACATTTAGAACAACTTTTCGATGTGTAATGAGCCGGAACTTTCGTTGCTAACGAACCATTTAGGTTAGCTTTGTAGTCAATATACCCGTGCAATTCGGAGTATGACCATTTAGCTTTGTTTCGATTAGCTAGTCGTCTCTTCTTGCTTGCCTTATTACCCGATTTTGTTCTAGTCCTGTCCCGGATTCCGGTGAGGTTTTCTAGTCCAATCAGGCTGTTAGGTTTGGCAATATCCTTACTGATTTGGTGGTTTACATCAGCGATAAACCGTCTCTCTCTCCCAGACAAAGCGATTAATCTTCGCTTCGCTGAACGAGTGTCTTTACGCTGAAGAGTCATCCGTGCTTTATGGTAGCGGTTAGCTTTATGTCTAACATCTGAACCTGAGTAGAATTTAGACTTATTTTGTAAGTCTGTTTCTACCGCTAAGTAGCGCATACCCACGTCAACACCAGAAATTCTAGTTATTTTCAGTGGGTTAATTTTAGGCGTTTCTACTTCAAGACTTACCATCAGGTAATATATTTTGGAGGAACGCTGATAGACAATTTTAGCTGCTCCAATATGAGCGCCATTGGCAATTAAGTCTAAATGCTTGTTGTAGCCATCATACAAAACTACTATTCGACCTTGGAGAGTGATGATACTTACTCGCCTTTCGGTTTTAAAAGAGTAGTCGCGCTGATAATTTAGGGTGCAAGTTCGAGAGATGTATTTAGGGGCTTTGTCTAACCCTTTATATCGTCTCTTGGTGTAGCATGAAGCAATAGCATCGTTAGATTGTTTTACCTTAGTCCACAGAGTTTTGTAGGTTCCAGAAACTTGTCTGGGTACGTTGCAAGCCATTTGGGTTCCAAGTCCAAATCTCACCCGCAATTCGTTGTAGACGGCTTTTTGCAGCTTAGCACCATTGCTGGTTTTGCCTGCGTCAAAAGCGACTTGTGAAGTGTAATTCAAGGCATCTCGGTAGGCTAAAGTAGTCTGAGTCACCAAAGCTTTTTGCTCGGTAGTCAGGTTTAGTTTTAGCTTGGCGGTGATTACTTGGGACATTTTCTTCACAAACTCTGGTGTTATCGTATCTCGTGAAAACTCATATTGCAATAGCGGAAATCAAAGATTTTCTCGGCAGTCAGGCCTCACGCGCATTCCTCCCGGCACTCAACGGAGTACAGTTAGAGGGCCCGACTCCTGCTGTCTAGTTGAGTTTTTTAATTTTTGATAATTATCGATCGCCCGCAGCCATTCTCCCCACAATGCGGGCAAAGTTTTCGGCTGCGGTGAGTGTGCCCGCGCCGTAACAAGCGCGCTGTCTCCATGCGGTGACGGGGAGATGTCCGGCGGGGGCATTTTCGCCCCACGAGAGCTCACTGTAATATTTCCAATTTTCCTTGACTCGCCAGCCGACTCGATCGCACAATTCTGTATATTTCCCCCCAACACTTTCCCAAATCTGCTGCTGTACGGTCAATCCGAACCGCCCGCTGCTGTATTGTTGCCAAAGTTGGTCGATCGTGCGAAGGTCTGTAAGAGGAAAGGCGTCAATATCGGCTGCACTCAGCCAGCCTTCATCTTCCCTGACAGCAATTTGCAGCAAAATTTCCCAAGTGTGTTCGTCGGCTTTGCGCCATTTTCCGGTTTCTAACAGCTTTGTCAGTTGTCGGTAATCCATCCCCACTTCAGAGATAGCCGGAGTTTGGTCAGGTATCGCGCCAATTTTTTCTTCGAGTCGGAGTAAAGTGTCGGCTATGAATTCGGGGTTTAGTTGTTCGAGGCGGTACAGAACCCATTCTAACTGAGATTGAATGTAGGTGCGGGCGATCGCACCTTGCTGCAATTCCTGTTGCAACTCGTCAAATCTGGCTGACCAATTTTGTTGATTGCGGGTCGATTCCCACATTTTTTTTGCCCACTGCAATCTAACTTGTTCTTGTTTTAAATAAGTTTTGGAAGGCTTAGGGCGTTGCGGGTAGGGAGTCAACTCCCAGCCGCAAATCGAGCAAAATTCGGCTTTTGCTTCTGTGTATTGGGCACCGCACACTGGACAGTTACACATATTGCCATAAATTCGGTTGCCAAGTAATTATATGACATCGGGTAAATTAACCATAATTCGATTAGGTACGCAATTTGCAACCTACAATTACAGTTGATCTGTAGTAATGTCGGCATTTTCCACCCAAAAAGTTAGAGTTATTTATACCGCTCTAACAAGGCAAACGAATAGTAAACAAGCTACCTTTACCCAACTCTGATTCTACATGAATTGTGCCACGGTGAGCTTCGACTATTTGGCGGCAGAGATGCAGTCCCAAACCCGTGCCCGATGTCTTGTGAGTTCCAGAGCTAAACCTTTCAAATAACTTGGTTTGTTCTGCTGCAGAAATGCCAGGGCCGGTATCTTGGATTTGAATAATTACCCAGGCCAGCGGTTGATTTTTGAAGCTCGTATAAGCGGGGGAATTTGCCGCTTTTAAGCTGACATCTATGGAGCCGCTGTCGGTAAATTTGATTGCATTTCCGATTAAGTTTGTCAGCAAGCGGTGCAGCTCCAAACGATCGCCCGGATACTTCGCAATCGGAGCACTTTCTGCGCTTTCGCTCAAGTCTAAATTAACCGACAAATTTTTGACATCGGCTAGGGCAGCGAGTTCTTCAGCTACTTCGGTAATCAACTGGCGCAAGTCCACGGGAGCGAAACTGAGGGATTTGCGGCCTGCTTCGTAACGGTAGACTTCCAGCAGCATATTTACCAGCGCGATCAGGTTTTTGTTGCTGCGAACCATTGTCCCGAAAGCGTCGCTCATCTGAGGGGAGATTTCTCCCAAAGCTCCCTGCTGCATTAAAGTTAGCATTCGATCGGCAGCTACCAGGGGCGTCCGCAAGTCGTGGGCGAGTCTGGAGACAAAATCTTCGCGCTGGAGGGCGATCGAATTTCGTTCGTCTACGCTGTGTTTTAGCCGCAGGAGCGATCGCACCCGAGCTAGCAGTTCGTCCATTTCCACCGGTTTGCGGATGAAATCGTCTGCTCCCATATCCAATCCTTGGACTACGCTGGCGCTGTCGTGAGCCGTAATCAGTAAAATTGGGATAAAGGGCAATTCCTTGTTTTGTCGAATTCGCTTGGTGACTTCGTAACCGTCCATTCCCGGCATCATTACATCTAGCAGTACCAAATCCGGGGCGGACTTGTCAATTTGGCTCAAGGCAGAAAAGCCGTTCTCTGCCGTGCTAATTTCGTAACCTTCTTCTTCCAGGATTGTCTGCACCAACAAAACATTATCTGGTGCGTCATCTACCACCAGAATGCGATCGGCTTTTGTGGCATTCGGAACAGATAAATAGTTCATTTAATGGTTGGCCTGGAAATAAATACTAACTTTAATTTGGTATCAGATTGATTTTTTCACATTTTTATACTTATCAACTCTGTCATAAGGAAGATATCAAAAATTATTCCAATCTTTTTATGTTTTAACGCTCGGATATGATAGAGTAGACTATTTTGTTGTCATAGTATGCACGCCGTCCCAATCGTCGGGCGGGGGTACTTCCAAATAACTGAGGGATCGCTGTAGGTGAACTTCCACAGGTCGATCGCTCGGTCGAATAGCTAAAGCCGCTTCAAAATAACTAATAGCTTTCGGAAAATTTCTAGAAATATAAGCATCCCGACCGTTACTGTAAAGTTCCAAAAACCTTTCAGTTTCGCCGTCAAGGGGATCGGTACTATTTTGCAGCAGCTCGTAAATTCCCACAGGCTGATTTTTGCCCTTAACCCGCACCTTATCCAACTCTCGCACCCAAATTCCTTCGCGGCACAAATTGTAGGTAAATTCACTCAAAATAATATCGCAGCCGTACTCTTTTGTAAGCTGTTCCAAGCGCGAACTCAAATTCACCGCATCCCCGATTACCGTGTAATCCATCCGTTTTTCCGAACCAATATTGCCGGAAACGACTTCTCCCGAACTAATCCCTATTCCGAAACGAAACGGAACTTCCGTGGGGCGAGAATCATTAAACTCTTTCAAACGCCTCCGCATATCTAAAGCCGACTGAACCGCCATCCAACCGTGACTTTCGGGAGGATTCAGCGGCAGCGGCGCGCCGAACACGGCCATTAAAGCATCGCCGATAAACTTGTCTAAAGTACCTTCGTAGTGGAAAACTGCCTCCACCATCGTCTCAAAATATTCGTTTAGCAGGGATACCACATCCGACGCTCCCAAATTTTCAGTCAGCGTTGTGTAGCCGCGAATGTCGGAAAATAAAATAGTAACGTCTTTGCGTTCGCCCACCATCAGGGCTCCTTCGCCCAGGGCCATCACTTTATCTACAACTCCGGGAGTCAGATAGCGGTACATCGTATTTTTCATCCGCTTTTCGCGGCTGATGTCTTCGAGTACCACTAAACCGCCGCGCACGCCGCCTTCTGGATTGATCAGCGGGTTAACTGTCAAATTCAAACTGCGTTCAATTAGTTTAATTTGAGATTTCTTGATGGGTAGGGGACAATAAGGGTGATTCCGGGCAGAATTCGGCAGCGAAAATAGAGATTGGGAGTTAGCTAATTCTGCTAGAGCTACTTCTTCAGTCCAGGCCGTGTTTTCGCCCCAAGCGTAATATAAATTCGGGTCTGTGCGATCGGGCACGGCCAAAATATAACTGTCTTCTGCTGTTTCTTCTGCGGATGCTGCAGAACAAAATGTTTTTTCCACCAACAGTCCCACGGTTAAACTTTGTTCGGGAACGTAATGTCGGGCTGCATGGTTGAGACTATCTTCGAGTCTAAATTGCAAATTATCGATCGGCAAAACTTCCCAAACATAACGATCGATCAGTTTTTCTTCCCAAATCTGGGGATGGTGTTTGCCTTTGGCTTGATTTGGGGGACAGCCCAACAATTCTAGCGCTGCTTCGTTAATTGTGACGATCCGCCCCTGCAAATCGGTGGAAATCACTGCATCTGACAGACTTTGCAGCATATCTTTTTGATACTGCTTTTCCACCATCACGTTCTGAAACAGTTGAGAATTTTGCAGCGCCATTCCGGCTTGGGAATTAAACGCTCGCAAAAACTCTTCATCGGAAGCGGTGAAAGTGCCTTGATTTTTATTAATTAGCTGAGTTACCCCGATCAGCTCACCTTTAGCGTTATGCACCGGCATACACAAGACAGTCCGAGTGCGGTATCCCGTTTGCTGGTCTGTAGATGGGTCAAAGCGGGGATCGTCGTAAGCATCTGTAATATTTAGGGGTTGACCGGTCGAAGCCACGTAGCCGGCAATTCCTTTATTGGCAGGAATGCGAATTTCGACGATGGTTGTACCGTCGGCTTTGGCGACTTTTGTCCAGAGTTCGTTGGTTTCCCGATTTAATAAAAATAGCGTGCTGCGATCGGCCTGCATCAAGTCGCGAGCTTGATCCATGACTGCGCGCAAAGTTGTTTCCAAGTCAAGACTTTGACCTAAAGTTGTGGTGGCTCTCAAAAGCGCGGCCACTCCTCGCTGATTGCGGGCGACAACGTAGAAAGACTGACAGCTTTCGAGAATAATCCCGATCGAATCTGCAAAAGCCTGAAACTGCACTTCGTCTTCTTCGTCAAAGGGGGCATTGCCAGCTTTATTCAGCAGTCTGACCACCGCTACGGGTTCGTTTTGGCTCTTGCTGCTAAAAATCGGCATACAGAGGATGGTCTCGATTTGATACCCCGGCGGTTCGTCTACTTCGGAATTAAAATGCTCGTGCGATCGAGCTTCTGTGACATTTATCGATTTTCCGGTAGTTGCTACGTAGCCTAAAATGCCTGCATCCATAGGCAAGCGAACTTCTACATCTTCGCCCGTGAGCGCGTGGGCTCTTTTGTGCCAAAGTTGATTTTTGCTGGAGTCAACCAAAAAAATTGTTGTCCGGTCTGCTTGCAGAATTTGACCAATTTTGACAGTGAAGGCATCTAACAGTTGCTCTAAGAGAGTTTCGAGTGCTTCATTGTTAATCAGGTCCATCGCCCGGATGAATTGCTGAAATTCTGCCGTGATAAAGTCCAGCAAGCACACTAATTCAGGAACTGGCAGGCTCTTAACACGGGAGGTTAATGCCCCCATAAAATTGACTTGAGTCAGTGTAGCCAGAACGCTACCAGCATTGGAGAATGTCATGATTAAGTGCTTGCTCAGAGGGGTAGACAGACCTGCTGGTCGATCGGTGCTAGATTCTGCGGCGGTGCCAACTTTTAAGTTGTTTGCTCCAAAAGCCTGCACTTGCTTGTAGCTTTGAGGGATCGCGAGTTTATTTTTTGGCCGCAACTTCAGTTGGCTTTTTAGATATGCTCGATCGATCGTTTTTTTACAACATCGATACCAATTTGGGTTCGTGAATTAAAGCTGAACTTGAGTGAGGAACACTGCCAGCTTCAAAATTAACTTGCAGGCTGGTGCGATCGAGCGCGGGCAATGTAGATTTGACGCTATGTAAGGGGGCTGCTACGCAATCTGACTGCTTTAGCGCCTTCGGCTACCGTATGCGGTCTGCTGAATGGCGGTATTTTGTCACGGGCGAAGCATTCCAAATGCTACTCATAGTTTAATGGTAAACGCAACAACACGATAGCTACAGCAATCCCAGCCGCAAAAAATTTCGATTCGATCGATCTTGGAGAAAGCGGGTTTTCGCTACCAACGGGCGATCGGGCGATCGGTCGGGCGGTCGGTAGCAAAAAGCACAACAGCTTCTAACAGAGGAGTCCGATAGCGTCCGGTGGATTAATCGCAATAAATCAGGTTCGTAGTGCGAATTTGCATACGCACGCGCGAATCGGCTCGATCGAGAAACCAGGTTTTTAGCATCGCCAGCTTTGACTGAAAAATTCACGCAGCAGAAGGCATCGACTGGGCAAATACCACCGATTGATAGTAGCGCCGCAGTTGTGCGGTGGCAGCGCCCCAACCCCAGCGTTCAGCTTCAGAGCGAGCGTTTTGGCGCAGGGTTTCCCGTTCTTCGGGATTCGCAAACAGGCGCTTTGTAGCAGCCAGAGCTCCTGCTTCATCATCCGGGTCAAATAAATAGCCGTTAACCCCATCGGTGACGATATCGGGAATTCCGCCGCTGCGCGCCGCCACTACGGGCGTTCCTGCAGCCATAGCTTCTAGGAGCACCAAGCCTAGCGTTTCGGTGCGGGAGGGAAAAATGAAGGCATCGGCAGATGCGTAAGCAGAAGCTAGTTCTTGCCCCTTGAGGTAGCCGACAAAATTAGTGGGGGTGTCAGCAAAATATTGTTCGAGGGTTTGTCGGTGCGGCCCGTCTCCCACGAGGGCGAGGCGGGCACCGGGAATCGCGGCGAGGACTGGTTTAATCGACTCGATTTCTTTTTCGGCACCGAGGCGGCCGACGTAGAGTAGTAAGGGGCTGTCTGGGTTATTTTCAGACAAGCGCGATCGCATTTCTGGACTTGCCAATTCGGGGACAAACATTTCAGTATCAACGCCCCGCTGCCACAAGTCTACCCGATCGATCCCGTGATTTCTGAGTTCCTCCACCATTGCTGTAGAAGTGCACAGATTTAATTCAGCTTGATTGTGAGCACCTTTAAGCAATTCCCACAGCAAAGGTTCGAGCATTCCAAAACCGTAGTGGTGTAAATATTTAGGTAAATGCGTGTGGTAAGAAGCCAAAATCGGAATATTAAACTTTTTGCCGTAATATATGCCGCCCAACCCCAAAATAGCGGGATTGACAACATGAATAATATCCGGTTTAAACTGCTCTAATTCGCGACCGACAGCCGGAGAAGGAAGTGCCATTTTCAACTCCGGGTACATCGGCAAAGGCAAACCCTCCACACCGTAAACCCTAGCGCCTTTGTATTCTGTAATCCCGTAATCTGGAGAAAAAATCAGAACTTGTTCGCCCGATCGCTGCAAATGATCTACAGTGTGAATCAGGCGCGTGACAATGCCGTCTATTTTCGGCCAAAATGTTTCAGTGAACAGAGCAATTTTCATAACAATGAAGGAAGAAGGAAGAAGGAAGAAGGAAGAGGGAAGAAGGAAGAGGGAAGAACGAAGAAGGAAGAGGGAAGAGGGAAGAGGGAAGAAGGAAGAAGGAAGAAGTCATTAGTCATTTTAGCCTGAGCGAAGTCGAAGGCCAATCATCAGTCATTAGTCATTAGTCATTAGTGCTGTCGTCTCCGAGCTTTCCGTATAACGTCATCAGGAATAAGGAAGAAGGTTATAGTTATTCTTTATTATATATTCTTGAGGAAATCGATATTTCTAGTCTTTGGTAAATCTCGCGGTTAGTAACAGGATACACTGTTTAATTAAGTTAAGTGCGATCGAGAGGTTTCTGAGGTAAAAGGCAAATTCCCTGAATCCCAATAGATGAAATTATTCCACCTAAAAGCAAACCCACACCTTCAGCGAAGCAGTTAATCCTGTGAATTTCCTGTGCTGTTTTGGCAATTAATATCTCCTTGTCCGCAGCCACAGGCGAGGCGCTAACTCGGCGATAATTTTGATAACTCGCCGTTAGTGCAGTCATTAGTCATTAGTCAGCAGTCAGTAGTCAGTAGTCAGTAGTCAGTAGTCAGTAGTCATTAGTCAGTAGTCAGTAGTCAGTAGTCAGTAGTCAGTAGTCATTAGTCATTAGTCATTAGTCATTAGTCATTAGGAAGAAGGCTATAAGGGCGAAGCTGAGCGGGTGAAAAGAAGGAAGAGGAAGAAAGAAGAAGAAAGAAGGCTATAAGGGCGAAGCTGAGCGGGTGAAAAAAATAAAAAAGGAATCGATCCCCAGCTTTCAGCAATTAAGAACGTCCTAACCATCGGGCGCGGTTGCTATATTTATTCCCAAACAAGCTAGCAGTTATTCCCTTCCCTTCTCCTCTCTTCCTTAGCGCCCTTTGCGCCTTCGCGGTTCGTTAACAAAAACTCTTTCCCGCAACTAGAAACCCAAAATTACCTGTGCCAAGAAACCTTCGGCAAAATCTGGTTTTTATCGACGCGGTGCTGATATTTTGTAGCAAAATTCAACAGAGAATCGAGCAGGGAATCTGAGAGATAGTGCGGCTGCAAGCCTAGTTCTAGCAAACTGGTGTTTTTAGCATTGAAATAATGTTCTTCTTTCTCGACTCTGGGATTTTCGATGTTGTTGATTTCTACTTTTAATCCCATTGCCGTGCCTGCTTTTTGCACCAACAAGGCTAAGTCGCCGACGCTGAATTGTTCGGTGAATTGATTGAAAACGCGGAATTCTCCGGCGGCTGCGGGGTTGGCGATTGCTAATTCCACGCAGCGCACTGTATCCCGAATGTCTAGGAAGGTGCGGGTTTGTCCGCCGGTGCCGTAAACTGTCAGGGGATGACCGATCGCAGCTTGGATGCAAAATCTGTTCAATGCCGTACCGAATACTCCGTCGTAGTCCAAACGGTTGATTAACAGTTCGTCCATGCCGGTTTCTTCTGTGAGCACGCCGTAGACTACGCCCTGATTTAAGTCGGTGGCTCTTAAACCCCAGATTTTGCAAGCAAAATGGATGTTGTGGGAGTCGTGGACTTTTGACAGGTGGTAGAAACTGCCCGGTTGTTTGGGATAGGGTAGTGTATCTTTGCGGCCGTTGTGCTCGATCGTAATGTAGCCTTCTTCAATGTCAATATTCGGGGTGCCGTATTCGCCCATTGTCCCGAGTTTCACTAGGTGACAGTCGGGGAAGTCTTCGCGGATGGCGTACAGCAGGTTGAGTGTCCCGACGACGTTATTGACTTGGGTGAGGACTGCGTGTTCGCGATCAATCATTGAGAAAGGTGCCGAACGCTGTTCGCCAAAATGGACGATCGCCTCTGGTGCAAATTTTCTCATGCTTTTGCTGAGAAAATCGTAGTTGGTGATGTCACCGACGAACAAGTCGATCGACTTACCCGTTAAATCTTGCCATCGCTGGAGTCGTTGCTGAATCGGCGCGATAGGAGTGAGGGTGTCGCTGCACAGTTCCAGATCCCAGTGCCGCCGCACGAAGCTGTCGAGGATGCCAACTTCGTGACCTTTTTGAGAAAGGTAGAGTGCGGTTGCCCAACCGCAATAGCCATCGCCACCAATAACCAGGACTTTCATAAATCAACGGTGAATCTTGCTTGCCAATACTGGGTTAATGTACCAGGTAATGGTGCATTGTGAACCTTTAATCTGCAAGTGATCGCCCAAAAGAGACTCTGTTTTTCGGCATTAAACCTGAATTTCGTCGGCGAAACTGGCCCAGCGAGTGAATTCAAAGGGGCCGGCTTGAGCTCCCCAGACGTGGGCGTCGGTTTCTGGGTCGCGTCCGCGATCGTGACTGATAAACTTGTCTTGGTCGATCTCGAATTCGCTGTCTAGATAGGTGTTTTTGCCGTTTCTGACCACAGCGCAGCCTTTTCCGGGTTCGACGCACCCTTTGAAGCTGCTGCCCGTCCAGTGCGTGAGAAAGGTGCATCCGGGGAGCAGTTTCAGTTGCGCTGTTTTGATTTCTTGCAGCCGTTGGGGTTCGCGGGATGCGCCGTAGAATTGTGCTTCATTTTCGATCGCATAATTTTCGATGTCGATGCGATCGTCCGCCGGGACTAATTTTAACACTCGCACTCGGTACGGAGAGTTGATCTCGATGTCGTAGGCTTGTTCTAAATAAAGACTTACTCCGCCCAATACTTCCACGGGTAACGGTCTCATGCAGACGCGGATGTGGGCGAAAAAAGGCGGATTTTCAAAGGCTTGGGCTTGATTGCTGAAGTCGGCGGCCATCCAGCGGGCGAGGGTGACTATATCGGTGGAATGAGACATATCGATTTTAGATTTTAGATTTTAGATTTTGGATTGGGGGGAGTAGAAGTTATTTTAGGTTAAAGCGAGAGCGATCGATTGGCGATTTTGCTCTCCCACTTATTTAAAAATTCTGATTGAGGGATTTTCTCTTTTTTGGGGATACTCTTAATCAATCAATAAATCAATGCAACACAAGACTTGAGTTAGATCAATTTCTATCTAGCTTTTAACCGCAGATTTCAAGCGGATTAACACAGATGGACGCAGATAATTTAATGATGATTTGAAAGCAGTTGAGTACAAATCTAGTTTAAACTACTATAGGACTTACGCACGGGTATCATCACTTTTCTGTTTTCCCGAAATACTCTTGGGGATCATCTGTAGTTTTACATTTGTAGTGCTGTTTTGCGATCGAGTCTTGTATAGCTGTGCTGTGCGAGACAGCACTCAAAAAAAAATGCTTTGCGACAGAAATGAGATGCTCTCTACTATCGTTAAAGGCCGCTTAAACGACAAAAATCCGGTTTCTGGGGTATTGATGTGTAAGTCATATACAATATCGATCTCCACTAACAATTTTATGTCGAGTCTGCTTGCGATGCTTTGATCGGCAATGTTACACATAGAACTATTCGGTTCGCTAATTTTGCTAATTTATATCATTTTTCTAAAGATGTGCTAGAGATGAATTCTTAGCCCCCCCGAACTCGCGGGGGGGTTGGGGGGGTAATATCTAGGGCTACTTTATGAAATTGGTATTAACCAAGCTTCGCAGATATTTGCTGATTAACTTAGCTCCGCTCTCATTAACAACTCTGTGGTAGTGAAATATCAATTGTATCTATAGCAATTATCAAAAGATAAGTGACGAGTAATGGCCATATACATCAGACCTCTTGCAAAAATCCGAAAATACCCTGAAACCATCTGCGTCAATCGGTGTTTATCTGCCCGATATCTGCGGTTGCTCTATGACTCGAAGATTTCTGCAAGAGGTCTATCGATTATCAATTACTAAACAAACCAGCCTATATTACTTTAAAAACAAGTAATATAGGCTTTTTATAAGAAGAATTTAAATCTATGAACGTCGATATTTTATTGTTGATTTCATTATTATTGATTGCGTTAGGAGCAGGGTTTATGCTCTTGTCAATCATCAAAACTCAAAAAATTTTAAATTTACTAAAAGAACACAGTGGCTACCTAGCTTGGAAGATACTGCGGTTTTTGATGGTATTTTTTCTATTGGGATATTGCCTAGCTTTATTCTTACTTATAAATCAACAGTGGCAATTCCTTCCTATTTTGATTGGCTTAGTATTTTGCCTGGGTTCACTATTTGTTCTGCTTAACGTTAATATCTATCATTACACGTTCCAGCAATTATTAGCAACACGAGTTACTCAAGAGGTTTACCGTCGCGCTCAAATCGCAACAGAGACTACCTTATTTGAGCTTAAAAAAACCCAAGCAAAGCTGATTCATAGCGAGAAAATGTCCAGTCTAGGACAAATAGTGGCAGGTATAGCCCACGAAATTAACAATCCCATTGGTTTCATTCACGGCAATCTTAGACATATCGAGGAATACACTCAAATAATACTGAATTTGATACAGCTTTATCATAAATATTTACCACACCCTCCTATTGAAATTAAAACTGAATTAGAGGCGGTGGATTTTGATTTTGTGAAAAAAGATATTAGCAAAATATTAAAGTCTATGAATGTCGGCACTACCCGAATTAAAGATATTGTATTATCGTTACGTAACTTTTCTCGTTTAGATCAAGCTGAGTTTAAAAAAGTCGATATTCACGAAGGAATTGATAGCAGTCTGCTAATTTTAAGTCATCGTTTGAATGCTACTTCTACCCGCCCGCAAATTTCGATCGTCAAAAAGTATGAAGCGCTGCCAAAAATTGAGTGCTGTGCGGGACAATTGAACCAAGCATTTATGAATATTATCGCTAACGCTATTGATGCAATTGATGAAAGAAGTGTTATAGATAATATTAATCAACGTGAAATAAAGGTAGGTCAGATTGCTATTCGGACATCTGTAGTCGATGGATTTATTCAAATTGCGATCGCCGACAATGGATACGGCATACCAAAATCGATTCAAGGGCAAATATTCAATCCATTTTTCACCACGAAGGAAATCGGTAAAGGTACAGGAATGGGACTATCTATTAGCTATCACATTATTTGCGACAACCATCATGGTCAGCTAAATTGTTCCTCAATTCCGGGAAAACTAACAGATTTTACAATTTTGATTCCAATTATAATGTGAAGGTGAGTATGTCGTAATATAGCCTTTATCAAAAATGTGAGCAGCTTAGATTTTAGATTTTAGATTGGGGGATTTTAGATTGGGGGATTTGCTCGTTACCAGGAACATCCTGGTAACGAGCAATGGAAAATATGAGTTCAAAGACTATCGCTCAAGATTTCTTCAAAGGCAAAATTAGGAGCTGCTAGCACAAAGAGAGTTGTGGGTAATCCTTTCGCCATGTTCTGCAAATTTTCATAGTATTGAATGTAATCTTGGGTGTCTCTAGGGACGGCCATTCCTAAGAAAATTAGGTCTGCTTTTTCTGAAGAATCGTGGAGAATCTGATGAAAGGTTCTTCCGTCGGCTACTAACACTTGCGGCTGCGCTTCTATGCGTAAATCTGCGATCGCGCGGGCGAGATTGCTTTGGGCACTACGAGCAGCATTCTGGTCTTTCACCACTAATTTGAGATTAATGGTAGCTTCTCGCCAATCGCTTTCCGTGCGTAATAAATAGGCCAACAATAGCATCAAACTACCATTAGCTTTCAGTCCCCCCCACCAGACGTCTATGCGGCGGCGTGCTCCAAACCCTCGATCGCGATTTTCTCGCAAAATAACGATGCTGCGGCCGCAGGCGTGAATCGCAGCGATGTTCTGACAGTATCCCGATCGCCGTTCTGGACTTTCGCTATCCCCCAGAAGAATTGTATTGGGAACCAAAGACCCCAACCCGTAGGCTTCGATCAACCGCAGGGCCCCTACAAAAGGATCGCTTGCCATGAAAACGCGCACCAGGGCTTGAACGCTTCTCTGTTCGAGATAGTCCCGGATAGTGGCTTCTAACTGGGTTTGTTGGGCTAAATTCCGAGAGCCTAGTGGCAGAATGGTGGCAACTGTAATCAGTCCTCGGTTGTGGGTAAACGCATCAGCCAGTTCGATCGACGACCAGTGTTTGGTTGGCGCACCAGAGAGTACCAAAATATGGGGACGCCAGTTTTTCGTGTCTTCATCTGTACCCAATTTAAACAAGCAAAAGCGAAAAATAGCCAGCCAAAGGCCCCGTCGCACGTCTCCCCAGGCAGAGATCAATTCTCGTTGCTGCAGCCAGAAATAGATCCCTAGGACAATCATTCCAGCGATGACGGTGGCCACAGCATCAATTAAAAACATGACCGCCAAACAACCCAAAGCCCCCAACATAGATAGAGACCAATGGACGCGAAAGGTGGGGCGAAACGAGGGACTTTGCAAAAATCCTTCTATCCCGGCGGAGACGTTGAGAACTAAATAGGTGGTGAGGAAAAACATTGTCAGCACGGGGGCGATCAGGTTTAACTCGCCGATACAAACCGTCGCGGTTGCAATTCCAAGAGTTACTGCTGTCCCGATGCGCGGCTCATCACCCGCGCCGCTTCCTTGGCCGAGAAAGCTCAACCATCGAGGAAAAATGCCATCCCGAGCTAAGGCTTGTAAAACGCGGGGTGCGCCGAGAATACTACCTAGGGCGCTGCTCAAGGTTGCTCCCCACACGCCTAACAAAATTGCTGGGCCCCACAGAGACATTTGTTTCATAATCAGGGGATTGTCGATCAAACTCTGGGTATCTGCCCGCATAGCCAGAATCAATGGTAATCCCATATAGATCAAATATCCGGTGCCTACTGCTGCTAGCGTGCCCAGGGGAATCGATCGACTGGGATCTCGCAAATCTCCCGACATACTCACCCCAGCCATAATCCCTGTCACGGCAGGAAAAAATACCGCAAATACTGCCCAAAAGGGCTCCCCAGAAGCTGGAGTCTCAAACATCTGTGGGTTGGGGACATTTAAGGGGTTGCCCAATAGGAGGGAGATCAAGGAAAGGGCGATCGCTGCCATAATTATGTACTGAGCGCGAATGGCGATTTCTGCAGAAGTCAATGCCAATACTGCGACCAATACCGTTGTAATTAACGCTACGTACAACTGATTGAGTTGCGGGAAGGTTGCTACTACGCTTTCAGCAAACCCGAGGGTGTAGAGGGCTACGGAGAGGGCTTGGGCTAGATAAAGGGGAATGCCTACAGCACCGCCAATTTCTAGTCCTAGGGAACGACCGATCATATAGTACGCTCCGCCGACTCTAACGACGCGATCGGTGGCGATCGCGCCGATCGAAAGGGAGGTTAAAAAGGTAATGCTGGTGGAGAGGGTGACGATAATCAAGGTTCCCACCAAACCAACATTTCCGACAACCCAACCAAAGCGCAGATACATGATTACGCCCAGGATCGTCAAAACTGACGGTGTGTAGACACCCCCGAACGTTCCTAACCCAGATGATTTTTTCGTCATTGTTCTTAGTTATTTCAGGTATCAGAAGTATAAATCCTCAAAATCTAAAAACACGATCTATCACATCTGGTTAAATATTTATAGCAGTTCGAGCAAAAAATGAGGTATCGATCGATCAATACCTCAATCTAAAATCTAAAACTCGTACTGAGCGAAGCCTAAGTATCTAAAATATTTTTGAGAAAGACTATATTAAACCTATCCTATAATTGTTCGATCGGTCGAAGTATTGGCAGGCTAAATCTAGAGGAACAATTCAAGATTTTTTGCACGAATACTTCGTCCGATCGCAATTTTTACCAGAAGTTTAATGTTCTGGTTTTCACATTGAAGTTAGTAAATTAGATGAGTTTGACAGCCCGCAGACCAAACATCAGCACTGTCGCCAAGCCGACCATGCCCCCGAAAATCCCAAAATAAGCTATTGCTCCGGTAAGACTCATTGCAATTTCTCCCAAACAATCAATAAGAAGACATACACTAAGAACTATAATCTATAATCTAATATCTAAAATCAATAAATATGCACTCAGTGATAAAAGTTGACTTGGGGCCGCAATCTTACAATGTTTGCGTGCGATCGGGCGGTTTAGACGAACTCGGCAGTCGGATGGGCGAGATAAATTTGGGTAAAAAAGTGCTGCTGGTCTCGAATCAGTCGATTTTTCGGCACTACGGCGAAAGAGCAACAGCAGCCCTCGAATCTGCGGGTCTGGAAGTTAGTAGCTGCATCTTACCACCGGGAGAACAGTACAAAACTTTAAATTCGATCCAGAAGATTTACGGTGCGGCTTTGGCCAATCGCTTGGAACGTTCTTCGACAATGGTGGCTTTGGGCGGCGGGGTAGTTGGGGATATGACGGGTTTTGCTGCGGCGACTTGGCTGCGGGGAATTAATGTGGTGCAGGTTCCGACTTCGCTGCTGGCGATGGTTGATGCTTCTATTGGCGGGAAAACGGGGGTAAATCATCCTTTGGGGAAGAATTTAATCGGGGCTTTTCACCAGCCGCGTTTGGTTTTGATTGACCCGGATGTGCTCAAAACTCTGCCGGCGCGGGAGTTTCGTTCGGCGATGGCGGAAGTGATTAAGTACGGGGTGATTTGGGATGCTGAACTTTTCGCGAAGTTGGAGAATTGCAAGCGTTTGGATCAAATGCGCTATGTGAAGGCGGATTTGTTGGCGGAAATTTTGAGCAGGTCTTGTCAAGCTAAGGCTGATGTGGTCAGCAAGGACGAGAAGGAGTCGGGTTTGCGGGCGATTTTGAATTACGGTCACACGATCGGTCATGCTGTGGAAAGTTTGACTAATTACAAGGTCATCAATCACGGGGAAGGTGTGGCAATTGGTATGGCTGCGTCTAGCCGGTTGGCTGTGGAGTTGGGTATGTGGGACGCTGAGTGCGATCGCCGCCAGTCTGCTTTGATTGAAAAAGCGGGTTTACCTGCCAAGTTGCCTGCTGGTGTGGATGTTGAGGAGATTTTGAATACTTTGCAACTGGATAAGAAGGTGCAGGATGGTAAGGTGCGGTTTGTGCTGCCGGTGCGTTTGGGCGAGGCTGCTGTGAGCGATCGGGTGGACGGAGATGTAATTTTACAAGTTTTGAGGGAAATGCTTTAAGAAGTCATTAGTCATTAGTTAGTAGTCAGTAGTTAGGGCGGGCTGAATAAGTAGTCGTGCAAAATTAATTACACAATATTTCGCGTGAAAGCCTTACCTAGCAAGGAGTTTTTATGTAATTAATTTTGTGTAGTTACTTAAGTCGGAGAAACCTCAAGATCGATCGCACATTCAATCCGCCGACGAGCATAATTAAGATTGGTTTGACAGTTTTGAATCCAAGTTTTCAGAGTCACAAAACTTACATTCAGAACTGTCGAACCGGGTTAATTCCAGGTAGATCGGACACGGTACGGTTTTAGGAACCGCTCGACTGCGAGTTCATTTCTTCCAAAATTCGATCGACTCTAGTCGCCGCTTGAGTTCTGCCCTGCTTGATAAATAACTCCTTAGCTTTTTTGAGACTGGCTACTGCTTCGGCTTGCTTTTCCTTGTCTCCTTGCTGGAACAAACCGACTCCTAAATTGTTTAAAGCATCGGGATATCGATCGTTAATTTTAACTGCTTGTCTCCACTGCAAAATTGCCTCTGGCAACTGCCCTTGACTTGCCATCGCCACGCCTAAATCGTTGTAAGCTTTGGCGTGCTGTGGGTTGACTTCAACTGCTTTTTGGAATTGGACGATCGCATCGCTCATTTTACCTTGCCCGGAAAGCAGATTTCCCAGCTTATAATAAGTATCAGCTTGTTTCGGATAGCGAGCGATTATTTGTCGGTACAAAACTTCGGCATTGACCAGATTTCCTTGACCGTAGAGGTCGTTGGCAGTTCTCAAACCCACCGTGTAGCCTTTACCTACAACTTGGCACTTTTTCTCGGAATTGCCTTCCTGCTTGCAAATCCTGAGTTCGTCTCCCTTCATTTCGTAGGATATAACTTCGCGCACGGCAGGCCCCCGGCGCGGTGGCTGCGAGTTCTGCGACTGCAAGTTTTGCGAGAGTTGCAGGGCGATTGGTTCAGCTTGTACCGGTTGGGCCACTGCAATGTGGCAGATTCCTGCACCCGCCAAAATGCTTGGGGCGATCCACTTCAAAGGTTTGAACAAGCGAAACTCTCGATCGTTTTTCATTTTTGTGGAAAAGTGTTTTTGATATCCTGCGGTCAAATCGGGTACGTTAAGTCCGGCATATTAAGTCGGAAGCAATACGAGTAACTGTTAGGACTTATTAACAGTCGTGATATTTTAGCACTGTGCGGCTGATTTTGAGTTAAATTAGATTATATTTCCGATCGATTCTCAGTCAACCTTAGCAGGAAAGTAGAAATGGGGCCGTCTATTCTCACCATGCTCGTTACGCTCATCCTCGGCTACACTCTTAACTCAAGCGTCAAAATAATCAGCGGCGGGGATCAAGCTTTAGTCGAACGTTTGGGTCAATACAAGCGAACCCTCCAGCCCGGATTCCACTTTATCAGTCCTGTGGTCGAAAAAGTAGTCTGCGTGGACACAACCCGCGAACGAGTTTTAGATATTAAACCTCAGTCAGCAATCACGGGAGATAATGTGGCCCTTGAAGTCGATGCCGTTGTGTATTGGCGGGTTGTGAATTTGCAGAAAGCTTATTATGGAATCGATCAAATTGAAAATGCGATCGCCAACTTAGTTTTAACTACGTTTCGCGCCGAAATTGGTCGATTGCCCATGCAAGACATCTTGGGTTCCCGAGATGACATGAATAAAAAGTTACTCAAGAAGTTGGACGAAGCTACCGAAACTTGGGGCGTTAAAGTAATTCGCGTAGAAATTCAAAGCATTACACCTCCGAAAAGGGTGCAAGAAGCTATGGAAGAAGAGCGGGCTACCAAGAGCGAGTGGCAAGCAATGGTCAATAAGGCGATCGGTACTAAAGAGTACATGAGGCTCTTAGTTGAAGCTTTAGACTCCCATCCGAATAGCAAACAAGTTTTGAATTACTTAGTAACTGAAAAATACTTAGACGCTCAACAAAAATTAGGCGAAAGCGATAACGCCAAAATTCTGTTTATGGATCCGAGGAGCATGAGCGAAGCTCTGGGCGAGCTGATGGGTTCTATGCCCGATGTGATTCATTCTGAGGGCGGGGAAATAAAAGTTATCGATAGCAACACTTCTCAAGACTGATTTCTGAAGATAGCGTCGGCCACCAGACAAACATCGTGCATTTCTCTGACATCGTGAACTCGCAAGATATCGGCCAAATTTGCGATCGCACTTGTACAAGCCGCCGCTGTCCCCCAAATTCTTTGTTTAGCTTCCGGCTGCTGCAAAATCTGACCGATGAAGCTTTTGCGCGATACTCCGACTAAAATCGGACAGTCCAAAAAACAAAATTTTGGCAACTGTTGTAGAATTTCCAAGCTTTGACTGTAAGTCTTAGCAAAGCCAATACCGGGGTCGATAATTATCTGAGATTTGTCAATTCCCGCAGCAACTGCCGCCGCAATTCGGCTCTCTAAAAATTCCCCAATTTCCCCTATTAAATCCCGATAGTCAGTTAGTTTTTGCATCGTCTCAGGAGTTCCCCGAATGTGCATCAAAATTATCGGCACTTTCAACTGAGCAACGGTTGACAGCATTTCCGAGTCAAAAGTTGCTCCCGAAATATCGTTGACAATATCAGCTCCGGCCTCAACAGCAGCTTTGGCAACATCCGCTCTGGTAGTATCTACCGAAATCGGAACTGACCCAAAAACATCGGTTTTTTGTCGCAGTAATTCTACGAGAGGTATCACGCGATCGAGTTCCTCTGCTAAGGATATTTCCGCTGCACCGGGCCGCGTAGATTGACCGCCAATATCAATAATATCTACGCCATATTTTACCATATTTTCAGCTTGCGCTAAAGCAGATTCTATGCTATAGAATTCACCGCCGTCGCTAAAACTGTCAGGCGTAATATTCAAAACACCCATTAAATAAGTGCGTTTTCCCCACTCGAAAGCTTTATTTCTAATAATAATTTGGGCTGAGTTAGGTGTCATGGCGAGTGAGATTTTAAATTAGAGATTTTAGGTTGGATATCCTGTCCGGTAGATTAGCATAACAAAAACGGTTTGTAGTGCGGACTCGCATTCCGCATCCTGAGAGCGGACTTGCATTCCGCACTACGAACCATTTTTTAAAATGAGGTTTTTTAAAGTCTGATATGTCCAAGATTCTTCAACCAAAAGTCAACCAGCTAAAAACATTATCAACGGTCAATTCTAACTCAATTCCATTAATAATTGGCAACTGATCTGTACCTCGGTACAATTCTACTTTTTGTCCGGGAAATACAGCTAAAATACTTTCTTCCTCTGGATCTAGCAACCAACCCAACTCAGTACCCTGTCGCGAACAGTGCAGCAATTTACCAAGGACTTTTGTTTGGCTTTGGTTTGGGGATAAAATTTCGATCGACCAATCTGGATTAATTTCAAAGATGTTGGCAATTCTACCCGAAGGCAAAAAAGGAATTCTTTCCCATCGGAATACTGCTATATCTGGTACGATCGCCATACCGCCAAAAGTGCAGCGCAATTCGGGAAAAGCCTTAGCAATTTTCCGAGATTCCGCTACTCGATCGATAGTCTCGCAGAGTGCGCCTCGAAGTATGCTATGTTCGCCTTGAGGCATGGGTTTCTGAAGGATTTCTCCCTCAAGAAATTCTGAGGCTGGTTCAGTTTCAGGAAGTTTGAGGAACTCCTCTAAAGCGGGTTTGGCTTGAACGATCGCATTCATGGAAAAATTCTCTCGATTGGAGAAATACTCACAGGCACATAACAATTATAGGCGATCGCTCGAACGTCGTATTATTTATCATCCTCAAATAAGTCCAGCCGTTGACATCAAGGGAATTGGAAGAAGCTGGTAGCCCAAAAGGTGGTTAGTTGCCCCATCATCAACTGGGTACTGGAAGATTTTGGGGTAACTCGTAAAGATTGTCATTTCTCAACATCAAAACGCCTCAGACAACCACCAATTAGCAATTACCAATTAGCACATACTAATTATTTATAATTGACAATTCGAGCAAAGCTCGCAGCTTCCAAACTCGCACCGCCTACCAAAACTCCGTCAATCTCAGGCATCGCCATAACTTCATCAATATTCTCACCTTTGACAGAGCCGCCGTACTGAATCGGCACGTCAGGATTAGTCAATTTAGAGCGAATCAAACCAATAACTCGGTTAGCTTCCTTTGTTTCGCAAGTATCGCCAGTGCCGATCGCCCAAATCGGTTCGTAAGCTATTACTAAGTTATCTTGGTCAACACCAACCAAATCCTCAGCCAACTGAGAGAAAATATGAGCTTCTGTTTCCCCTAAATCCCGCTGCTGCTTCGTCTCTCCCACGCAGAGAATTGGAATTAAGCCGTATTTCTGAGCAGCTTTCAGCCGCAAATTCACCGTTTTGTCAGTTTCCCCAAAATATTGACGGCGCTCGCTGTGGCCGACGATGACGTAGCGAACCCCAATTTCTGCCAACATTAACCCGGAAATTTCGCCAGTAAAAGCTCCCGACTCTTCCCAGTGAACGTTCTGAGCACCGAGTCTGATGCGGCTGCCATGAAGGTTTTTCGAGAGGGCGCTCAAATCTGTAAAAGGAACGCAAAGCACGACTTCCCGTTCCTCTGGGGTTTCCGTCAAGCAGGACATGAATCCTTGAAGAAACTCTAGGGATTCTGCCCTAGTTTTGTACATTTTCCAGTTGCCAGCTATAACGATTTTACGCACTACTTTTTTAAATCCTTGTCCTTACAACGCAATATATAGTCTAAAGCTTTAGGGTACATTTCGATCCCTTATTGTCCAAACTCGATGCGAGCTTGCTCAACTAAGTCAACTGTGACGACTTGGGTTTCGGCGGTGCGGGCCAATTGCTCGATGCGGACGCGGGCTTGTCCCCGGACAAAATAGGGAATATTTTTCAGCTTAGCCTTGGCTTGGGGCGTCCATTTTAAATCGTCTGAGAATTCGGAATCTGGCATGGCGTATGGGTCGATCGACTGTAAGCGCTTAGTTTGCTATTTTAAAAAAAGCCTGTCTGACTGAATTTACCATGTTCAGGCGCGGGCGATCGAACTGGGCTTGACTCGGCGGTTAAAACCGAGACTCTACATAAACAAAGCTAACCGTAGTCAGGGGGCGCGAATCCTTGAGTAGGCGACAAAAACATTCAGCCCCCTGACGCACCCTACAATAACTGCCCAAAAGAAATAGCCGCCACAAAGACGATGATTGGGGAGTGAGCGGTATGTGCTTGTTAAGCAAGACAACAAATCGATGGAGCCACCGAGAGGTTATCTTTGAGAATCAGAAGTTTCTGCTGCGGCTCGTCTCAACCGTTAGACAGCCAGATTCCCTGTTAAACTATAAGAAAGACTGTCTCAGTTGAGACCTCCTTAATAATGTCTGAGAAAAATTTGTTATCTGAAATTACTCACTGCCCTCATGCACGGAAATGTCTAGAAGATCCTTCTACAGAAAATCCCTGCCGTGACATAGTTAATTCTCAAAAATCGCTCGATTTAGACAATTTCCAAATACCTGAACCTTGGAGTGGGCAGATCGAGCAAGCGCCTATTCTTTTTTTGAGTTCAAATCCATCAATTGGTTCTGATGAAGTCTACCCCACTTGGCGTTGGTCAGATAACGATATAAACAATTACTTTAATTATCGTTTTGGAGGAGGGCAAAAGGATTGGATTATCAATGGTAAACAATCCTTGATGAAGGATGGGACATATAGTCGTGCTGTTAAGTTTTGGGCAGCAGTCCGTCAACGTGCGATTGAATTATTGCAACGGGATGTTAATCCAGGAATTGATTATGCTCTCACCGAAATAGTACATTGCAAATCCCATTCTGAAATTGGCGTAGAACAAGCTCAGGATCAATGCGTAAAAGCCTATTTATTGAGGACTTTAGAACTATCAAGAGCAAAAGTCATTGTGGTTCTAGGAGCTCCTGCGCGCCAAGCGATCCAAAGTCAATTCAATATTTCCTCAACAGCTTCGATATCCGAGTCCATTAAAATCGGGGACTATGAGAGATTTTTTGCTTTTCTTCCACATCCAAATGCGCGAATGCCTCGTTCTTTTATTAAGTGCTTACAGGATGATGAACTTGAAAGTCTACGTGCTTCTTTGCGATAGCATCAAAACATAGGGAGAGACACGGGCAGTCGCACAAGCCCATGTACACGAAGCGCCGCAAGTCTATCGGTGAAGTAAGGTTGTAGAAAATAGCGATCGCTAAACCTATTGATATTACTCGTTAAGCAATCTTTGCCACAATACCCTCACTTCTTCCTGATCCAACTCAATCCCCAATGAATATAGAACAAGTAGATGCACCCTGATGACAACCTTCGGCTTTAAGCTGAAGGTTTTTTATTATATCACCAACTCTTCAAAGTGATTCAAACATTGCTGAAAAATCTGGTAACGCCGCACACTCTTCCTCAAATGCTTCCGCATCCCCCACATCTTCAACCTCGTATTGCATAATGCGATCACCAGGGGACTGTTAGCTAACCGTAGGGTGCGTCAGGGGGCCCGAATCCTTGAGTAGGCGACGAAAACATTCAGCCCCCTGACGCACCCTACAATAACTCGGGGAGGACAACACTAATGACTGATGACTGATGACTAATGACTAATGACTGATGACGGCTGATTAATCGGAATCTCGATCGCAAACTCTGTACCTTTGCCCAATTGAGAACTACACTTAAAAACACCGCCGTGTTTCTCTACCACAATTTGGTAACTAATTGACAATCCCAATCCAGTACCTTTTCCCACCGACTTAGTGGTGAAAAAAGGGTCAAATATGCGTTGTATCATAGATTCCGAAATTCCCGGGCCGTTGTCAGAAATCAGAATCACCGCGCTAGGAACATTGCCATTAAGTTGACCCACAGCACTAGAGATTTTAATTTGAGGAGTCACAGATTTACCAGAAAGCAACTTTTCCGATTCCAAAGCATCGATCGCATTTCCGATGACATTCATAAACACCTGATTCAACTGTCCCGCATAACACTCAACCAGAGGCAAAATGCCGTACTCTTTAACTAGCACAATATGTGCACTGTCGGGATTAGACTTCAACCTGTGCTGCAAAATTAACAGCGTGCTGTCAATGCCTTCGTGAATATCAACCGCCTTCATTTGACTTTCGTCCAGCCGAGAGAAATTTCTCAAAGACAGAACAATTTGACGGATGCGATCTGCTCCCACCTTCATCGACAATAGCAATTTAGGCAAATCTTCCAGCAGAAATTCCAAGTCAATTTCTTCGGTCAATTCAGCAATTTCAGAACTAGAATCTGGATATTGCTGCTGGTAAAGTTCCAGCAAAGTCAGCAAATTTTCAGTATAATCACTGGCGTGATTGAGATTTCCGTAAATAAAATTAACGGGATTGTTAATTTCGTGAGCAATGCCTGCCACCAGTTGCCCCAAACCCGACATTTTTTCAGTCTGAATCAATTGAGCTTGAGTTTGCTGTAAATCCTTTAAATTTTGAGCAATTTGTGCGGATTGTAGTCTCGTTTGATCCAGAAAATCGGCTTGTTGGATAGCTACGCCTAACTGATTGGCGACTTGAGCTAAAAATTTAACTTCTGAACTTTCCCAGTAGCGCGGCCCAGAATGTTGATAAGCTGCCAGCAAGCCCCAAAGTTCTTGTCCCAAAAAAATTGGGGCGATCGCATAAGCCTTCACCTGAAATTGCTCTAAAATACCGACGACACACTCCGAGTGACAAGCTTGATAAATATCGTCAACGGCTAGAGTTTGATTATTGCGATACCTGCCGCCTCGGTGTTGCTGCAAATAAGTATCTTCCCAAACTGTATTGATATCTTCCCCTACCAATCTTTTCCAGCCATCCTTGACAAACTCAGCAACATATTCGCCGCCCCAATCAGGATTAAAGTGATAGACAGCCATTCTATCGACTTGCATAAACTGACAAAGTTCTTGGGTTGCAGTCTGAAAAATCAGGTTCATATCGAGAGATTCTCGAATCTTTGTCACAACTTCAAACAGTATCCGCTGTTGCTCAGATGTCCTCTGGAGGTCGATCGTTTGCTGCCGCGTTTGAGCGAGCAAATCTGCTTGTTCTAATGCAACGCTCAACTGAGCTCCAACTTGCGTCACAAATTGGATTTCCGAAGTATTCCAATTGCGCGGGCTGTCGCATTGGTGCACGCACAGCAAACCCCAAAGTGCGCTGCCATTCATCATAGGCATAATTATTTGCGCCTTAATTTGAAATTGAGCTAAAAGAGCAGTGTGGCAGTCTGAGAGTCCCGCAGTTTCGATGTGTGGCAGCACTTGAATTTGTCCCTGACTGTATTTTTCTGCATACTTTTCGCTAAAGAAACGATCGTAAACTTTCACATTGATTGCTGAATCAAAAGCTGGCAAAACAGCTTCGGCAATAAATTCGCCTTCATTGAAATTTAAATCAGGGTCGAAGCGATAAATTCCAACTCTATCTGCAGTTAAAATCCGCCGCAGTTCTGTCGTTGTCGTGCGAAAGATTTTATCTAAATCGAGGGATTGTCGAATCTTAGTAACCACCTCAAATAGTATCCGCTCCTGCTCGGCTGCCCGCTGCAAATCAACTGCTTGCTGCTGAGTTTGAGCGAGCAAATCTGCTTGTTCTAGGGCGATGCTGAGCTGAGCGGAAATTTGGGTAAGAAACTGAATTTCCGAAGATTCCCAGTTGCGGGGAGCCGAACACTGATGTACGCACAGCAACCCCCAAAGGTCGTTGCCTTTCATTACTGGTGCAACTAAAGTAGCTTTCACCTGAAATTGATCTAATATTTGCCGAAAACAATCTGGGAGTCCGACCTGTGTGATGTCGGGTAGTGCGTGAACTCGCCCCCGAGAGTAGAGCAGGGCGTATCTTTCTCCAAAGCAATGATCGTGTACTTTGACTGCCATTGCTGACAGAAAATCTGGCAAAACATCTTCGGCAACAAATTCGCCATCCTTAAATTCCGATGCAGGATCGAAGCGGTAAACCCCAACGCGATCGGCATTTAAAGCCCGCCGCACTTCCTGGGACATCGTGTTAAAAATCCTGTTCAAGTCTAGGGATTCCCGCATTTTTGCCACAACTTCAAACAGCACTCGCTGCTGTTGGGTCAACTGGTGCAGTTGATCCGTGCGCTCTTGAACTTGATTTTCTAAATTAACATTAAGTTCATCTATTTGTTGGTGAAGCTGTGAGTGGTTAATCGCCTGAGAAAAAAATCTGCCAAAAGTTTTTACTAATTCAAGTTCTTCAGCATTCCATTTGCGAACTTGGGCGGTTTTTGACTCTTTCCATATTTCAAAAGATATCCGAGATTGGGCGAGCCGCCCGTCGGCATCCAACTGTCCGGCCCAGAGAGTTTCGGTGTCAAATTGTTCTCGAAAAATGCTCAAGTAACCGAATATTTGCTGGCTGGTTCTGAGCGGTACGATTAAAATGCTACGAATTTTGGTCGATCGAAATGCAGGTTGCAGGCTTCTCAAAGTGCTAATTTTGTACAAGTCGGGAATTGCCCAAACTTGTTGCTCGCCGGATTTAAAATATTCGTGCCAGACGCTGTATTGCTCTACCTGCTGGTATTTTGCCGAAATTTGCATCCTCGGCCCGGAGCCACAAGTGTAGACTTTGAGTGTGGGAGTGGAATTGTTCGAGTCGGGCTCTAAACTGGTGATTTTGCTGTCGAAAATGCACAGCCTGCCGCCGGCTCCGGCTAGTGCAGCTACACATTCTGCCAAAGCTGCTTGCAGTTCCATCGCGGGGTGGGAGTGCAGGGCTGCGGTGACGCGGTTGACGGCAGCTTCCCGCTGAGCTTTGGCTTGGGCGAGGGCGAGGAGGGTTGATTGGGCTATGGCTACGCCGAGCTGATCTGCCACCATCTGAACGCCTTGCAGTTCCTCTTCTGCGATACTCCGGGATTCGGAGTGGTGAGATACCAACAACCCCCAGAATTCTGCGCCGTGAAAAATTGGTACTGCCAAGGAAGCTTTGACACCGAGTGCGCTCAAGTATTCGGCGTGGCAGGGGTCGATCGCCCGAAAGCGCACTCCGTCGGGCAGCAGTTGACCGGAAACCGCGTCGCGGCGGGGACTTTGGCCGAGCAGCCCGGAATCGATATCGGCGATCGATCGCACTTGTAGTTGCGCGAACAGTTGGCGGGCGTCAGGGGGAATATCGTCTGCTGGAAAATGCAGTCCTAATAAAGATGGCAAGCGGTTGCCGTTAATTGATTCGGCAATCACTTCACCGCTGCCGTCGCTATGAAATTTGTAGATTTTAACTCTGTCTGTTCCCAAGAAGGATTGAACTTCTGCTGCTGTGGCACCGAGAATTTCTGGCAGTTCTAGAGAGTGGCGAATGCGGTTGGCAATGCGATCGAGTAAATTTGCTCGATCGTAACTTACCTGGACATTTTCGATTTTTAATGAGTCCATTATTAATTTTTTGCTTTCCCAGCAATAACAGTAAGCGGCACAAAAGTTTTGTGCGTGTTTAAAAAATTGTCAAGCACAGTTATTTAATCAAAAATATGAATATCCTGAGAACAATTGTCGATTTGTTTTGTACCGCTAGCGAGCTGCCTTCAAACAGCAACTTTTGATGACTTTTTTCAATTTTGTGCGATTAAAACTTTTGTACCTTAATTAAATATAAACTTTGTAGACCCGGCCTTGCAAGCTCTTTACCCGAAAGCATGAAAAATGTCAAGTGTCAAGACTTGCATAATTATTTATAAAACGGTCGATCGACCGTAACGCCAATTTTTATGCGATGTAGCGTCCTGACAGTTAGGACGTTCTTGATGGCCCAAAGCCATGCAGTCTATTGCTTCTTTCTTGTTCCATCCATCCATTCGTTACATCCCGTACATTGCTCGTTGCCGAATTTCCTTCTGCTATATTTACTCAAAAAAAAGCTCCTGCTTAACCGCAGGAGCTTTTTTTTGACTAGACCATCAAATCAGCGTAAGCTCGATCGATTAGTCCAAGTTAGGCATAGACATCACAGCTTCATTTTCGCGATCGATACCTCTCTCAAAACCAGCAACAGCAGCGCGAGCGCGACCCGCGTGCCACAAGTGGCCGACCAAGAAGAAGAAACCCATCACAAAGTGGAAACAGGACAACCAAGAACGAGGAGACGTGAAGTTAAACGAGTTAACTTCAGTTGCCACGCCGCCCACAGAGTTCAAAGAACCCAAAGGAGCGTGAGTCATGTATTCAGCAGCGCGGCGAGCTTGCCAAGGCTGAATATCGTTTTTGATTTTGTTCAAGTCCAAACCGTTAGTACCGCGCAGGGGTTCCAACCAAGGGCCTTGGAAATCCCAGAAACGCATCGTTTCACCGCCGAAAATGATTTCGCCAGTAGGAGAGCGCATCAGGTACTTACCCAGACCGGTAGGGCCTTGTGCAGAGCCGACGTTAGCACCCAAGCGTTGGTCGCGGATCAGGAAGGTCAAAGCTTGTGCTTGAGAAGCTTCCGGGCCCGTCGGGCCGTAAAATTCGCTAGGGTAAGCAGTGTTGTTGAACCAGACAAAGCAGGCGGCGATGAAACCCATCAGGGACAAAGCGCCCAAGCTGTAAGACAGGTAAGCTTCACCAGACCAGATTAAGGCACGGCGAGCCCAGCCGAAAGGCTTGGTCAAAATGTGCCAAACACCGCCACCGATACAAATCAAGCCGAGCCAGATGTGACCGCCGATGATGTCTTCCATGTTGTTGACGCTGACAATCCAGCCTTCGCCACCAAAAGGAGAACGAGTCAAATAGCCAAAAATCACGGCAGGATTCAGAGTGGGGTTCGTGATAATACGCACGTCGCCGCCGCCCGGAGCCCAAGTGTCGTAGACACCGCCGAAGAACATGGCTTTAGCAACCAGCAGCAAGCAGCCGCCACCCAATAAAATCAGGTGATAACCGATGATGTTGGTCATCTGGTTTTTGTCTTTCCAGTCGTAGCCGAAGAATGAAGAATATTCTTCGAGAACTTCCGGGCCGCGAACGGCGTGATAAATGCCGCCCAAACCGAGAACAGCAGATGAAATCAAGTGAAGAACGCCGACTACGAAGAACGGGAAGATATCAATGACTTCACCGCCGGGGCCGACGCCCCAACCCAAAGTAGCGACGTGGGGCATCAAAATTAACCCCTGTTCGTACATGGGCTTTTCTGGGATAAAGTGAGCGACTTCAAACAAAGTCATTGCTCCGGCCCAGAACACGATCAAACCAGCGTGAGCGACGTGTGCGCCCAAGAGTTTGCCGGAGAGATTGATTAAACGAGCGTTGCCAGACCACCAAGCGAACCCAGAGGATTCTTGGTCGCGACCGCTTACATAGGAATTAGAGAGCGTTACCACGCGGTAGAACCTCCAACGATGTTAGTTTTGGGATTTTGGGTTTTTTGTGCCTCGGGCGATCGCGGTGAACCCGCGATCGCCCGAGGCACAGGTATTTGGATTTCCAATTAGAATTTAAAAAACTTAAATTAATCTGAAATCCAAATCCTGATTTTTTTAAAGTGCGTTACCGCGAGGAAGAACTTCTTCTGGGAACATGAAGTTTTCGTGAGGTTGGTCGATCGGAGCCATCCAAGC